>DASVFB010000168.1:0-23230 GCA_036380275.1 Gaiellaceae bacterium | reverse complement strand
AGCCGCGTGATCTGCTCGTACATCTGTGAGCCCCGCTCGTCGTAGAGCCAGACGGTGGGCAGCTCCTTCGGCTCGGCGTGCAGACCTCGGTGCGTCGCCTCGTACAGGGCCGGGTGACCGGTCGCAGCGCTAGACATCGCGGGCGCACCTGAGGCCGGAGAAGATCTGCCGCCGCTCCGGCAGATCCCAGTTGCGGAACGTCGGCCGCGCAACGAGCGGGTCCGTGAACGACGAACCGCCTCGCAGCACCCTGTACTTGTCGCCGAAGAAAGCCTCCGAGTACTCCGCGTAGGGAAAAACGCGGAAGCCTGGATAGCTGTCGAAGAACGACGACGTCCACTGCCAGACCGCGCCCCGCCAGTGCTCGAGCTCCGCGCCGACCGTCTTCACTGCAACCTCCCACTCGGTCTCCGTCGGCAGCCGCTTGCCCGCCCAACGCGCGTAGGCCTCCGCCTCGTGGAACGAGATGTGCCGGACCGGCGCGTCGGCGGCGTCCCAGAAGAGGGGCGCGTCCGCTCCCTCGGCGCGGACGAAAGCTGCGTACTCCGCGTTCGTCACCAGGGCGCGGTCGATCCAGAAGGACGGCAGCTCGACGTCGTGCACCGGCCGTTCGTTGTCGTACGCCCACGGATCCGCTGAGCCCAGCGTCAACGAACCGCCCGGAACGAGAACCTCCCCGCTCGCCTCGACCTCCGGCAGCCGCTGTGCCGTGTGACCGTTGAGATCTGCGAGCGCGAGGGTCTGCGCCATTGTCTCGCCGTGCTGGAGCTCGTGCTGCACGACCATCCCCACGACGAACCCGCGCTCGAGCAACGGATCATCACTGTTGAACGACAATTCGGGGAGGAGCGCGAGCACAGCTTCGCGGACACCATCGACATACGCGCGTGCTGCCTCCGGCGACAGGATCGGCAGCCCGCCGCGCTCGCTGCGCGCGTGAGCGAACGAGTCGTAGAGCTCGTCGTGCTCGGGCGAGATCGCGTCTCGTCCTCCGGCCCGGCGCAGGAGCCAGAGCTCCTCGAAGTGACCGATGTGCGCGAGATCCCAGACGAGCGGCGACTGGAGCGGCGAGACCTGCCGCGTGAGTTGCTCGTCCGAGAGTGGCTTCAGCAGCGCGTCGGTCCGCCGTCGCGCGTGCTCGAGCGAAGCCGCGAGGTCAGTAGGTGACACCGAGCTCCGCGAGGCGGCTGAAGATGAGCGAGGCGACCATCGATCCTTCACCGACCGCGGCGGCGACGCGCTTGGTCGAGCCGTGGCGGACGTCGCCTGCGGCGAAGAGCCCGACGCGGCTCGTTTCGAGCGGAAACGGATCGCGGTCGAGCGGCCAGCAGTCGGGCGCGTTGCCGTTCGCGAGCAGATCCTGTCCGGTCAAGATGTAGCCGGCGGAATCGGTGAGGACGTGCTCGCGCGAGCACCAGTCGGTGTGCGGGCGACCGCCGATGCAGAGGAAGACGCCATCGACGGTGCGGGTCTCGGCCTTGCCGGCCGTGTCGGCAAAGGTCACGGCGGCGATGCTGTCGCCGTTCGGATGAAGCTCGGTCAGCTGCGTCTCCAGATGGACGTCGATCAGTGGGTGCTGCCTGATCCGCTCGATCAAATAGGCGGACATCGTCTTCTCGAGGCGATCGCCGCGAACGAGCATCGTCACGCGCGCGGTCGCGTTCGCGAAGTTGAGGACGGCCTGGCCGGCCGAGTTGCCGGCGCCTACGACCACGACGCTCTGCCCGGCGCATTGCGCTGCCTCGCTGCGCCCGGCGCCGTAGTAGACGCCGTGGCCGAGAAGGTCACCGACGCCTTCGAGGTCGAGCCGCCGCCAGTCCATGCCCGTCGAAGCCAGTACGGTCGACGCGGTCACCTTCGAACCATCGTCAAGGATCAGCTCGACCGGCTCGTCGTGGCCCTTGAGCTTGCTGCCCTGGACAGCACGCAGCAGCGACAGTTCCGCGCCGAAGCCCTCCGCCTGCCGGCCGGCGAGGCGTGCGAGCTCGGCGCCGCCGATCCCGTCCGGGAAGCCGAAGAAGTTCTCGATCATCGCCGTGTACGACGCCTGGCCTCCGGGCACGTCCTTGTCGAACACGATCGTCGAGACCCCGTCGGAAGCGGCGTACACGGCGGCGGCGAGGCCCGCAGGCCCGGCGCCGATGACGACGAACTCGTAATGCTTCCGCGCCGGTGGCTGTAGGCCGCCCCAGGCCTGAGCGATCGACTCGACCGTCGTGCCCGTGTAGGTCTGGTCGCGGTCGACGAGAACCGGCAGCTCGGCGTCAAGCAGCCCGAGGTCTTCGAGGAAGCGGTCGGCCTCGGCCGAACCGGCCTCGTACCACTCGTACGGCTGCGCGGAGCGTGCCAGAAAGTCTCGGAGCCGGTAGTGCTCCGCGTCCATCCGGCGACCCACGACCTGCACCGTTGGACGAACCGGGCTCACCCCGCCGATGGTAGTGACGCGCCACGAGTCTGCGAAGTCACGCGTCGGAAAAACCGTCATGGCACAGGCGGTCAGCGCTCTGCAGAAGGACGATGCGCGGGGAATCCCGGGTTCCCCGCCCAACTGGCGCCTGTTTACGGCTGACTGCAAGGGGTTACGTCCTTGACAGAGGCGGCAGCGCATGCCGCCGGAGGACGAGGAGGCAGCGATGACGGAAGCTCGTGAGGTTGCCTCGGGCAAGATCGTTGCTGCGGTAGCCCGGCAAGGACACCGGCTCCGGCCTGCGCCCTCGGATGTCTCAGAGAGGAGGAACGATGAGCCGCACCCTGACGGCGGTCGGCGCGACGATCGCGCTGCTCGCCATCGTCACCCTGGGCGTGACCGCGGCCGCGCCCGGCGCCGGCCAACCGCGCTACCTCGACCGGCACGCCTCGATCAAGAATCGAGTCAACGACCTGCTTCACCGCATGACGCTGGAGGAGAAGGTCGGTCAGATGGACCAGATCGTCATCGGAAAGCTGCGCGACAGGACCGCGCCGGCCAACGGCGACTGCAACAACGCGGGCGGCAACAACGACCCGTTGCAAACGCCCTGCCTCCAGCGCGTCCTGATCGATTACAAGACCGGCTCGATCCTGTCCGGCGGGACAGACAACCCGGCCGACAACACCGGCAAGGGCTGGGCCGATCAGTACAACACGATCCAGCACTACGCGGTCGAGCACTCGCGCCTGCACATCCCGGTCATCTACGGGGTCGACGCGGTGCACGGCTTCGGCCATCCGTTCGAGGCTCCGCTCTTCCCGCATTCGATCGGCATGGGCGCGACCTGGGACACCGAGCTCGCCAAGGCCGCCGGTGCCGTGACGCGGCAGCAGTTGCTGGCGACCGGCGGCAACTGGAACTTCGCGCCCGTTCAGGATCTCGCCCGCGACAATCGCTGGGGCCGCTACTACGAGACGTGGGCCGAGCAGCCCGCGCTCGCAGCGGCGCTCGGCGCCGCCAACGTCCGCGGAATGCAGGGAGGCGGCTTCGACTCGCCGCAGGTGGCGGCGACCGTGAAGCACTTCGCCGGCTACTCGGAGTCGATCAACGGCCACGATCGGGTCGAGGCCCAGCTGCCGATCCGCTACCTCCAGGACATCTTCCTGCCGTCGTACGCGGGTGGAATCGACGCAGGCGCCGCCACGGTGATGGTGGACTCTGGCTCGATCAACAACATCCCCGCAACCGCGTCGCGCTTCCTGCTGACTACGGAGCTGCGCGAACGGCTCGGCTTCAAGGGCGTGGTGATCAGCGATTACGGCGACGTGCCCGCGCTGCAGAACACGTACCACGTAGCGGCTGACTTCCCCGGCGCGATCGCCAAGGCCGTGAACGCCGGCGTCGACGTGAGCATGACGCCGTTCGACTACGTCGGCTGGAACGAAGGTCTGATTCAGGACGTGCAGAACGGGCTCGTCTCGAAGAAGCGCATCGACGACTCGGTGCGAAGAATCCTCACGCTCAAGTTCGAGCTGGGCCTCTTCGACCACCCGTTTGTCGACCCGAGCAAGGCGGACGCGGCGGTCACCGCGGGCCGGGACGTCACACTTCGGGCCGCCCGCGAGTCGATCACGTTGCTTCGCAACCAGAGCAACGTGCTCCCGCTCGCGCCGAACGCACACCTGGTCGTGACAGGGCCGAGCGCCGACTCGATGACCAACCAGCTCGGCGGGTGGAGCGTGAGCTGGCAGGGCGTCTTCGGCGCCGGGCACGTCTGTTGCATGGGCCCGCCGGACCAGATCCCGCCCGGGACCACGGTGCTGAAGGGCCTACAGGCGTCCGATCCGAACGTGGTCTTCGCGCCCGACCAGGCCTCGGCGGTTGCGGCTGCCGCGTCGGCGGACGCAGTGGTCGCAGTCGTCGGCGAAAAGGCATACGCCGAGGGCCTCGGCGACAACCCGGCGCCTGCGCTTCCACCCGATCAGAAGGCGCTGATCTCCGCGCTCCAGGCGACGGGCAAGCCGGTGATTGTCGTGGTCATTGCCGGTCGGCCGCTCGGCCTCGGTCCGGGCCAGAACGCAACCGCGATCCTCATGGCCTACCTGCCCGGCACCGAGGGCGGAACGGCAGTCGCGGACGCGATCTTCGGCAACGTGAACCCGAGCGGCCACCTCCCGGTGACCTGGCCGTCCGAGGCCGCTCAACCCGGAGGCGACTTCTGCGGTAACTGCCCGTCGCCCCTCGGGGATCAGCCGAAGTTCTTCGACCAGCTGGAGGGCACGAACTCCGGCCAGGGCTCCGGGTACAACCCGCTGTATGAGTTCGGCTTCGGGCTCTCGTACACGACGTTCGGCACGAGCAACCTCTCGGTTACGAGCTCGGTCTCGAAGCACGACAACGTCACCGTGACGTTCGACGTCGCGAACACCGGCGCCCGCGCCGGCACCGACGTCGTGCCCGTGTATGTCCACCAGCCCGTGAGCGACGTCCTCGTTCCGCCGAGCAGGCTCGTCGGTTTCACGAGGGTGACGCTGGACCCGGGCCAGTCGAAGACCGTGCGGGTGTCGTTCCCGGTCTCGGAGCTGGCCGTGACGCCGGCGGACATCGACGGCACCGGGCGGCCGGCCGTCGAGCCCGGCTCCTACCAGGTTCGGGTCGGTTCGATGACTAAGGACTTCTCGGTCGGAACCTGATCGACCAAGGCGCTAGAGGAGGCGGTCGACCCGCCTCCTCTAGCGCTCTGCGCGCTGGGCGGAAATCCGGGCGAGGTCCGACCTGCCGATCGCGTCGGCACCGATGACCGCCACGCGAGACGACCGGACGGCGCGCAAGGTGGCCGTGCGGCGACCGTCGCCGAGTAGCGCCCGCTCCCCGACGATCGCGCCCGAGCCGACCTCGGCCACGACCTCGCCGTCGATCTCGACGTGGAAAACGCCGTCGAGGAGCACGAACAGGTCGCGCCCAGGCTCTCCCTGCTGGACGAGGGTCTCCCCACGTGCGACGCGGCGGCGGACGAGCATCGCGCCTTCGTGGAGAATCGCGGTCGCGAGCCTGCGCTCGAGCTCCGACTCCACGGCGTTCGCGAACGCCGGCGTTCGTTCGTCTCCCCACGGCGTGCCTTCACCGAGCTCGAACTCGACCGCGCCGGAGACGTCGACGAGCAGGCCGTCGGCGTCGTAAAGGGAGTGGCGCGGAAATGGGCTCGCCGCGACAAGTCTCGTCTGGGTCGTTCCATCCGCGCGCATCAGGAGCTCGAGCGTCGTCCACGCCGAGACGGCGCCAACGTGGAAGTACGGCCGGCCGGCGACGGGCCTCGGCGCCGGCCAGCCGATACGGCCGCCGACGGTCTGCGTGAACCGGACCCAGCCGTCGCCCAGCTCCGGCTCGGGTTGGATCACCGGGAACTCGACGGTGGGAAAGGAGACCTGCTGCGCCTCGACCTCCGGGCCGTCGCCGATCAGGCTCCTGCCCGTCCGGCCGTAGTCGACGATCTCGTCGTCGTCGACCTCGATCCACGCGCGAAGCTCGTTGGCCTCGCGAAAGGCATCCTGGCGGCGAAGCTCGTCGAGGTCAGGGACAACGTCAGGCGGCGGCGCGTCGTGGTGAGCAACCGCGAGCTCGAGCGGGATGACGCCTATGCGATCGAGCGCCTCGAACGGCAGCCACGTGATCGCCGTCGCGGAGGCGTCGATGCGCATCAAGCGGTCGCGCGCAGCACCGAGTCGATCAGGCCGGGGAAGCGCTGCTCGAGCTCGGCTCGACGCAGCCGGATGTACTTGGCTGTGCCTGCCTCACGCTCGGCGATCACCCCGGCGGCATGGAGGGTCTTGAAGTGATGGCTCGCCGTCGACTTCGTGACCGGAATCTCGATCTGGCCGCAACGCAGCTCGCCCTCGCCTGTGCACCCTGCGAGCTGGCGGACGATCTCGAGGCGGACCGGATCCGAGAGGGCCTGCAGAACGGTCACGCCGTCGATAGCTGCGAGATCGGGTGCGTCTGTGAGTGAAGTCGTCACCATTGTTTGACACGGGTCGAACAATTCATGTACGGTAGCCATCGAACAATAGCCGAAAGGAGTCACCGCGTGGCCGTCCGTACACCTGCTTCCCTCTCCGACAAGCTCGGCCCCGCCGCCTGGGGCACGCTGCTCGTACTTTGCGGCGCCTTGTTTCTCGATGCACTTGATGTGTCGATGATCGGCGTCGCGCTCCCCTCGATCCGCGAGGACCTCCACATGTCGACGAGCTCCCTCCAGTGGGTCGTGAGCGCGTACGTCCTCGGCTACGGCGGCTTCCTGCTCCTCGGCGGCCGGGCCGCCGACCTGCTCGGGCGCCGGCGGGTCTTTTTGATCGCGCTCGGCGTCTTCGTCGTCGCCTCGACGCTCGGCGGGTTTGCGAACGACGGCAATCTCCTCATCGCGACGCGGTTCGTGAAGGGCGTCAGCGCGGCGTTCACAGCGCCGGCGGCGCTCTCGATCATCACGACGACCTTCGCGGAGGGTCCGGCGCGCAACAAGGCGTTGTCCGTGTTCACGGCGACCGGCGCGACGGGCTTCTCGCTCGGCCTCGTCTTCGGTGGGCTCCTGACGGAGATCGGCTGGCGCTGGGTCTTCTTCCTCCCCGCTCCTGTCGCGCTCGTCACGTTGCTCGCGGGCCTGCGCCTCGTCCCGAAGAGCACTCGGCCGGCGCGCCTCTCGCGCACCTTCGACATCGCGGGCGCGGTGAGCATGACCGCCGCGATGTTGCTGCTCGTCTTCACGCTCGTCGAGGCTCCGGATGTCGGCTGGGTATCTGCGCAAACGCTTGTCTCGTTCGCGGCCGTCGCGGCGATCTTCGCAGCGTTCGTGATACGCGAGCGCACCGCGGCCGCGCCACTCGTCCGTCTGGGGATCTTGCGCTCGGGCTCGCTCGTGCGAGCGAACCTCACCGCGATGACGCTCGCGGGCGGCTGGTTCGGCTTCCAGTTCATTGCGACGCTGTACATGCAGCAGCTGCGCGGCTGGTCGCCGCTCGAGACCGGCCTCGCGATCTTCCCCGGCGGGCTGCTCGTCGCGTTGGTCTCGCCGCGGATCGCTCCGCTGATCACGCGCTTCGGCGTGTCACGCCTGATCGTGACCGGGATGGTCGCGCTCGCCGCCGGCTTTGCGCTCTTCCTGCCGATCGCACTCGACTCGAGCTACCTGTTTGCCATGCTGCCGACCTTCGTGCTCGCCGGCGTCGCGTTTGCGCTTGCGTTCGGCCCGCTCAACGTCGCCGCGACGAGCGGTGTCGTACCCGAGGAGCAGGGCCTGGCCGGCGGACTACTAAACACGTCGTTCCAGTTCGGCGGCGCGCTCGTGCTCGCGGTCGTGACGGCGGTGAACAACGCGAACGTCGGCGTAGGCGGCGGCCCCGAGGCGATTCTCGAAGGGTTCCACGCCGCGCTCTTCATCCCGCTGGCCGCGGCCATCCTCGGAATCGTGGCGATGACTGCACGGCGTCCGGCGAGAGCAGCGGAGCCGGCGCAGGAATTCGAGGAGGTGCTCGAAGAGGCCGCCTGATCAGTGACGCAACGTCACGGAATGGACACCACTCGATCACCGAGCCGACGCCCAGACGTCCTCACGCTCCGAATACGGTGATCACGACCCTCACATGCGGACTCCTGCATGGGGCTAGACGAGGGAGAACATCGCGCTCGAGCTTGCCCGGCACGTCGGCCGCCCGGCGAGCTCGAGCGTGATCTCAGAGGCTCTCACACAATGAGCGATTGTGTCGCCCGGACGCACTCGGCGGCGCGCTGCCGCGTCCCCGGTCGGCCCGATAGTCACGACTATCGAGCCTCCCTGCGTCCTTGCATCGCAATCGCCGATTGCGCCCGGATCGACGAACGTCATTATGTGAGAGCCTCTATGTCGCCGCGGTTGCCCCCGCAGCGGCCGCGCTCCCAGCGTCCTCGGCAAGGCCGCGAACGACGAAGGCGGCGAAGAGAAGCAGTCCAGGCTCGACGGCTTCGGACTCATCGACGGTTACCTTGACGGGCCGCTTGCTCCAACCTTTGCCGTCCAGGAGCGCGAGCTCCCGGTCGCCGTCGGCCAGCGCGTAGCGCTCGCGAAAGCTCGATGCCGGCCGGAGGGTGAACTCGCGACCCGCCCATGTCAAGATGCCGCCGCGGCGAACGGTGCGTGGCTCGAACGTGCCGACGGGCGAACCCGACTCGTCGACTGCCTCGATCGCTCGCTGCCAGAAACCGCGGCGACCGATTGTCCAGCTCGCGCCGCCGGCCATCGCGGTCGCCGCTCGCGACATGACGCCCTCGAGACGCAAGGTTCCGATCCCTTCGAGCGTGTACACGCGCCGGTCGCCGGTGCGCGTGAGCTCGAGGACGGTCATCGGTTCGCACAGGGTGACACATGATGTTGCTGTCTGGTTGAGGCGCGGTGTCCATCCCGAACGCGGGCCGTGTCTCACGCGATCGGCGCGCTAGCTTCCCGGCCGACGGGCACGACTTACGAGAGAAGGAGGGCTTGCGCGTGATGCGGAAACTGCTTTGGCCTGGAATCGTGACCTTGATTGCGGCGTCGATCGCTGTGGGGCTCGCCCTAGGCGGTAGCAGCGAGACGAACAACAAGAACTTCGAGTACGCGATCGGCCTGTGGGGTGACCTGCCGTACAACGACGTGCAGGCGACTACCGGCGTCCCGAACCTGATCGCCGACATGAACAACTCCGACCTGGAGTTCACGGTGCACGACGGCGATCTCAAGGCGGGCAGCGGGATCGCCGGCTCGAGCACGCCGACCGTCTGCAACGCAGCGATGTACCAGCAGGGACTCGACTACCTGAACGCGTTGCGGCAGCCGGCGATGTTCACGCCGGGTGACAACGACTGGACCGACTGCGACCGTCCCGCGAACGGCGGCTTCAACTCACGCGAGCGGCTGGACTACGAGCGAGGGCTCTTCTTCGCGACGCCGTTCTCGCTGGGCCGGCACGTTCTGAAGCAAGAGGTTCAGAGCACGCCGCTGTGCCTCGGCTTCAACGGGCCGACGCAGTGCGTCGAGAACCGCCGCTGGACGACGAAGCACGTGACCTACGCGACGGTGAACGTCCAAGGCTCCTGCAACAACCTCTGTGACACCGCTCCCGATCCACCCGAGTACGCGGCGCGCAACGTGGCCGACATCGCGTGGCTGGCGCAGACATTCGACGAGGCGAAGGCCGAAGACTCGGCCGCGGTGATGATCATCGGCCAGGCCGACCCGGGCTTCGACGGGAGCGACGTGACGCGGGCACCGCTTCGGAACCCGAGGACGCTCGTCGAGACCGATTCGCAGCCCGACGGCTTCCACGACTTCCTCACCGCGCTGCGCGACCAGACGATCTCCTTCGGTAAGCCCGTCGTCTATGTCCACGGCGACTCCCACTACTTCCGCGTCGACAAACCGCTGCTCGACGCTCAGGGGCGGCGCCTCGAGAACTTCACGCGGGTCGAGACGTTCGGCGACAACGCGGCCAACGACAACAACGACGTTCACTGGGTCAAGGCGCTCGTCGACCCGAACAGCCGGGACGTGTTCGCATTCCAGGCGCAGATCGTGCCTGCAAACCGGACGGCCGTCGTCGAGGCCGCGGGGTCGAGGCGTCCAACGCTCGAGGCGCGGGCGGTCCTCCCCGCCGAGACGTTCGCACCCGGTCCGCCTTCGGGTGGCGCAATCGGCGGGCCAGTGATCAACGGCATCTCCGTGCCGTTCGCGAGCCAACCTGTGCAGGGGTTCTCCGCCATCTTGCCCGCCGAGAAGGGCAGCTACTGGGTGATGGAGGACAACGGCTACGGGGCGAAGGGGAACTCGGCCGACTTCCTCCTACGCGTATACCGCATGACGCCGCACTTCGAGACAGCTCAGGGTGGCGCGGGGACGGTCGACGTCGGCGACTTCCTGCAGCTTCGCGACCCGGACGGCAAGGTGCCGTTCGCGCTCACGCGCGGCGACCGCCTGCTGACCGGCGCGGACTTCGACATCGAGTCGGTGCGCCGCGGCAAGGACGGCACGCTCTGGTTCGGCGACGAGTTCGGGCCGTTCCTCCTGCACACGGACGCAACGGGGAAGGTGCTCGAGGCTCCGATCCCGCTGCCCGGCGTGCAGGCGCCGGAGAATCCGTTCCTCGTCGGCACGCCGAACCTCGCTTCGAGCGGCGGCTTCGAGGGGATGGCGATCTCGCCGAACGGCAAGACGCTCTACCCGATGCTCGAGAAGGCCGTCACAGGCGACGATGCGCAAGTTCGGCGCATCAACGAGTTCGACATCGCCGGCAGGCAGTACACCGGGCGCATCTGGAAATACCGCCTCGACAACGGCAGCGTCTCGATCGGCGACTTCACGCAGCTCGACGCGAACCGATTCGTCGTCATCGAGCGGGACGGCGGGCAGGGCGTGACGGCGCTGAACAAGCGCATCTACGAAGTCGACCTGCGGCGGACCGGTGCCGACGGCACTCTCGCGAAGACGCTCGTCGTTGATCTGATGAACATCTTCGATCCGTACGGCATCTCGCTTCCAGGACGCTCGGGGGACATCGGCCTCGGCACGACTTTCACGTTTCCCTACACCACGATCGAGGACGTCTTGCCTCTCGACGGCGATCGGTTGCTCGTCGTCAACGACAACAACTTCCCGTTCAGCACAGGCAGGAACGCGGCGCTGCCGGACTACAACGACTTCATCATCGTCCGCACGGACGCGCTGAAGAACCCCTAGCGCTCCTTCGGGACCAGGTCCGCGGACATGTCCGCGGACCTGGTCCCTAGGGACTCTGCAGTACGCTCGCCTGCAGGAATGGACGTCTATCTCGTTCGCCATGCGATTGGGGAAACGCGCGACTCGACGCAATGGCCCGACGACTCCGAGCGTCCGCTCACGCCTGAGGGTGAGGCGCGATTCCGCAAGGCCGCCCGCGGCCTGGGCCGCGTCGCACCGCACGTCGACGTCGTCCTCGCGAGCCCATTCGTTCGAGCGTGGCAGACGGCGGAGATCCTCGAACTCGAGGCCGGCTGGCCTGTGCCCGAGCGCGCGCCGGAGCTCGAGGCGACGCGGACGCCCGCCGACGGGCTCGACCTACTCCGACGACACGCCTCGGGTTCGGTCGCCCTCGTCGGCCACGAGCCATTCCTGTCCGGGCTCGCGTCGCTCCTCCTCGCCGGCGACGAGAACGCCGTCGCGATCGAGCTGAAGAAGGGCGCCGTCGTATTGCTGACGTTGTCTCCCGACATCAGGCCCGCGTCGGCGTTCCTACGCTGGACAGCTACGCCGAAGATCCTCCGCGCACTGGCGTAGCGGATGTCGAGAATGATCCGCGCGCTCCGTTCTTATCGTGACCGTGCCCAGACGGGGCACACAGAGACAAGGGAGTGAAATGACCAGATACCTACTGGCGGTCAATTTCGAGGGAGGCGTAGTCGATACGCCGATGGAGGAGTGGAAGCCGGAAGAGATCACGGCGCACCTCGACTACTACAAGGCCCTTGGCAAGGCCCTGGTCGAGAGCGGCGAGCGCGTCCAATCCGAGGTGTTGGCCGGGCCCGACCTGGCCAAGATCGTGACCTCCGACGGCGTGAACGCGCCGGTC
The DNA here is from genome assembly GCA_036380275.1 of Gaiellaceae bacterium. Classification (GTDB taxonomy): domain Bacteria; phylum Actinomycetota; class Thermoleophilia; order Gaiellales; family Gaiellaceae; genus DASVFB01. The sequence goes on along the minus strand of DASVFB010000168.1, from coordinate 11,215 downwards.
GTCACGGACGGTCCGTTTCAGGAGTTCAAGGAGTGGCTGGCCGGCTACCAGATCGTCGACGTGGAGTCGGAGGAGCGCGCCATCGAGATCGCGGCGAAGCTCTCGGCCGTGCCGGGGCCCGACGGCGTCGCGACCCAGCAGCCGATCCAGGTACGGCAGGTGATGGACAGCTCGCCTCGCACCGCCGCCGAGATGGAGTCGTGGCTCCAAACTGCAGGTGGCGAGCGCTGAACGTGCCGCGCGATGTCGAGGACCTGCTGCGCGAGCTCGCGCCGCAGGTCCTCGGCGTGCTCGCTCGCAGGACGGGCGACTTCGACGCTGCCGAGGACGCCGTCCAGGAGGCGCTGCTCGTGGCCTCCGTGCACTGGCCGCGCGACGGCATGCCTGCGGAGCCTCGCGGCTGGCTGATTCAGACTGCCGCGCGCCGAATGATCGACCAGTGGCGCAGCGACCGGTCGCGGAGGGCGCGCGAGAGCCTCGCGCTGCTGCAGGAGGCCCCCGCGCACGAAGTCCCGGATCGGGACGACACGTTGACCGTGTTCTTCATGTGCTGCCACCCGGCGCTGACGCCGGCCTCGGCGATCGCACTCACGCTGCGTGCGGTCGGCGGACTGAGCACGGCCGAGATCGCGAGCGCGTTCCTCGTCGAAGAGGCGACCATGGCGCAGCGAATCTCGAGATCCAAGCAAAGCATCAAGGCGTCGAGCGTTCCGTTCCAGATGCCGACTCCCGACGAGCAAGCGGCACGGCTGCGCACGGTGTTGCATGTCCTGTACCTGATCTTCAACGAGGGGTACACGAGCAGTACCGGCCCCAAGCTGCAGCGCACCGAGCTGTCGGACGAGGCGATCCGGCTGACCAGGCTGGTTCACCGCCTGCTTCCCGACGACGGCGAGGTGACCGGCCTGCTCGCGCTCATGCTGCTCATCGACGCCAGACGGCCGGCGCGAACCGACGCCGCAGGCGAGCTGATCTTGCTGGCCGATCAGGACCGAACGTTGTGGGATCAGGCGCTCGTCGCCGAGGGAATCGCCTTGACCGACCGCGCTGTAACCGAAGGGCCGGGCGGTGAGTACACCCTCCAGGCCGCGATCGCCGCGGTCCATGACCGCGCGAAGCACGCCGACGACACCGACTGGCCGCAGATCCTCGCGCTCTACGGGTTGCTGGAACAGATCACCGGCAACCCTGTTGTCACGCTCAACCGGGCGGTCGCGGCCGCCATGGCCGACGGCCCGTCAGCGGGACTCGCCGTGCTCGACACCGTCGACGCGCGACTGGCCGGTCACTACCGTCTCGACGCCGTGCGCGCGCACCTGCTGGAGATGGCGGGCGACACGCAGGGCGCGCTCGAGCACTACCGCGCAGCGGCCGGCCGGACGACCAGCCTGCCGGAGCAGCACTACCTGGCGAGGCAGGCGGCGCGCCTCAACAACGAGCCTGTGCGAGGCTTCGGGCCGTGAATATCCGCGCCGCCGTCCTCGAGGAGTTCGGCTCACCCCTTGTCGTGCAGGAGGTGGAGCTTGCCGAGCCGCGCGCGGGCGAGGTTCTCGTCCGTCTCGTCGCGTGCGGCGTCTGCCACACGGATCTGTACACGGCGTCGGGCGCCGATCCCTCGGGCTACGCGCCGGCCGTTCTCGGGCACGAGGGCGCCGGCGTCGTCGAACAGGTCGGCGCCGACGTCACGTCGCTCGCCCCGGGCGATCACGTCGTGACGCTCTTCTCGCCGCAGTGCCGCGAGTGCGTGCACTGCCGCAGCGACCGAACGAACCTCTGCCTGGCCATCCGCGAGCAACAGAACAAGGGCTATCTGCCCGACGGGACGACGCGGCTCGGACGGAACGGCGAATCGATCCGTCACTTCATGGGGACATCCACGTTCGCCGAGTACACGGTCATGCCGGAGATCGCGCTGGCGAAGATCAATCCCGAGGCACCGCTCGAGCACGCATGTCTCTTCGCGTGCGGCCTCTCGACCGGGCTCGGCGCGGCGATGAACACGGCGAAGGTCGAGCCCGGGTCGACGTGCGTCGTCTTCGGCGCCGGCATGGTCGGTCTCGGCGCCGTCGCCGGATGCCGCCTCCGCGGCGCCGAACGCATCGTTTCCGTCGACCTTTCGCCCGAACGCCTCGAGCTCGCGCGCGCGCACGGCGCGACCGACACACTCGTCGCCGGACCGGATGTCGTCGACGAGATCGTCGCCATGACTGACGGCTTCGGCGCCGACTACACGTTCGAGGCGACCGGCAACGTGACTGTGATGCGACAGGCGGTCGAGGCTGCGCGCATGGGCTGGGGCCTGTGCACCGTCGCAGGCGTCGCCGGCAAAGGTGAGACTCTCGACATCGTGCCGCGTTTCCTCATCACCGGCCGTCGCGTCGCCGGTTCGTCGTTCGGCGGCGTCAAGGGCCGCGACCAGGTGCCCGAGCTGGTCGAGCTCGCTCTCGCCGGCGAGATCGACGTCGCCTCGTTCGTCTCGCACCGCATCACCCTCGACGATGTGAACCACGGGTTCGAATTGATGGAGGCGCAGGACGGCATCCGGAGCGTGATCGAGTTCGCATGATCGTCGAGCGCGTCGAGCACCCGCAGTGGCTGTCGAATGCTTACCTCGTCGCGGAAGGGCCCGGCGGCAGCGGCTTCTTCATCGACGGGAACGGCCTGACCGACGAGCTCGAGCGGCGCGCCGAGCAGGACGGGATCACTATCACGCACGTCCTCTGCACGCACGGCCACGGCGACCACATCGTCGGCGTCGAAGAATTGGCGGCGCGGCACGGCGTGCCGCTCCTCGCGCACGCAGCGACTCCTGTTCGCGCCGACGCGCGGCTCGCCGACGGCGACACGATCGAGAGCGGCGGGCTCGAGGCGCGCGCTCTGTACACGCCCGGCCATTGCGACGACCACCTCGCGTTCCTCGTCGACGGCAGACACTGCTTCACGGCCGACGTCCTCTTTCGCGGGACGGTCGGCGGCACGTCGGGCCCCGACGGCGACCTCGACAAGCTCAAGCACTCGATCCTCGACGCCCTGCTCGCGCTCGATCCCGAGACGCAGGTGTTCCCTGGGCACCGCGAGCAGACGACGATCGCCGACGAACGGCGCTCGAACCCGTTCATCCGCGCGTGGCTCGACGGCGAAGGGCTCGGCGACGAGGCGTGCCTTGTCAACGGCGAGGGCGCGGCGCTCCTGCTGTGGGCCGACGACTACGACGGCGGCCACAAGGCGCTCGTGCGATTCGCCTCCGGCGAGGAGACGATCGTCGGCGGCTCGCGCGTCGTGCGCCTCTAGCTTGCGGCGACGGCGAGCGACGCGCCGAGCTCGAGGACGATCGGCACGATCAGGTCGACGTCCTCCGGCCGCGTGCGCCAGTTGACGATCGCGGGGCGAAAGGCAACCTTGCCGCCGTAGACGGTGGTGCCGAAGTAGACGCGGCCGTCGTCGAGCACGGCCTGCCCGAGCCGGCGGTTGAGCTCGTCCAGCTCCTCTTCGCCGAGGCCCGAGGGCCGGTAGCGGAAGCAGACGATGTTCAGCGGCACGTCGGCCAGCCGCTCCAGCTCGGGCTCGGCATCTACCTGCTCGCCCAGACGCCGCGCGAGTTCAACGTGCCGTTCGACCATCGCGGCATAACCGCTGCGGCCATACGCGCGCAGCGTCGCCCACACAGCGAGCGCCCGCGCCCTCTGCGACATCTCAGGGCCGAAGTTGCTGAAGACCGGCCGCTCCTCTTCGCCTCCGAGGTACACAGCCGAAGCCGCGAAGGCCCCCTGATGAACACGCGCGTCGCGAACGAAGGCCGCGCCGCAATCGTACGGCACGTTCAGCCACTTGTGTCCGTCCACGCAGACGGAGTGCGCGCGGTCGATTCCCGCGACGAGGTGTCGCGTCTCCGGCGTGACCGCTGCGAAGAGCCCGAAGGCGCCGTCGACGTGCAACCAAGCTCCGTGCTCCTCGGCGAGGTCTGCCATCTTCGCGATCGGGTCGAACCCGCCCGCGTTCACCTCGCCCGCATTGCCGATCAGAACCGCCGGGGAGCCTTCGAGCTCGCGCAACGCGCGTTCGAGCGCGTCCACGTCCAGGTTGCCGGTCGCGTCGGCCGCGAAGGTGCGGACCTGCCGCCGGCCGATTCCCAGCATTGCGAGTGCCTTGACCGCGCTCACGTGCACGTGGCCGCTCCCCAGGACGGGCACGACGGGCAACGCCGAGAGGCCCTGCTCCTCGACGTCGACCCCGTGCTGCTCGCCCCACCAACGGCGTGCGGCGGCAAGGCCGGTGAAGTTCGCCATCGTCGCTCCGGTCGTCAGCGCTCCACTCCACGCGGCCGGGAGCCCGAAGAGCTCTTTCAGCCAGTCGACCGAGATCTGCTCCAGCCGCATCGCGAGGGGAGAGCTGACCCAGTTGAACGCGTTCTGGTCGAGCGCGCTTGCCAGCCAGTCGGCTGCGAGCGCGGCCGGGGTCACGCCGCCGATCACGAAATGGAAAAAGCGCGGGCCTGTGGACCGCGTCGCCGCGACGTCTGCCGCGTCGATCAGGACGCGGAGTGCCTCGAGCGAGCCCGCGCCTTCGTCCGGCAACGTGCCGCCGAGGTCGGCGACGGCATCGGGCTGCGCTGGTGGACGTACAAGAGCTTCATCGACGCCAGCGAGATACCTCGCGGCCTCGTCGGCTACCAGCCGCAGACACTCCTCCAGCGCCTCACGATCCAGGATCGGATCGGTCACGGCTCAGGCGCTCGCCGAGAGCAGCGCCTCGGTGCGGCGCACGTGGGCCGTGGCGCCGACACCGCGGTAGAACACGAGCGCACGGTCACGCTGCTCGGCGCCGGCGCCCTCTTCTGCGGCACGGAGACGTGCGTACGCCTCGTCGGTGTGGTTTCCCATCTCGCCGAGGATGTCCGCCGCGCCGACCCGGTCGCCTTCGACGTACGCAAGCGCTGCCTTGCGCCACACCGTCGGGTTGGCGAGTTGCATGAGCAAAGCCGACGCGTCGCGCGGCCGGCCGAGCTCGTCGAGAGCGAATGCAAGAGCGGTCGCCCACCGGTTGCCGAGGTACTCGCGCTCGGCCACGAGCTTCATGAGCTCGTCCGCAAGCCTACTCGCCTCTGCATGTCGACCCGCCAATGTGAGGAGGTGCGCATGCATCGCGAGCGCCGGGTAAAGATTCTGCGGGTCTTTGGCGCTCCGCGCAAACGCGAGCGCACGATCGGATTCGGCGACCGCGCGCTCCGTCTCGCCGCGCCCGAGCATGATCTCGGCCTGGACCTGCCCTGCAATGGTCTGCATGTAGTGGACCTCGCCGGCATCCGCGAGAAACGCCTCTGCCCCCGCGAACGCCGAGTCCCACGACCCGCCCAGGTAGTCGTAGTACGCAAGCTCCATCTCGCACCAGAGGACAAAGCCGCTCATTCCAAAACGCCCGGTCAAGTCGATCGTCTGTTCCCAGAGCTCGCGCGCGCGTGCGAGCTCGCCGGAGTCGCCCATGATCGACGCGTGGTTGGCGAGCGCACGCGGCGCCTCAGGTGAGTTGATCGCCTCTGCGATGACACGGGCCTCTTCGAGATCCGCAAACCCGCCGGCGTCGCCAAGTATCGCGCGCGTGCTACCGATGCTGTTCAGAGCGTTTGACTGCAGCTCGCGCAGGCCGAGCTCCTGCGCAAGGGCGAGGGCTTCCCGACCGACTTCGACGGCCTGGTCGTACCGGCCGCCGACCATGAGGAAGCGCGAGAGCTCGGCGTAGGCCTTCGCTTTCGACGGGGACGCAGCGCGGTCGGCGACGAGCGCGCGCGCATGATCCAGCCGGCTGAACGTCGAGTCGTTCCTCCCCGCGAACCAGTCGCAGTCGGCGAGGACCAGCTCCGCCTCCGCAGCGTTCTCGACGTCTCCGCGCGCCAGCATGCGCTCGAGAGCGCGCGGGACGAGCGGCTGTTCGCCGCGCTGCCGGATCGACATGTCCGCCTGGGCGTGGCGAAGGACGAGGGAGGGCCAGGCTTCGTCCTCCTCCGGCCAAAGCTCGAGCGCGTTCGTGAAAAAATGCAACGCGGTGGGGATCGCGCTCAGCGCCAACGCGCGCTCGCCGGCATCGGCGAACGCGAGCCTCGCGCGCGCCTCGAGCTCGTCGGTCGGCTGACCCGATGCCCGCGCGAACTCCAGCCCGGCCGCATAGTGATGCGCGAGCATCTCCGCCCGATCCTCGGCGCGGCCGGCGCCGAGCGACTCGATCCACTCGGCCGTCACGCGATGCTTGTCCGCACGCGCGGCGCGCGGTATCTGTGCGTAGGCCACGTCGCGCACGAGCACGTGACGAAACGCGTATTCGCTCTCGTTAGCAACCGAGCTGCGCCGCTCGTACCGAATGAACTCCTTGCGCTCGAGTGCGTGCAATCGTTGCTCGATCGCTCGGCTGACCTCGCCGCCGATCGCTGCGAGCGTGCCCGACCAGAACACCTTGCCGATGACAGCAGCGTCCTGAACGAGGAGCTTCTCCTCCGGCGGCAGCGCGTCGAGTCTCGCGGCGATAATCCCCTGCACCGTCTCGGGAAGGCGGTCGCCCGTGAAGCGCCCGTCGCGCACCATCCGCACGTACTCCTCGGCGTAGAGCGGGTTGCCTCCGGCGCGCGCGACGAGATCGTGCTGCGTATCGGCGGAGAGGAGCGGCTGCTCCAACAGGAGCCCGAGCAGGCGCGCCGTCTCGACCTCGGAGAGCGGTCGCAGGGAAACGGTCGCGGCGTTGGCCTTCCCGCCGCCCCACCCGGGCCGACGCTCGAGCAGCTCCGGACGGGCGCTTGCGACGACGAGCAGCGGCACGCCCCGAGCCCAGTCGACCAGGTGATCGACGAAATCGAGGAGGCCGTCGTCGGCCCAATGGAGATCCTCGACGACGAGCACTGCAGGACGTTGCTCGGCGAGGCCCTCGAAGAACCGCCTCCATGCCGCAAAGGCATCGCTACGGCGGTCGTCGACGCCCGCCACGGTGCTCAGCCCGACGAGCGGCCGCATGTGCCCGAGCACCCACTCGGCTTCGGCGGCGTCGGAGACGAGGGTTGCAACCGCCTCGGCCAGCTTTTTCTCGGCCACCTCTGCGGAGTCGGTCTCGAGGATGCCCGCCTGCGCCTTCGCCATCTCGCCGAGCGCCCAGAAGCTCACGCCCTCGCCGTAGGGAAGGCAGCGGCCCTGCCGCCAGGTGATCAGGTCCGGCAGCGCATCCACCTGCGTGAGCAGCTCGGTGACGAGCCTGCTCTTGCCGATGCCGGGCACGCCGACCAGCGTGACGAGCTGCGGCTCGCGTTCCCGCCGCACGCGCGCGAGCGCGCTGGAGAGAAGCGCGACCTCGTCCTCGCGCCCGACGAGCTCGGTGAGCGACTCGTACTCGACGTCAACGCCGAACCGCGCCTTGGCATCGACGGCCTCCCACGCCGGGATCGGCTCGGACTTGCCCTTGGCCTGCACGGCGTCGGCAGGCCGGTAGTCGATCGTGTGCGCGGTCGCGCGGTAAGTCGTTTCGCCGACGAGCACGCCGTTCACCGGTGCCGCCGTCTGCAGGCGAGCAGCCGTATTGACGACGTCGCCCGCGACCATCGCCTCACCCGCGGAGACCTTCGCGCCGCGCGAGACCAGCGCCTCGCCCGTGTGGACGGCGATACGAACGTCTACCTCCGTTTCCGCCAGCACGTCGCGGATCGCGAGCGCGGCGCGCACGGCGCGCTCCGGATCGTCCTCGTGTGCGACCGGCGCGCCGAAGACGGCCATGACGGCGTCGCCGATGAACTTCTCGACCGTGCCGCCGTGACGCTCGAGCTCGGTGCGAAGGCGTGCGTAATAGGCCGTGAGCGTCGCGCGGACGTCCTCCGGATCCCGTCGCTCGGCTTGCGCGGTCGAGCCGACGAGGTCGGCGAACAGAATCGTCACGACCTTGCGCTCTTCGAGGAGGACGCCGCCGGGCGTGGAGAGCGGGGCTCCGCAACTCGCGCAGAAAGCCGCTCCCTCCGGGCTTTCGCGCCCGCACGCCTTACAGACGATCACATCCACGGCTACAGGTTAGAACTCGTCTCATAATGATCCTTCGTCGACGGGGTGCGATGGACGGCGCGAGGCAAGGACGCAGGGAGCCCCGATATGCAGGCATATCGGGGCGACCGAGGACGCAGCCTCGCGTTGTCCAGCGCGGCCCGGCGGCATAAGGCTCATTGTGAGACGGGTTCTCAAGCGCGTATCCGCTCTCCGGCGGGATCGAAAAGCGGCTCGTCCGCCACCTCGCCGCCGACCCACTCGCCGAAGATCTCCACCTCGACCCGGCGGCCGGCGGCCGCTGTCTCAGCGGGAACGTATGCGTAGGCGATCGAGCGCTCGACGGTGTAGCCGTAGCCGCCGCTCGTGACGCGGCCGGCGATCTCCCCGTCGACGCGGACCGGCTCCGAGCCGAGCGCCACCGAGCGCGCGTCGTCGAGGACGAGGCAGACGAGCCGACGTTCCGGCACCGAGCGTTCGAGCAGCGCTTCGCGGCCGAGGAAGTCGCCCTTGTCGAGCTTGACGGCGAACCCGAGCCCGGCCTCGTACGGCGTCTCATCCGGCGTGATGTCGCTGCCCCAGACCCTGTAGCCCTTCTCCAGGCGGAGCGAGTCGATCGCCTTGTAGCCGCCGGCGACGAGACCGTGGCTGCGGCCCGTCTCCCAGATGACGTCCCACAGGCGCAGACCGAGCTCCGTCCCACAGTAGAGCTCCCAGCCCAGCTCGCCGACGTACGTCACGCGCAGCGCGAGGCACGGGACCGGGCCGACCGCGATCTCGCGCGCTCGCATATAAGGAAAGGAGAGGTCGTCGGTGGTCAGCGGCGCGAGCACGTCTCGCGCGAGCGGGCCCCAGAGGCCGAGGCACGCGTACCTCGACGTCACGTCGTCGACGGTCACCGAGCCGTCATCGGGCACGTGCGCGCGGATCCACGCGAGGTCGTGCTGCCCGAACGCCGTGCCGGTGACGATGCGAAAGCGGTCGTCCTCAAGCCGGGTGACGGTGAAGTCGCACTCGATTCCGCCGTTCGGATTGAGCATCTGCGTGTACGTGATCGCGCCGACGTCGCGCGCGACGCGGTTGTCGCAGAGACGCTCGAGGAACGTCGCCGCACCTTCACCGGCGATCTCGATCTTCGCGAACGAGGTCTCGTCGAAAAGCGCCGCCGATTCACGGCACGCGAGGTGCTCGGCGCCGATCGCCGGTGACCAGAGCCGGCCCGCCCACCCACGCGGCCGAAGCGACTCGTCGCCGTGGTCGCCGTTCGGCTCGAACCAGTTGGCGCGCTCCCAGCCCGACTTCTCGCCGAAGGCGGCGCCGAGCTCCTGCAGCCGTCCGTACACCGGTGACAGACGCAGCGGTCGGCCGGCCGTGCGCTCGTGCCCCGGGTACTTCACGTCGTAGTACGTCGAGTAGATCTCGACAGTGCGCGCGAGCGTGTACTCGCGGCTGCGGTAGTGGCGACCGAACCGCCTCGAGTCCATCTCCCAGACGTCGAGCGACGGAACGCCCTCGACGATCCACTCTGCGACGAGCTTCCCCATCCCGCCTGCACCGGCGAGCCCATGCGCGCAGAAGCCGGCCGCGACCCAGAAGCCGCGCACGTCGCTCGGGCCGATGATGAACTCGCCGTCCGGGGTGAAGGCTTCTGGACCGTTGATCAGGCGAACGACCTCCATGTCGGCGAGGCTCGGGACTCGTACCAGCGCGTTCTCCATCAACTCCTCGAAGCGCGGCCAGTCCTCCGCGAGCAGCTTGCCGTTGAAGTCCGGAGCGATGCCGTCGACCGCCCAGGGCGCCGGCTCGCGCTCGTAGCCGCCCATCACGAGCCCACCCGACTCGCCCCGGAAGTAGACGAGCAACGAGGGATCGCGCATGGTCGGCACGTCCAGGGGAACCCCCGCGGGACGCGTGACGAGGTACTCGTGCGCCATCGGTATGACCGGGACGTTCACACCGGCGAGCCGCCCGATCTCGCCGGCGAAGATACCGCCGGCGTCGACGACGATCTCCGTCTCGATCGCACCCTTGTCCGTCTCGACGCCGGTCACGCGGCCCCGCTCGACCTGGATCGCGGTGACGCGCGTCCGGGTCGCGATCTCCGCGCCGCCGCGTCTGGCGCCCTCCGCGAGCGCGAACGTCAGCTGGCTGGGGTCGATGTAGCCGTCCGTCGGCAGGTACGCGGCGCCGAGGACGCCGTCGGTGGACATCGGCGGGAACAGCTCCTGCGCCTCGCGCGCCGAGATCAGGTCGAGCGGTAGGCCGAACGTCTTCGCCCAGCCGGCCTGGCGCGCGAGCTCCTCCATCCGTTCCTCGGACGAGGCCAGCCGCAGGGACCCGACCTCGCGCCAGCCGGTCTCGAGCCCGACCTCCGCCTCGAGCGTCCTGTAGAGCTCGACCGAGCTCATCATCATCCGCGTCAGCGAAAGCGAGCCGCGCAGCTGGCCGACGAGCCCAGCCGAGTGGAAGGTCGACCCGCTCGTCAGATCCGCACGCTCGAGCAGAACGACGTCATCCCAGCCGAGCTTCGTCAGCCAGTAGAGGACGGCGCAGCCGCCAACGCCGCCGCCGATGACAACCGTACGCGCGCGCGTCCGCATCGGGCGAATCTATCGGGGCGTCGCTTGACTTCACGCAGCAAGCGGCGTAGAACCCTCGCGCTGCTGGTTCCTCAACCGTAGGAGGCATGGATGGCGGAGTCGATTCCGGAGAGAAGTCCTGTCGCTCTCGATGACGACACGACAACGCTCCACAAGCTGGGCTACGCCCAGGAGCTGTATCGGTCGATGGGCGGGTTCCAGAACTTCGCCATCTCGTTCACGATCATCTCGATCCTCGCCGGCTGCCTAACGTCGTACACGATCGGGTACAACCAAGGCGGGCCGGTCGCGATCACGTGGGGCTGGCTGATCGTCGGCACCGCCTGCACCCTCGTCGCCCTCGCGATGGGCGAGATCGCATCGAAGTACCCGACCGCCGGCGGCCTCTACTTCTGGGCGTCGAAGCTCGGGGGCCCGGCCTGGGGCTGGTTCACCGGCTGGTTCAACCTGATCGGCCAGATCGCGGTCACAGCCTCGATCGGCTTCGGCTGCGCGATCTTCATGACGTCTCTGCTCAACCTGCTCTGGGACTACCCGAACTCGTACGGGTGGATCTACTTCACCTACGGGCTGATCATGCTCGGCGCCGGGCTGATCAACATGTTCAAGGTG
>DASVFB010000167.1:0-11715 GCA_036380275.1 Gaiellaceae bacterium | reverse complement strand
GGTGCCGGCCGGGCACCTCGCACTCGCGGGCGTCTTGATCAAGTTGTGTATGTCGTTCGGGTTGTGCCCAGGCATTCCGGCCATGCTGTTCCCGGCGTGGCAAGCGAGGTGGAAGTGCCAGCGCGTGAACTGGCCTCCCGGAGTGGGGCCGCGCTCGCCGGGGGGCATCGTCCACATCGCGCCAACCAGCACCAACGGCCTTCCCGGCGCGTTCGCGTAGATGAGAGCCTTCGGATGGCGCGCGTTGAGGACGCCGTACTTGCGCGCCTCGCTCGGCGATGAGCCCGCGTGGAAGTAGTGCACAAGACGATCCTTCCGCGGGCCCACGTTCATGCGGTAGCCGAGGCGGCGGCAGCACGCAGGTCTCTCCAGTTCTCTTCCCTGGCCGCAGCGACGAGCTGATCGTGCAGCGAGCGAGCAACAGCTCGCTGGGCCGGAGTCGCGAGCCGCACGTCCGGGTACTCGCGGAGGTACTCAATCGGCCCGTGGAGACAACTTTCGGGAAGCCACTGTGCTCCCGGGAGAGGGAACGTGCACACGGTTTGCACGTGACGCGCGACGGCCGCAGGTGACGGTCCGGGCGTGGCGAGCAGCAAGGCCGCCAGCAAGCCGGCGACGGCGACACACCCTCGTGCGGAGATCTGGCGCCGCGTGAGCGCCTCCCTCCGGAGTTGTGCGCCGCCCTCTGACGAGTATCGCGCGCCGTCGGACGACATACAAGGCGGCTGACGCTTTTTCACGGCCGGTACTGCTGGTCGAGGGAGCAGACGGTGTCGATGTGGACGCGGATCCAGACACCTGAGTCGAGCGGCTCGAACAGCGGGCGGTGGTCGCCGCCGTTCACGATCCGGTCGAGCTCGGAGACCGAGCTCCGCGTCTGGTAGAGCGGCCCGGTTCCGCCGGTCGTGAGGATCGTGACGTCGGCCGTCTCGGGGACGAGATAGGTGAGGAGGCCGTGGCTTTCGTCGACGACGTAGTTGTCGTTCGGAACCGGTTGGCCGGGCTCGACCGCGCCGTCCTCGGCAGCGGCGGTGTTCGCGGTCACCCCGCTCGTGAACCAGGCGGGGTCGAAGCGCAGAAGGTAGTGGTCGCCGCTGCGCTCCAGCGACTTGATGTGTCCGAAGCTCCTGTCGCCGCACGGCTTGACGGTCACGGTCTTGGCGGCGGTCTCGGTGCCGAATGCCAAAGACGCGAAGACGGTTGCAGCAATGACCGAGCCTGCTGCGACCGCGGCGAGAATCACAAACGGCCTTTTTCTGAAGTCACGAGTCGTCATGGCCTGCTCCTTTTGCTGAAGTGGTCTTTCTTGTCTCGAGTGTCGCCCGCAGCAGCGCGAGGATCCATGGACGCGAGATACGAAACGAGTGGAATTCCCGTCACTTCGGCACCATCGCGTAGAGCCTCGAGTAGCCGACGAGGTACAGACGCCGGCCGTCCGAGGCAACCGGCGTGTATTGGCCGTCGCGCCAGAACCAGCGCAGCCTTCCCGTTCGCGCATTCAGCGCGTACGTTCTTCCGGTCGCAGTCGAGAAGTAGACGATCCCGTCGATCAGCGTCGGCGCGCCCGGAATCCAGCCGTTCGCGAGGAAGCGCCACAGCACACGACCCGTCGCTGCGTCGAAGCAATACAAGTGCTTGTCATGCGAGCCGGCGTAGACGCGGTTCCTCCACACCGCCGGTGACGAGTAGGCGTAGCCGCCGGTGGAGTACGACCACCGGATTCGGCCGCTGCTCGCGCCGTACGAGTAGACCTTCCCATCGGTGTTCGCTACGTAGACGCGGCCGTACGCGACCGCGGGCGTAGCGTAGAAGGCTCCGAGCCCACCTAGCCGGTCCTGCGCGGACGACCGCCAGAGCAACCTTCCGGTCAACGCGTTGAGCGCGTACAGGTGTCCGTCGTAGGAGCCGATGTAGAGGCGCCGGCCGGATACGGCGACACCCGCCTTGACCTCGCCGTCCGTCTGGTACGTCCACCTCGTGTGACCCGTGCGAGCGTCGAACGCGTACACCTTGCCGCGCCAGTCACCGACGTACACGAGCCCGTGGACGATCGCCGGTGACGACTCGCTCGCCCCGATCGTCCGCGCCCAGCGCACCTTTCCGCTGCGCGCACCGAGCGCGACGACCGTGCCGGTCACACTCTGGCGGCCCGTGCTCGGGTCGCATGGCTTCGGATTCATGAACACGTGGTAGACGGTTCGGCCGGCCACGGCGGCAGACGCGGCCGAGCAGCGCAGCGTCCGGTACCGCCACGCCACCTTGCCCGTGCGCGTATCGAGCGCGAAGAGTCCACCACGGATGCTCGCGATGTACGCGCGTCCGTACGCGATGACCGGCGGAAACTCGAGCAACGATCCTTCCCGCCACGTCCACGCGACGCGGTAGGGAGGTCGCAGCTCGAACGCGTCGGGCGCCTTCGTCCGTGCCGCGTCGTAGCCGAATACCGGCCAGACGATCTTCCCGAGCCCGCGGTCTCGCGCGGGCGCGGTTGTCGTCGCCTGGGTCGGGACGAACTCGACGGTCGACCAGCCTTCGATGTTCCGGGACTCGTGCCGCCTCTCCAACACGTAGGCGGTCACGACGCCTGCGAAGAGCAAGGCGGCGACGGCCGCGCCGATTGCGAGCCTTCTCATCGCCTCACGGCCGGGCCAACCGGGCCCACAGGTTGTCGACCACTCTTTGCATCGGCCGGTTCCAGATCGACGCGGACACGCTGAAGGCTCCCGCGGCGAAGACCTTCGCGCCGCGCGGCGTCCGGTAGTACGCCATCTCCGCGGTCATCCCTGGACCGAAGACGTTCGGGATCACGGCGAGGACCTTCACACCGCGCGGCGACGCGGCGGCACGCGCGTCGATCTCGATCCCGCCGGCGGCGAAGCGGTCGCCGTTGTGCAGGCCTGTGCCGCGGAACACCCACGACATGGACTTGGGCGCCCGAACGACATAGGGACGACTGTCGTACCGCTCGAGGTTCCAGCCGATGTACTGCACACCGACCAGCTGCGCTTCCGGACGACCGACGTCCCGCCACCGGCAGATGCGGGTCATCACGTCACCATCGAGGTCGACTCGATAGAAGAAGTTGTTCGCGGAGAGGAACATCAAGTTGCGGCCCCGGTTGCGGAAGTCGGTGACGATGTCGTACTCGTGGGCAGTGACGTACTCGTGATGCCCGGGGAAGACGATCAGGTCGTACGCCCGCGCGAGTGCTGCACCGGAGGGCACGCGGTTCAGGCCGCGGTCGGAGAAGTAGTCGACTTTCCGCCCGGTCGCGTTCAGCCAGCGAAGGAACGGCTGGTCGTACCAGCGGTAGTGACGCGGAGTGCCGCGGTTCTCGAACGGCCGGCCGAGCCGCGCGGTGTTCCTGGTCGGATCGCCGTACCACGTGTCCGGCGTCCCGTCGTCATCATCGTCGCGGAAGTTGTAGGCCTGCCACGTCATCGTCGACAGCACCACGGCAACGCGGTGCTCGCCGAGCTTCCGCGGCTCCAGAACGAACGGCGCGTAGCCGATGCATCCCCCTGGGGCGGTGAGCCGCGCGAAGTAGAGACCGCTCGGCCAGTTTCCGAGCCGGATCGCCAAATCGCGTCCGGGCCGGACGTCGCCGATCTGCCGATTCGCGCGCACGGCGTGGCCCGCCATGACGTCGTTACGGATGATCCGGATCGCCTCGGTGCCCGCGTGGACTATCTCGAGCGAGACGTTCTCCGCCGACGAGAAGAAACGCAGCCGAGCAGTCTCGCCGGGACGGTAACCCTGGAGCCCGAACGCGGCCTCGACGGTCGGCCTGTGCGACACCAGCACCGCACTGTCGAGCCCGATGAGGTCGTCGTCGTCCGAGGGGATGCTCGCGACTCGAGTCGATTGACCGGACATGCTGAGCAGGAACAGACCGGCTGCAAGTACCGAGAACGTGCGATGGAAGCGGCGCATCTTGGCCTCCCTTGAGCGGATGGCTGGCTACGCCGATCACGCTCGGGGGGACGCCAAACCGCGCCCCAACGCGCGGCTAACTGGTGACTAACCGGGTTGCGCTGCTAGCCGTGCAGCCGCGAGAGACGCGTCTGCGCGAGTTCGACGAGTTGCCGTCGGCCGCCGCAAAGGAGGCAGTCGTAAGTACGAACAGTGCCATCGCCTCCGCCGGTGACGATGCGATAGCCAACCGGTGAGAACGCAATCGCATTGAGGTATGAAATGCCCGGCCTGAGCGTGAGAAGTTTTCGTCCGCTGCTCATCTCCCATACACCGGCCTGCGGGGCGGCCGTTGCGAGCCAGCGGCTGTCGGCGCTGAACGATGCTCCGAACACGGTCGCGTCCTGACTCAACGGAGGGAAGAGTTGCCGCCCGGTCGTGGCGGACCACACGCGCGAGTCGTGGTCGGAGTTGGTGGTCACGATCAGGTGTCCGTCCGGGCTGAATGACGCGGATGTGATCAGCCGGCCGTGGTGACCCCTGAGCACGTGCTCGAGCTTCCCGGTCGCCGTGTCCCAGACTCGTGCGGTCTTGTCCAGACTCCCGGTCACGAGCCTCCGTCCGTCCGGACTGAAAGAGGCGAGGAGGATTGTCCCGTCATGTCCGGCGAGCTCGTGGAGCAACTTGCCGTCGTCGACCCGCCACAGGCTGGCGACCTTGCCGGCGCCCGCGGTGGCGAGCAGCTTGCCGTCCGGACTGAAGGCGACGACGGTGATCGGCCGCCCGGTGTGGGCCGTCCACCGCACTCGTCCGGCCGCGACGTCCCAGAGCCGGACCGCACCGTCGGCGCTCCCGCCCGCGACGAAGCGCCCGTCCGGGCTGAGGTCCGCGTTCGCCGGCCGCATCTGACGGAACGTTCCGACAGGAGCCCAGTCCGACGTCTGCCACAGACGCATGCTCCCGTCGGCGCTCGAGGCGAGCAGGCGCGAGCCGTCGCGGCTGAAGACGACGCGTGTCGCAGCGCCGGCGGTCGCCAACTTCTTGACCAGACCACCCGCAGGACGCCAGATGCCGACACCGTCTTCCGCTGCGCTCGCGAACACCCGACCGTCTGGGCTGAAGTCGAGCGAGTTGATCGATCCGCGCTGGCTGCCGATCAACGCGAGCGCCGGATCCGGCGAGGGATCCCAGAGCCGCGCGGTGCCGTCAGGGCTGGCCGAGACGATCTCCGTGCCGTCACGGTTGAACACTGCGTCAGTCACTGCAGCCGTGTGTCCGACCAGCGTCGCCAGGACAGTTCCCGAGTCGGCGTCGAAGACGATCGCTCGATGGTCCGCACTCGAGGTCAGGACCGACTTGCCGTCCGGGCTGAAATGTGCGCGCAGGACCTGGTTCGTGTGGTTGCCGAGGGGTGTAATGACATCGCCGGTCTTCGCGTCCCAGACGCGCGCGGTCTGGTCCGAGCTCGTGGTTACGATCTGGTCGCCTGCGCGGTTGAACTCCGCGTCGAGAACCCGGCCCGTGTGGCCCCGGAGCGTGACGCGAAGCTTGCCGGTTCGCGCGTGCCAGACTCGACCTACGCCGTCGGCGCATCCCGTGACCACGAGATCGCCAGGGCCGAAGCGGGCAGACGACACGGGGCATGGATGGACGAGCCGCGAGACGCGACGGCCGCTCCGCACGTCGAAGACAGACGCAACGCGACCATTCTCGAGCAGGGCCACGAGCAAGCGTCCGTCCCTGCTGAACGACGCAGACTTGACCGGGTCGCCGAGCTCCATCGCGTCGACGAGCTTTCCGGAGCGGACGCTCCAGATCCGGACGCTTCCCTCGTCGCTTGTCGTCGCCAGCACTCTGCCGTCCGGCGAAAACGACGCGCTGGTGACCGGTCCGTCGTGCTTCAACGCACGCACTCGCGTGCCAGCGCGCGCGTTCCAGAGACGCGCGATTCCGTCGCTGCCGGCCGTCACGATCAGTGAGCCGTCCGGGCTGAACGATGCAGCTGCGAGCGGCGCGCCGTGCCGGAGCCTGCGCACCAGCGCGCCGGTGTCCGTACGGAAGATACGCGCCTCGCCCTCGCCGCCTGCCGTGACGACCAGTTTCCCGTCGGGACTGAACACCGCCTGGGCGACGGGCCCGCCGCCCGGAAGAACGGCCTCCACACGCAGAGCGTGGAGGATCGTCCTCAGCACGTCCTCGGTGTCGCGAGACTGTTCGAGGTCGTTCGCCTCGAGCGCCAGACGCAGGCTGCCCTCCGGATCGACCGGAAGCCCGAGACTCGCACGCGCGTCGAGCTCCCGCGCGCGCGCGTGGCGCGCTTCGCTTCGCGCGTCGCTCCGCTGCGACAGGGCGTAGACGGAGATCACCGCGAGGATCGCCAGTGCGACCGCCGCCGCGACCGCGAACGCGAGTGTTCGCCGGTGCCGCTGCTCGGAGGCTTCGCGCTCGGCTGCGAGACGACGGTCGGCCTCGTGACGCGTCCGCCATGCGAGCACGGCATCGGCGAGCACGTCGTGGAAGATCTCGTACCGCGGGCCGCCGCCGCCGTCACCGCCGGCACGAACGATCCGCTGGTCGGCGAGGCGCCTGAGCACCCGCCCTGCCTCGTCCTCGTCGACGACCGCGTAGCCGGCGAGATCCCCGACGTCGTGCGCGATCTTCGTCCCGGACGGGGTGACGAGGTGGTTGTACATCGCCGCTGCGGCGTCCTTCTCGTCGGAGGACAGCTCGGCCATCGCCCGCTCCAGGTGGTCCTGGACGATCCGCGCGGCTCCGCCGAGCTCGCGCAACGTTTCGAGACGCAAGACGCTGCTCTCTCGATTCGTCTCCTCCTCCCACAGTCGCTCGAGGACGAGCTGCAGATACGGCGCCTCGATTCGACCCTCGTCGACCTCTCCGTCCACACCTCCACGACCCGAGCGGCCGAGGTCGACGCGACCTGCAGCCACTTCACTGACAACCGCATCGACGAGCGCCGGCTCGATCTCCATTGCGCGCTCCGGCGGGCAGAGCCGGTTGTACTCGCCGATGGGGCCCACGATCGCGGCCTCGCCTGCCGAGCGCTCCAGCCGGTCGAGCCTCAGCGTGTTCGCGAACAGGCCGGAGATGCGCGCCTTGAACGCATCGAGTTGCGCGAGGGAGTCCTCGCGAATGCCGATCAGGAAGTTTGCGCGCAGGCCACGCCGCCGCAGCGCCTCGGGCAACTCGTCCATGAGCGTGCCGGGCCCGCTCTCACCCTCGTGGTACAGGAAGTACTCCTCGAACTGGTCGAGCACGAGGTAGACGTTGCTGTCGAGCCGCCGCGACAGCTTCTCGAGCGCGTCGGGGAGCGAGCGCGTCTGCGGGCCGGGCTCGATTGCGTCGAGCAAGGCCGCGACAGGATCGTCTCCCCAGGACGAGGCAACGATGACGACGGCCTCGGGTTCGCGGCGCAGCCGCTGCGCCAGCCCGGCGCGCAGCAGCGACGTCTTGCCGACGCCGCTCGGTCCGTAGAGCACGGTGAGGCGGTTGGCCATCAGGTTCGCGGCGATCACCTCGATCTCGCGCTCGCGGCCGAAGAACAGCAGCGCATCGAGTGCCGAGTCCTCGAAGGGCGCGAGGCCCTTGAACGGCGTTGACGGCGCCGCGACGGCGGAGTCGGTCACCGAACCCCCGGCAGATCGACCCCTGCATGCCCGGCCAAAGCCGCGACGCACTCCTCGAACGAGATCTCGAGCACGTCGACGTCCCGCCGGCGCCAGAACTCCCGTTCGAGCGGCTTCGCTTCCGGCTGGACCGCCCACGAGCGGTAACTGAGTGGCTGATCGCCCCACAACCGGTTCAGCAGCAGACGCAGGTTCCAGTCAGCCATCGTGTAGCCGAAGAAAAGGAAGTGGCTGCGCCGGAGCTTCGCGGCGATCACGACGGGAACAAGGCTGGCGACCTCCGTCTGAGCCAGGTAGTCGATGTAGTCGTCCTCGGTGACGACGAAGCTCTCCCAAGCGCGCTCGAGCCGCGGGTCGACTTGCCCGTGGAGCTTGAGGATGATCGTTCGTCGCTCGAGCGAGAGCTCCGTCACGTACTCGTTCGGCAGGTCGATCAGCGTCGCGGCGCCGTCGGGACTGACGTGGCAGAACTTGCCGCGGTTCCGCCCGGCGGCGAGGTACGTGATGACGTCGAACTCCTCGCCGGCCTCGAGGAACGCGCGCTCGAGCGCCAGGTCGTAGCTCGTCGTCACGATCAGCTGATGCGGGACCTCACGCTCCCGAAGCAGCGGCGGGAGAGCCGCGAGGAAGCGATGCACGTGCGTCGGCGGGACGTCTTGCCGCGATAGGAGGGCGTGCATCTCGTCGTACAGCGGGCCCGAGCCGTTCATGATCGCGACGTACTGCGCGATACGAGGAAGCGCCGCGTCGTTCGAGGACGGGTACTCGAACCGCTCGGCGAGATGCGCGGCGAGCTCGGCGACGTCCGTGGCCAGAACGGGGACGAGTCGCCCGCCGAGCATCGCTGCGACGACATCCTTGAAGCGGTCCGGCGCGGCCGGCTGGGCGACGCCGATGTCGAGCGTCGCGTCCTGCCGAAGGATCGACCCGTGCAACTCGCGGAGGCTTCGACTCGGATCGATCCCGAGCTCGTCGACGAGCACGCGACGGGCATCGTGGTAGACCTGAAGCGCCTCGGCCTGGCGGCCCGATCGGTACAACGCGAGCATCAGCTG
The DNA here is from genome assembly GCA_036380275.1 of Gaiellaceae bacterium. Taxonomy (GTDB): domain Bacteria; phylum Actinomycetota; class Thermoleophilia; order Gaiellales; family Gaiellaceae; genus DASVFB01. Next base: position 3,104 of record DASVFB010000167.1, on the reverse strand, counting down.
CCGGCGAAGGCCCTCGCGCAGAGGCTGCTCCTCGACGAGTACCTCGAGCTCGCCCACGAGCTCGGCACTCGAACCGGCCTCTAGCTCCGCGTCGATCCGCTCCTCGAGCGCCGCGACGCGTAGCTCCTCGAGCCGGCCGATCTCCGGCTGCGCGAAGTCGTCGAGTGCGAAGTCTGCGAGCGGCAGCCCTCGCCAGAGCGCGAGGGCATCTCGGAGCTTTGCGACCCGCTCCTCGGCAGGCAGTCCCTTCGCTGCTTCGACGAGAATCGTGAATCGTCCGAGATCGAGCTGCTCAGGTGCGAGCTGCAGCAGGTAGCCGGGGGACCGTGTCACGAGGACGTCGGCACCGAGCGACTTCCTCAGATGCGAGACGAAGTTCTGTAGCGACGTCGGCGCCGTCTTCGGCGGGCGCTCTCCCCAGAGCGCGTCGACGATGCGATCGACCGGCACAACGCGGCCGGCGTCGAGGAGAAGAAGCGCGAGAAGCGCGCGCTGCTTCTGCCCGCCGACGGCAATCGCGAGCCCGTCCTTGAGGACTTCGACCGGACCGAGGATTCGGAACTCGAGCACGTACCGGTTCTAACACCGAATAGCGGCGGCGCAAAGCCGCCGTTGGCGAACCGTTAGCGGCCCGTTGAGGGGCCATTAGGGCCTCAAACGAGCGTCAGGCGCACCAAGCCAGACGCGCCGCCCGGCAGGCGGCGCCCGACCGGGAGGTTCGCCGTGAACGCAAGGGCTCGCCATATCGCACTCGTCTTCATCGCATTCGCATTCGCCATCTTCGGCACCGGCGCCGCAGGGGTGCCGTCCGGCCCGCCGACCGGAGGCGACGACGACGACCTCCTCGGCATCGATCTCGGCGGAGGCCACTCGCACAGGCCGACCGTCGAAGCGGCATTCCGCCTCGAGAGCTACCGCCCCGGCGACGTCGCCCGGCTCGCGATCACTTCGAAGGCCAAGGCCGTCACGCTCCAGATCGTTCGCGCCGGCACCGAGACCGAAGGCGTGCGCGGCAACGACACGATGGCGGGCACGCCGGTGACCGGACTGCGCCGCCTCGGCGCCGTCGCCTCCGGCGACGAGCTGCGGGTCCGGATCGGCAACTGGCCTACGGGCTTCTACTTCGCGCAGCTCGAGGGATCCGGCGGGAAGGTCGGGTACGCAACGTTCGTGCTGCGCCCGCGCGTCCTCGGCCAGCACCGCATCGCGGTCGTCTTCCCGACCCAGACGTGGCAGGCATACAACACGCGCGACGACGATCACGACGGGAAGCCGGACACCTGGTACGGCAACTGGGGGCATCAGTGGGCGCGCCTCGCGCGTCCGTATCAGGACCGCGGCACGCCGCACCACTACCGCTCATACGAGGAGCCGCTGCTCCGCTGGCTCATCTCGACGAACAAGCAGGTCGACTACCTCTCCGACCGCGAGCTGAAGACGGTGCGCAGCGGCGCCGACCTCGCGCGCGCATACGACTTGATCGTCTTCGAGGGTCACCACGAGTACGTGACGACCCACGAGTACGACGTTGTGACGAACTACCGCGACCGCGGCGGCAATCTGGCGTTCCTCGCCGCGAACAACTTCTTCTGCCGCATCGACATCAAGGGCGACGTCATGCATCGCATCAACACGTGGCGCGACCTGGGCCGGCCGGAAGCAGCGCTCGTCGGCGTTCAGTACATCGGCTGGAACCAGATGCGCTACGGGAGCAAGCCCTACATCCTCCAGTTCCCGACGGCCGCGGCTTGGATCTTCGACGGGACGGAACTGACCCCGGGCCAGCACTTCTCCGTCGGCGGCATCGAGATCGACAAGCGCGCACCCTCCTCGCCGCGCGGCACCAAGGTGCTCGCGACGATCCCGAACGTCTTCGGGGACGGGATGACGGCGGAGATGACGTACTACCAGACCACAAGAGGCGCGAAGGTCTTCGCGGCCGGAGCGTTCAGCCTCGGCGGGGGGATCCACAACCCGGTGGTCGCGCAGGTCGTCTCGAACCTCCTGGACCGGCTCTCGAAGCCGTAGGCACGGCATTCAAGTTTGTTGCAGCTCGTGCGACGGGATTGTGAGTCACCTGCTCGCAGCTGCGTAGCGGCCGAGCATTTGGGATCGTGAGCCAGAACCGCCGGCCGAGGCGACAGAAGGAGGAGGCCATGAGTTCGGACTCACTGCCGCGCGGGCGAAAGGTCGCACGATGACGCAAGGAGCCGAGAGCCATCCGAGCGTGACGGTCTATACCCCTGCCCGGCTCGCTCTCTACGACCTGGTCATCCTCGGCTTCTCATGCCGGTTCGTCTGGCGCTGCCCGAAGCGGCACTTCCTCGCGCTCTACGATCGCTACGCGAGCGCCCGCCATCTCGACGTCGGCGTCGGCACCGGCTACTTCCTCGACCGCTGCAGCTTTCCGGCCGAGCGGCCGCAGCTCACGCTCCTCGATCTCAGCGAGGCCTGCCTCAGCAAGGCGTCCAGGCGCCTGGCGCGCTACTCCCCCAGGGTCGTCAGGGCGAACGTCCTCGAGCCGCTCGAACTCGGCTCGGCCCGCTTCCGCTCCGTCGGGCTGAACGGTCTTCTGCACTGCCTTCCCGGCACGATCGAGACGAAGGCGACGGTCTTCCAGCACCTGAAGCCGTTCGTCGACGAAAACGAAGGCGTCGTCTTCGGGAGCACGATCCTCGGTCATGGAGTCAAGCATGGTCGGCTCGCACGGAAGGCGCTCCAGCTCTACAACAACGAGGGCATCTTCACGAACCTCGAAGACAACCTCGCCGGCCTCGAGCACGCACTCGCGAACGAGTTCTCCGAGCACCACGTCGAGACTCGTGGCTCCTTCGCCCTGTTCGTCGCCCGGCGCTGAATCGCGCGCCCAGGAAGACGAGCGACACGCGAGGGAGTTGCTCCCCGCTCTACACCTGTGGGGTGCGTAAATTCGATTCGTTCGACACGGCCGCTCTCACAGTGATCGCGATTGGCGTTTCGTCCTCAGGCTGAGACTCAGCGTCAGATCCGTGGGCCGAACGAAGTGGTCGGGGCAGCGTCCGGCGGCCGCGGGCGGGCCCGGCGCCTTTCCTTATCTATAGGGCTAGATGCCGAGCGGTTCGTTC
>DASVFB010000166.1:0-16319 GCA_036380275.1 Gaiellaceae bacterium | reverse complement strand
ATCGTGCTCGACCTTCCGGCGAGCGCCGCCCGCGAGTAGCATCCGCCCCGCCCCGATGAGTGACGAGCAGAACTACCTGGCGTTCGTCTGGACGCCTGCCGGCTACGAGCTTCGCGAGGAGCGCGGCGAGCTTCCGAGCGTGGGCTCGACCGTCGAGTCCGACGGCAAGCGCTGGACCGTCTTCAAGGTCGCACCCTCGCCGCTCCCCGGCGACAGCCGCCCCTGCGCCTACCTCCAGGCCTAAGAGGCAGCGGCCGTCTCCGCGGCGCTCCGACCGAAGACGAGAGCCGACGCCAGCCCGCTCGCGTACCCGCCGGTAGAGATGCCGCCCGCATCGGCGCCTGCGGCATAGACGCCCTCGATCGGCGTGCCGTCGCCGCGCAGTACGCGCGCCTGCGGGTCGATGCGCAGGCCGCCGATCGTGTGCGTGATCCCGGCGACGACGTGCACCGCGTGGGTGTAGGCATCCGGAAGCTCGATCCCGAGCTCCTTCGGCAGCAGCACCTCCCCGCCCGCCTCACGCGCCGCGTCGACCATGTCGCGGACTGTGCGGCCGCGGATTTCGACGTCGAGCGCGTCTTCATCGACGAGGTACCAGGCACTCGCGTTCGGGCGCCGAGCGATCGCCTGCACGAGATCCGTCTCCGACCACGAAATCGGGTCGGGCGCGAACTCATGACCGTGGTCGTCGAGCACGAGCGCGTATCGACCGTAGAGCTGCGCGAGGTCGACGAACCGCTCCTCGGGCACCGCGGCCGGCGGCGCCGGCATCGCGCGGCCGTAGAACTCCTCCATGCCCGAGGAGAGGTCGGCGCCGCGCTCGCGCCCGCGACGGAGCCCGTCGCCGTCGCTCCAGCTGTTCGCGCGGACGAGCAGCTCGCCGCCCGGCTCGATGTGCTCGCGCACGAGGTCTCGATTCCCCTGGAAGCCGCCGGTCGCAAGAACGAGATGCTCCGCGTCGTCGGGTGCCGTCGTACCCAGCTGAACGTCGCCGGCGGCGCGCGCCAGCACGTCGGTCAGGGACCGCGGCTCGAAGCGGACGCCGACGGTGCGCTCGTTCCCCGTTTCCTCCCAGACGACCTCGGTCCCGAGCGAGCGCAGCCAGGCGATGCCCTCGTCGACGCGCTCGATCACCTGGCGCTGCAGCTCGGGGTCTCCCCCAGGACACTCGGCGCGAAAACCGTCGAGGTCTTGGTAGCGCCAGACGACGCACGATGAGAGCAGCATCGACCCGCCGGGGCGGTCACCTTTTTCGTGAACGACGACGTCGAGCCCCAATTCGCGGGCGCGCGCTGCTGCGCAGAGGCCGGCCATGCCGGCCCCGGCTACGTGCAGTTTCACGTCAGAGAAAACGTGGGCTTGTGCTCGACGTACTCGATGCGGACCCGGTCGGGGCCCCAGAGGAAGACTGCGAGGGTGTTCGCCGCGTCGACGAAGCGCTCGACTTCGATGCCGGCATCTTCCGCGTCGCGCTTGTGTTCGTCCGCGGAGTCGACGAGGACGGCGAGATGGTTGAGCAGCGGACGTTCCGGATCGCCCGGATCGCCTTCGTGGAACTCCACGTACGCGCCGCCGACCTCGACGCGCGGCACGCCGTCCTTCGGCGTCGTCGGCGCGAAGCCGTAGTCGAGGTACGCCTCCGCGGTGACGTCGGGATCGGCCGTCACGAGCGCGACATGATCGAGGTCGTAGTCGACCTCGGTCGGCGCTTCCACGAGGCGCACTGCAATTCCACCGGGAAGCTCGAACCGATCAGGGCCTTCGACCGAGTTGACGCGCAGCGCAACGTGCTTGAACGCGCCGCGCTCGCGCGGTCCTTGGGCGTCGAACAGCGTCAGCTTGCCACGACGCGCATCGGAGCCAACCAGTGTGAAGTCGTCCTGCCGGTCGATGACGTGCATGCCGAGATGGCGCGTGGCGAAGTCGGCGATGGCATCCCGTTCGTCGACCCAGAAGGCGACGTGGTCGAGCGTGTTCGGATCCACAGCCGGAGAGTAGCTAGCGAGTGCATCGCTGCGCGTCTCAGTACGGGCCGTTCGACAGAGGCTTCGGCCAAGGCGCGGCTTTGCCGCGCCGACGCGCACATTCATCGAAGTCGCAACCCTTCAAAACGGAGCAAAAGGAGGGCACGCGCGCCGAAGGCGCGCATGCCGGTCTGCCCCCGCCCGAAGTCCGCAGGACTTCGGGCGGCTACCTCGCCTCTCCCGAGCGAGCCCGTTCCTTGTTGACGGTCGCCGCCGCGACCTGCTTCGCACGCTTCGTCGAGGCGCCGCGCTTCTTGGCGCTGTCCTTGATGTGCTCGTACTGCCGTTCGCGCTTCCTGCTCCAGGCTCTCTGAGGCATGTGGATTTCCCCCCTTGCTTGTCGCTTCGGGGGGAAATACCACTTGAGAACCAGACGAAACGCTACTTCCGGCGTCTGGCCGCCGACCGCTTCACGGTCCGGCGCTTCGCCGTGGAGCGCTTTGCGGTGCTCCGCTTTGCCGTGCTGCGCTTCGCGGTGCTCCGCTTCGCCGGCCGGCGCTTGGCGGTGCTGCGCTTGGCCGTGCTCCGCTTCGCCGCCGAGCGCTTGACCGGCCGGCGCTTCGCGGTGCTGCGCTTGGCCGTGCTCCGCTTCGCTGTCGAGCGCTTGGCGGTGCGGCGCTTCGCGGTGCTCCGCTTCGCCGCTGAGCGCTTGACCGTCCGGCGCTTTGCCGTGCTGCGCTTCGCGGTGCTGCGCTTTGCCGTGCTGCGCTTCGCGGTGCTGCGCTTGGCGGTGCTCCGCTTCGCCGTGCTGCGCTTGGCGGGCCGCCGCTTGGCGGTGCTGCGCTTGGCCGTCGAGCGCTTTGCAGTGGAACGCTTGGCGGTCGAACGCTTGGCTGTCGAACGCTTGGCTGTCGAACGCTTCGCCGTGCGCCGACGTGCAGCTGCCGGGATTGCCGGGACAACCGCCTCCGGCGAGTCGAGCTCCTCGCTCGAACTCGTCTCGGGCGAGGAGTATGGATACGACTGCTCCTCGCTCGGTGTCTCTTGAGGCGACTGGGCGCCCCAACTTTCCTGAGGCATGTGCATCCTCCTGTTCGGTTGCACAGACATGTGCGTACGCAGTGCGTTTTTACGCCTGCGCACGTGTTCCTGCAAGCATTGTGCATCGTGTGTGCCTGCTCGAAACGTGCAACGAGCGTAAAGAAGATGTCGGACGACGTGTTTCGCGCGAAGTGCTGCGCACTTCGCGCAAGGTAAACCGGGCCTGCGCGCTTCGCGCGCGCGCCCACTTTGGAGTGGCATTCGGAAGGCGTGTGCTTCGGTAAACCGCGGCGTCGGCGCGGCGTAGCCGCGCCTTCAGCGAGACGTTGGCTGCGGCTTAGGCGATCGGCTCGTTCTTTACGTTGTGTTCGGTGGCGTACTCGTCTGTCAGCTTGTTCACGGCGTCGAATCCTTCTTGGAACGCGTAGTTGATTTTGATGAACGGCTCCCACTTCTCCGGTAGCGCGTCCTCGGGAAAGATTGCTTCGACGGGACACTCCGGTTCGCACGCACCGCAGTTACCGGTGTACACACCACCGGCGAGCGTGAACGCGTGCTTGCCCGGAACGACGGCGCAGAACGTGTGCGCGTCGTCATCTTCCTTCGGCTCGACGCTTCCAACGCGCCAGAAGACTTCGCGGGTGGCGAGGTACAGCCACCGGATAGGCCTGCTGCGCACCCCGAAGTTCGTTTCCATATTCGACTCTTGACCCGATCCGACGGCGACGTATCCCGCAAGCGGCGCTGCGCTTTCGAGCCACGACAAAGCCTCGTGATCAGACGAGCGCAGACGCCACGACCCGGCCTTCACCTGGTCGCCATCCGACGCGAGCCAGCCGTCGACGAAGCCGGCGATGTACTCGGAATCGGCGGTTTCCGGAAGCAGGCGCTTCAGGTTTGCCGATGAGCGAACGACGCCGGTTCCCACGTAGCCCGGATGCGCGTCAAGGCAAGGCGAGAAGTTGACCTGAGCGAAGAAGTCCCTGAACTTTGCGACTTTGTCGCCGTAGAGCTGGACATAGTGCAAGTGCTCGCCCGAGCGGATCTCTTGCTTGTTCCAACTCCCGTCGCCGAACACGAGTCCGTGCAAGGCGCCGAGCCTGTAGGTCTCGCCGTCACGGCGGGGGCGCGTCCGGAGTCCCGGCACGAACTGGCCGGGCTCGAGCGAGTCGGTGCGCTCGCCGTCGGCGAGAAGCCACGAATGCGTCGGCGTCGCGAACACGGTGCGACGAAACCGCGAGCGGTTTCGCGTCGTGAGCCGAGTTCCGCCGTAACGATCGCGCTCCTCGAACGCGGGCGACAGCTCGATCCTGACCAGCGGCTTTTTCCGAAATCGCTTCACAACTGCGGGCTTGAAGCCGTCGTCGGTGAGCACGCGGCACCACTGGTTTTCGAGCTCCTCGAACGTGCGCAGGCCCCACGTCGTCACGAGCTGCTCCGTCGGGGCGAAGCAATCGATGCACTCCTCTGGATCGATGACGAGGATGCGTTCAGCCTCGTGGATGCAGTCGACCGGACAGACGTCGACGCACGAGAGATCTTTGATGTCGATGCACGGCTCCGCGATGATGTACGTCACGAGCGCTTACTCTAGCGAGGGGGTTAGCTCCTCGACGAGCTCCTTCGCACGCTCCTCCAGCGCCGATTTCACGACGACGTGGTCGAAGCCGGCGGCGTGTGCGCTGCGTAATCCCGCAGTGTCGGTGTGGTTCGTGAAACCGAGGATCGGAACATCCGGATACGTGTCGACGACGTCGTTCGGATCGATGCGCGCGATGTCGCAGATGACCAGATCGGGCGCGGCGACGGTATCGGCAGTCACGAAGTGATGCCCCGGCAACACCGCCTCGAGCTTTCCTCGAAAGAAGAGGTCGACCCCCGCCAACAGGATGGTCGCCACGAAGGAAGCGTAAATCGGCATGCTGCTAGTGTCGAGTCCAATGATCGATCAGGGGTCGCATTTCGCCAGCGGCCTCGATCTGATCCGTTGCGGAGACTTCTTCGCCGCACACGAAGAGCTCGAGCTCGTTTGGCGAGCCGCAGCTCCCGAGGAGCGTGACTTCTTCCAGGGGTTGGTTCACGTCGCGGTCGCGTGGTACCAGGCGGGGCGCGGCAACCGCCCAGGGTGCGAGCGTCAGCTCGAGAAAGCGGCGCGGCGCCTCGCATCGTTCGCGCCGACACATCGCGGCGTGGATATCGGCTCCGTGCTCGCGCAAGTCGAACGGGCGCAGTCGATCGTCGCCGCCGGCTCGCTCGAGCTGCCACCGCCCTCGATTTAGTAGTTGAAGGCCGAACGCAGCCACCACAGGCGATCGAAGAACAGGAGCAGCCCGAGCGCGACGAGGACGATCCCACCGCCGATCTCGAAGTAGTGGAAGCGGTCGCGCAGCCAGCGGAACGATCCCATCGCGGGCACGAACACGAGGCCGGCGAGCACGAAGGGCACGGCGAGGCCGAGGGAGTAGGCAAGCAGGAGCAGCGCTCCCTGCGCGACGGTGCTCGAGCTGCCCGCGAGGACGAGCGCCGAGACGAGAATCGGACTCACGCACGGCGCGGCGCAGACGGCAAACGCCCCGCCGAGCAGGACTTTCGAGCCGCTGTCGCGGGCGCCGACGAGCAGGCCGGGCGCGACAAGGCGTTGCGGTATCGGCAGCAGGTGAGCGAACGCGAGACCGATCACGACGAGGACGAAGCCGGCGATCTCCTCGAAGACGCGCTTGTCCACGATGCCCGCCAGCGCGCTGACGAGAACCCCGAGAGCGACGAAGACGAACGTGAAGCCGGCGACGAACGGCACGCTTCCCGCGAGCACGCGGCGCGCAGCACCCGGACGCCCGAGCTGCCGCGCCTCGAGCGACGAGACGGCCGAGAGGTAGCCGGGAACGAGCGGCAGCACGCACGGTGCGACGAACGACGCGAAACCGGCGAGGAACGCGATCGGGATCCGGCCTGCCAAGACGTCTACGCGTCGAAGCGCGCGAGCTCCTCGTCGACGCGGCGCTCGAGCTCTGGCTCGAGCGGCTCGGCGGGCGGCGCAGGCGCGCGCGCCGGTACGCTGCGCCATCTCCACACGGCGACGGCAACGGCGACCGCGCCGCCGATGAGGAGGACGAGCGGTAAGAGCCACGCGACGAGGTCGAAGCCGTGCCTGGACGGCTTCGCGATCACCTCAGGCCCGAACTGTGCGACGAGCTTCCGCTCGATCTCGCTCTTGGTGTCGCCCGCTCGGATGCGAGCGGCGATGAACAGCTTCATGCGTGCTGCGATCGGAGAGCTCGACTGGTCGAGCGTCGTGTGGCAGGTCGGACAGATGACCTCGCCCTCGAGCTCACCGAGCGTCGGGTGGCTCTCGCTTGCAGCGGCCACAGGCGCAAGCGCGAGCACGAGCAGAAAGGCGGCGAGCAGCCTCATCCAAGCGCCTTCTGGATCCCTTCGGCGAGCGTCTCCTTCGTCACGGCGCCTGGGACGTGCGCGACGACCCTGCCCGCCCGGTCGATGAAGAACGACTCGGGAGCGCCGCTGACCCCCCATCGACCGAGCAGGCTGCCGTTGGCATCGCGGGCGATCGGGTACGTGAGCCCGAACGTGCGGACGAACTTGCGCGCGTCTCCGGTGAAGTCCTGGTAGTCGACGCCGACGACGACGAGACGGCCTCGATACTTGCGGGCGGCGTGTTGGAGCAGCGGCGCCTCGTCCCGGCACGGCAGGCACCAGGACGCCCAGAAGTTGACGACGCGCGGCTTGCCGTCGTAACCCGCGAGGCTGAGCTTTCCGTCACCGTCCAGGCGCGGCAGAGTGAAATCCGGAGCGGCAGGCGCCTTGCCCTTGCTCACCTCCGCCGCGACGTTGTCGGATCCGATTTGCTGCGTGACCTTCCAGACCAGCAACCCGAGCAACCCGACCACGAGCGCCACGGAGAGTGCCTGCGCGGCGAGCCGAATCGACCTCACGAAACCAACTCTAGATGTACCAAAGCTGAACCTCCGCCGGCAGCGCGGCTCTGCCGCGCTGCCCACTGCGGATCGCCGAAGCCGCGCGCCTTCAATGACCGCTGAAGGCCACGCGCGCGAAGCGCGCCTGGCGGTCTACCCGGCCAAAGTGCGCAGCACTTTGGCCGACGCCGTCAGGCGCCAACGATAAAGACGGGCGTCCCGATGTCCACGTGATTGAAGAGCCATTCCGCGTCGCTGACATGCATGCGGATGCAGCCGTGCGAAACCGAGTAGCCGATCGAGGCGTCGTTGTTCGTCCCGTGGATCCCGACGCCCGGGGCCGAGATGCCCATCCAGCGCGTGCCGAGTGGGTTGTTCGGCCCGGGCGGGATCGGCTTCTCACCCTGCGCCCACGGCGAGTTCGGCGGGTACCACCACGGATTCCGCCACATCACGATGATTTGGAAGCTGCCGAGCGGCGTCGGGTACACGCTCTGCCCCGTCGCCACCGGGAAGAGCCGGTTCAGGCGCGCGCCCTTGTAGAGGTAGAGGCGGTTCGAGCCGCGGCGGATGACGATCACCGGACCGAAATGGGCGCGCGTCACCTCCGCAGGCGTGTTGTTCGTGCGCAGCAGGATCGGGTCGCGCGAGTTGAGACGAAGCTCCCGCGCAATCGCCTTCACCGTCGCCGGCTGCACAAGCGAGACGCCGGGGCGCTCGCGCGTCAGGTACGGCTTGACGTTGCGGAGGAACAGTCGCGCGTCGACCGGCGGTTGCGCAACTCGCTTGGCCAGGGTGGCGACAAATTTCTTCACGCGCGCCGGCTTGACGATGACCACCAGGCCGAGATTCGCGAACGGCTGCGCGGTGCGCGCGCGCTCGAGCGCCTTCGCTACCTGCGGTGTCGCAAGTGTGTTCGGGTCGGCGGCGAAGACGTGCCTCCCGAGCCGGAGCTTGAGCGGCGAGGAATAGTAGGCGCGAATCTGCGTCGACGCGTCCGCGGGCGGGAGCCCTCCCACGAGGACTCCGCCGACCGTCACACCCTCGGGCAGCGCCTGCGGCACGGTCGTGGTCGTCGTCCCGACGGTGGTCGTGGTACCGATCGTCGCGGTCGTCGCTCCCGTCGTCGTATCCCCCGTTCGCGAGGGGCTGGCGCCCGCGAAGGCGTACGCGGTGAGCACGCCTGCGGCGGCGCACGCGACGAGCACTGAGAGACTGAGGCCGTGTTTCACGTTGTTTCTCGAACGATGGCGCGGCGCGAACGATTCGCGACCGCCGATGATGATAGCCGCGCGTCAGGACCGCTTGATCACGACGAGCGCGCAGTCGTCGGCGAGGTCGCCGGCGAACGAACGGCAGTCGTCGATCGCCGCGCCGGCTATCTCCGCCGCGGGGAGTTCGAGCGACGAGGCGACGACCTGCGACAGCCGCTCGAGCCCGTAGAGCTCGCCGTCGCGCCGCGCTTCCACGACTCCGTCGGTGTAGATGATGATCACGCCGCCGGGATCGACCCGCGCGCCGCGCTCCTCGTATGTCTGACTGGGCTCGACGCCGAGGGCGAGCCCCCGAACTTCCAGCTGCTGCACGGTGCCGTCCCGCGACACGAGGAGAGGAGGCGGATGCCCCGCGCTCGCGCCGACGACGGCCCCGGTCGCCGCTTCGACCGTCAGGTAGACCATTGTGATGAACTTTCCCGTGGCGATCTCACCGACGACAACCTCGTTCGCCGACGCGAGGAAGTCGGCCGGCCCCGGGTGTTCACGGGCCAGCGACCTGAAGACGAACTTCGCCATCGCCATGTCGGCGGTCGCCTCGATTCCGTGTCCGGTGACGTCGCCGAGCACGACAGCGAGCCTCCCGTCGGCGAGCTCGAGAAAGTCGTAGACGTCGCCGCCGACGTCGACACGCGTCGACGGCTGGTACACCTCGCCGATCTCGAGACCCTCGAGTTCGGGATGCGAGCGCGGCAGCAGCGAGCGCCGCATCGTGTCGGCGAACTCCTTCTGCTGCTGGTAGAGCCTTCCGTTGTCAATCGCCAGAGCAGCCTGGGCGGCGATCGAGAGCGCCGTGTCCAGCGTCTCACGCGTGATCGGTCGCCCTGGGTCGAAGGAGATGAGCGTCAGCGTTCCGATCACTTCGCCCGGCGTCGCGATCGGAACGATCGCCGCCGACGAGCCCTTCTCGATGAACGGGACGAACAGTCGATGGGAGCCGCCGAGCTCTTTCGCGAGCTCCGAAGTCAGCAGAAGCGGCCGACGGGTGCGGAAGAGGCGCCGCATCGGCACGGCGTTCAACGTCTGCGGCCGCGTCAGCGCCGGCACAGCCGCCTCGCCGAGGCGCGCATCGGCCACGTACCTGGCGCGCTCCTCGAGGAGCTCGCCGCGCGCGTCGGGCATCCGGATCACCGCCGCATCGATTCCGAGCAACTCGACGGCGCTCCGCGCGAGCGCGTCCAGCGTGGTGTTGAGCGACAGGCTCTGCGCGAACGACTCCGACACGTCGTAGAGGGCGCGGACGCGCCGGGCGGCCTCCCTCTCTGCGTCGAGCGAGCTATCGAGCTCGACTGCGAGCGTCTTCGCCTGCTCGTGCAGGCGCGCGTTCTGAACGGCGATTGCGAGCTGCGCAGCAAGCGCGCCGAGCAACGCTTCGTCCTCGCCCGTGACGTCCCTGCCGTGCTCGGGATACGCAGCAAGCAACCCGATCGCTTCGCCGCGGACGACGAGCGGTAGCGCGAGCGCCGTCCGGATCCCGGCTTCGCCCGCGGCGTCGCCGACGCCGGCGAGCGATTCGTCGCGCTCAAAATCCGGGACGACGACCAATCCGCGCCCTCGGTAGCGGCCGAGCGCGAGCTCGAGCAGCCTCTCGGCGACGACGTTGTGCGGGCCGGCGAGGTTCCGCGACTCCGCGGTCTGAAGTCGCTTGCCGTCGCGGAGATACACGGCAACCCGGTCGGCTCCGACCAGCACGGTCACGTGCTCGATCGCCGTCGTCAGCGCATGCTCCAGCGAAAGCTGCGCCGTTGCCTGGGCGACGACTGCGAGCAGCGCCCGCGTGCGCGCGAGCTCCCGAGCAGCCTCGCGCGCGGCGTCGCCGGCTCGAAGCGTCTGCGCCGCCCGCAACGCGAACGTCGTCAGGCCGGCGAGAGCGTTCTCGCCCGGATCCTCCACGAACACCAGCTGCAGAACGCCGAGCGCCGGCTCCCCGAGGCGAACGCTCACGACGGCTGCGCCGCCGATCCGTTCCTGGATGAGAAAGCTGCGCGAGTCGAGGGCAATCCGCGCAGCCGAAAGCGCCGCCGATTCCGCTGCAGGCGACTCGCCGAACGACGCGGCAAGCTTCGGCTCGCCGTCGTCGGTCTGCCAGAGGACGACCGCCTGTGCTCCCGCGGCGTCGGCGGCGAGGCGCGCGACGTGCTCGGCGCCGTGGTCGGGGTCCGAGCCGGCTGCGAGCGCCTCCCCGGCGAGGACAAGCGCCCGCTCGACCGCCGATCCGTTCTCCGCCGGCCCGGAGGCGAGCGCGCGCAGGACGAGTGCGAGACCGCCCGCGGCGAGCCGCACGAGAACGCGCTCGCCTTCGGAGAACGGCGACGTGTCGCGCAAGACCTCGAGCGAGCCCGCCACCCCACCGTCGAGCTCGATCGGCGCGCTGAATACGAACTCGAGCCGCGAAGACGACGTCTCCTGGCCGACTTCCACGCGCGAGCCCGCGAGCTCGGCGGCAAGAGAGGGCGATGTCGCGTGGACCGCGTGAGCGGTCAGTCCAGCTCCGTCCGGGTCGGCAAGCCGGACGACCGCCGCCTCGGCCGCGCAGATCTCCACCGTGACACCGGCGAATTCTTCGAGCGCGTCGCGGGACGAGCCGAAATCCGCCGCGTGGAGGGCGTCGACGAGCGCCCGGAGGGCGCCGCTCGGCACGGCCCGGCTGTCGGCGAGCTCCTCTGGACTGGGCAAGACCATCGGCGAAACCGAGGACAAGTATTGCTTCCGCACTAGACTTCTGCCACGTGGCGAGGCCCGAAGCACAGGTCGACGCGGACGAAGCCCAGGCCGCAGACACGCCGCCGGTGGACACGAGTGAGGCGATCCGGTCGGCGTACCGCTTCCACCGGACGAAGCGACGGCTCCGCGTCGAACGCCGCCGCGCCGCTCAGTTCGCAGGCCTGCGCTTCGCGTTCACGCTGGCGCTGCTTGTCTTCGTGTTCGTCGTTCTCAGCCTCACCGTGTGGGCCGAAGTACAGCGCCTCTTCGGGCTTTAGCTTCGCTTCACTTCGCGGAAAGTGCTTTGCACTTTCCGCGAGAAGACCGGACGGGCGCGCTTCGCGCGCGCGTCCAACGATGCCGTTGAGAGGTTGCTTCTTCGACGCGAGGCCCGCTTGCAGCGTGGCCAAGCCACGCTGCCGCCGAAGCGTTTAGCGCAGAATCCGGTTTCGACCAAGGCGCGGCTTTGCCGCGCCGACAGCGACGAACCGGTCAGCCTTGGACCCTTCAATTGAGCCCAAGGTCACGCGCGCGAAAGCGCGCACGACGGTCTGCCTCGCGCGAAATCGCAGATTTCGCGCGACGTTATTGAACGATGCTGCGGGCGCGTGTGAGCGGGCTCCAGGCACTTTGTTCCCACTCGTCGCCGCCGCACATCGGGCAGACCGGGAGCGCTCGGAACACGGTGACCCCGTAGCCGCATTCGGAGCAATGGAACTCTCCCTTCACGCGCGCTCCAGCGGCGTGAAAGTCCACGAAATCGCCTGCGGGCTCGCGCCCAGCGGCCTTGACATCAAACATGGTGACCCCCTCCTCGGTGACCGTACCGCGACTTCTGCTCTCCACTGTGCCCATACTTTACCTCGTGCAAACAAATGAGCCAATCCGCGAGTCGGGCGGGCCACCCTCGCAAATGCGCCTCTGGGCCGTCGGCGAGCGGCTCACGTGGCTCTCCGGGCTGATCTTGCTTCTCTCGACGCTGATGGGCTGGTATGTAGGTTCCGGCGACGGCCTGACCATCAGCGTGATCGGCTGGCACACGGGTGTCCTCGGCAAGCTCGTCTTCTTCATCGGGCTCGCGGTGCTCGCCCTCGTCGCCCTGCGCCAGGCTGGAATCGAGCCGCCGGCGGCCGTGCCCGAAAGTCTCGTCGTGATCGCGCTCGGCGCGGTCGCGACTGTCTTCGTCCTCATCCGCCTGATCTCGATTCCCGAGCAATTCCTTCCCGCAGACGGGCGCGGGATCGGGATCTGGATCAGCCTGGTAGCTGCGCTGGCCGTGATCGTCGCAGGACTGTTAGAAGCAGCCGAAGAGCTGTAGCCACGCACAAACCGAGCGCGGCGCCCGCGAGCACGTCGAGCGGGTAGTGGACGCCGACGTACACGCGCGAGTACGCGATCAGCGCCGCGAAGACGTACAGCACGGCTGCCCTGCGCGGCAGGAACATCGCGAGCGTCGCCGCGCACGCAAAGCTCGTCGCGGCGTGACCGGACGGGAACGAGTCAGACGTCGGTTCGGGCACGAGCGGATGGTCGACGGGGCGCTCGCGGCCGACCGCGAGCTTGATGCCGTCCGACGCTGCGGCGGTGGCGAAGTACGCAACGACGACCATCGGGAACACGAGCGGCTTACGCAGCACGAACACCGCGAGCACGCCGAGCGTGAGCCAGACGATGCCGAAGCTGCCGATGTGCGAGAGGCCGACGAAGAACGTGTTGAACGGCTCAGCGCGGTGGTCGACCACCCAGCGCTCGAGTCGATGGTCGAGCTCGATCAGATCGGCAGGATGGCTTTCGCCTGCTCGATCAGGTGCTGCGGGTCGAACGGCTTGCCGACGAATGCGGACGCGCCACGCTCCTCCGCTCGCGGCGCCGAAAGCTCGTCCACCTGGCCGCTGAACATGATCACCGGGATCGAGCCGTGCCGTTCCTGAATTCGCTGAAGCATCTCCCAGCCGTCAATCCCGGGCATCATCACGTCGAGGAGGATGAGCTGCGGCGGCTGCTCGCCCTCGAGGACCGCCATTCCCTCCTCCGCGTTCCCCGCCTCGAACACCGAGTAGCCTTCGAGCTCGAGACTCGCGCGCACATACTCGCGCATGCGGTCGTCGTCGTCCACCACGAGGACCGCGGGCCCGGCCGTTTCCCGCGTGCCCGGACCGGAGCTCTCGAGGAACTTGTCGAGATCAGCGCGCCGGTAGCGGCGGTGACCGCCGGGCGTGTAGAAAGCCGGCACCCGGCCCTGATCTGACCATTTGCGGATCGTGCTCTGCGCGACGCCGAGGTACTTCGCCGCCTGGCCGAGGGTCAGCCAGTCGGGCTCGGTCGCAGGCACACGACGCCCGGGAACATCACGATGGGCCACAGTCGAAAACTACCCAAAGTTGCCCTAGATTGAAACGTATTACGGCTTGAAAGTCAGAACCGTCGTCTGCGTGCCCCCTGGCTGAGGGTTGTCGTGGAGGGCCTGACCGAGGGCGACGCCGATACCGAACGCGACGATCACGAGCACTGCGACATAGATGTTGCGGTTCCGGCGGCGCCGCCGGCGGTCGAGTTCTCGCCTCGTGCTCACGGCTCGAAGTCGAGCGCGCCTCGCGCATAGAGATGGAACGCCGCGTCCTCGACGACTGCGAGGTCTCGCGGCCAACCGTCGTACGGTGCGCGTTCCGCAACTGCGACCCGACCCCAGCGATCGACGTCTGCGTAGGCATCGACGAGCTGCTGGAGCGTGAACGTCTGCCCGATCCGCGCACGCAACTCCGCCGTCACCGCGTCGACAGCGTCGAGCAGACGCACGTACCGGCGACAGTCGCTCTTTTGAGCCTCGAGCTCGGCGAATCCGCGCTCCCAATCGGTGCGTGCGGTCTGGATGGACACGCTGTCGGAAGCTAGATGATCGGTTCCTAACGCGCGTGCTCGTGGGGAGGGTCTGCACCAAGCAGCGTGGTCGACTCGGACGGCGGCAAGGCTAACTGCCTTGGTGCCGGCCGAGGCGGCCGCGATGCGCAGCGTGCAGGCCACCAGCCACGGGTACATGCGTTAGGAATCGATCATCTCGCGTGTGCAGCACTCGTCGCCGGGCCACAGCGAGGGAACCTCGGCGAGAATCCTGTCACCGAGGTCGTAACCGGGACGCGCGAGGGCGAAGGCGGCGTGCGCGTGCAGACACTTGAGGCTGCCGCTCCGCGTGCTGCCGCCGACGCCGACGGGAAGCTCGGGGCGCAACCGCTGCTGCTCGGCGTTCGCGGCCCGCAGGCTCGATGCCAGATCTCGATCGTGCTTCGCGCGCTGGGTCCAGCGCGCGACGCCCCCAGCTGCCTCGACTCGTGAGACCGCAGCAACGAGATGCGGGCACGTCAGCCAGAAGGTCGTCGGAAATGGATTGCCATGCTCGTCGAACGGCGCCTGCTCGGTGACCGCCGGGCGGCCGAAGGGGCACCGAACGGCTACGCGGCTGAACGCACGAGGCGCGCGACCCAACTGACGTTCGACGACGGCACGATCATCCACCGCCGTCCACGCTAGCGTGCTGTTTCAGCCAGCGGTTAATCCCCTTCACGATGAATAGGCGCTCGCCCGGCTTCACGAGCCCGAGCCGGCGAGCCTCACGCGCGAGCTCCGCGTCGCTCGTCGAGGCGGCGACGAGTCGCTGCAGGTGTTCGTGTTGCCGACGCAACTTCTGCACCTCCGCAGCACGTGCGTCGACCGCGTCGCGCGTGTGCAAGTACGCGCGCGCGGGCTTGTAATAAAGCGCCGCGATGACGCAGGCGCCGACAACGGCGCCCCAGCGGAGCAGGAGCCGAGACCTGGCCGGGCGCTTGCGCCTCCGCGATCCCATCTGCAGCAATTTCGCTCCGCTCGATCCCGATCCTTCGAAGGTGAACCAGTCGCCGGCAGCGCGGCTCCGCCGCGCTGCGCGCCAAGGCCGGCCGAAGGAGCTCACCCTCAATCGCCGCCCAATTGCACGCGCGCGAAGCGCGCCTGCAAGGTCTCCCTCGCGCGAAATCGCAGATTTCGCGCGAAAGCCGTTAGGCGGAGTCCACTTTGATGACGTTCGTCGATCCGGGGATGTTGACCTGCGTCCCGGCTGTTATCACCACGAGATCGCCTGGCATGACGACGCCGGCCTCGCGCGCCGCCCGGATCGAGAGGTTCCAGAGATCCTCGACGTCGGGCGACTCGGGAATCAGCAACGGCGTCACTCCCCACTCCAACGCCATTTGCTGCAGCGCGTACTGATGGTGGCTGAGCCCCACTACGG
Source organism: Gaiellaceae bacterium (assembly GCA_036380275.1). Lineage (GTDB taxonomy): Bacteria > Actinomycetota > Thermoleophilia > Gaiellales > Gaiellaceae > DASVFB01. The sequence goes on along the minus strand of DASVFB010000166.1, from coordinate 1,144 downwards.
GACGGCGCGGACGAAGCCTGGCGACCATCGACGCAGTGCGCCCGCTGAACGTCGGTACGAGGATCGCGGCCGCGCGCAGCGCTTCCGCGAGGTCGCACGCCGCGTTCGACATCGCGTTGCCGACGCTCGGGGCATCGGCGACGTCCGGGGTCTGATGGCGGTAACCGAGGCTGGGCTCCACCTCGCGCGCGATCTCGTCCATCGTGCGCACAGCCTCGATGGGGTACTCGCCGACGGCGGTCTCGCCGGAGAGCATCACCGAAGACGTGCCGTCGAGGATCGCGTTCGCAACATCGCTCGCCTCCGCACGGGTCGGCTCGGGCTGGTGGATCATCGACTCGAGCATCTGCGTCGCGGTGATCACGGGCTTTCCGCGTTCGAGTGAGCGCATGATGATCCGCTTCTGCACGAGCGGCACCGCGGCGGGCCCGATCTCGACGCCGAGGTCGCCTCGCGCGACCATCACGCCGTCGGCCTCGGCGAGTACCTCGTCGAGCGTGTCGACGGCCTCCGCCTTTTCGATCTTCGCGATCACCTGCGCCGGCGAGCCGGCGTCGTCGATCAGTTTCCGCAGATCTCGCACGTCCGCGGCCGAGCGAACGAAGGAGAGCGCGACGAAGTCCACGTCGAGCGCAAGCGCCGCTTCCAGGTCGAGCGTGTCCTTGCGCGTCAGCGCCGGGATCGGAAGCGGAACGCCCGGAAGGTTCACGCCCTTGTGCGCCGACACAGCGCCGCCGACGAGGATCGCGCAATGCACGCGGCCCTGCACGACCTCTTCGACCCTCAGCCGGATCAACCCGTCGTCGATCAGCACCTCGTGCCCCGGCCTGAGCACGTCGCCGATCACCGCGGGGCTGACGGGCAGTGAGCCGTCCTTTGGTTGTTCGCCGCTGACGAGCGTCACGCCCTCGCCGCGCTGGAGCACCACCCGCTCGGGCAGCTCGCCGATGCGGAGCTTCGGGCCCTGGAGATCCGCGATGATCGACAGCGGCCGGCCGATCTCGTCCTGCACCTGCCGGACGAGCTCGGTGCGCCGCGCCATGTCCGCGTGCGTCCCGTGCGAGAAGTTGAGGCGGGCGCCGTCCATCCCTGCCTCGGCGAGAGCGAGCAGTGTGTCGTGATTCTCGGAAACTGGGCCGATCGT
>DASVFB010000165.1:0-2144 GCA_036380275.1 Gaiellaceae bacterium | reverse complement strand
GCGCGTGAAAGCCGGCGAGCGTGACGAAGAGGAACTTGTAGCCGAGCGCGCCAAGCTCCTCCTGGAAGGCCGCGATCGCGTCGTCGTCGAGATGCTTGCGCCAGTTGAACGACGGCGAGCAGTTGTACGCCAGCAGCTTGCCGGGGAAATCCGCGTGGATCGCCTCCGCGAACGCACGCGCCTCGCCCATGTCCGGGGTCGAGGTCTCGAACCAGAGCACATCCGCGTACGGCGCATACGCGAGCGAGCGCTCGATCACCGGCTCGAGGCCGTCGCGCTCCTGGAAGAACCCCTCCGCCGTGCGCTCTCCCGTCTGGAAAGCGCGGTCACGCGGATCGTGGTCGGAGGTGATGAGCTTCGCGGACAGCGCATCTGTCCGCGCGATCAGCACGCTCGGCACGTCCGCGACGTCGGCCGCGAGGCGCGCGGCCGTCAGCGTCCGGATGAACTGCCCGGTCGGCACGACCACCTTGCCGCCGAGGTGGCCGCACTTCTTCTCCGAAGACAGCTGGTCCTCGAAGTGCACGCCGGCGGCTCCGGCCTCGATCATGCCGCGCATCAACTCGTACGCGTTCAGCGGCCCGCCGAACCCGGCCTCGGCGTCCGCGACGATCGGCGCGAACCAGTCGAGGTCGTGCTTGCCCTCCGACCAGTGGATCTGGTCCGCGCGCCGCAACGCGTTGTTGATCCGGCGCACGACCACCGGCACGGAGTTGGCCGGATAGAGCGACTGGTCGGGATATGTCGTCTCGCCGAGGTTCGCGTCGCCTGCGACCTGCCAGCCGCTGAGATAGATCGCCTTCAGCCCGGCCTTCACCTGTTGCACCGCCTGGTTGCCCGTCAGCGCGCCGAGCGCCGAGACGTACGGGAGTTCGTGCATGAGCGACCACAGGCGCTCCGCTCCGCGCCGCGCGAAGGTGTGCTCGACCGCGAGCGAGCCCCGCAGCTTGAGGACGTCCTCGGCGGAGTAGTCACGGCGGATGCCGTGCCAGCGCGGCGTCTCCCACTCGCGTGCGAGGCGCTCCGCCTCCAGCTTGATCATCTTCGACACGCCTGCTCCCTTCAGTCGATGTGCTCGTACGCGGGAATCGTCAGGAACTCGACAAAGCCGTCGTCCAGCGCTACCTGCTCGAAAAGCTCGCGCGCCTCGTCAATGCGCGGGACGCCGTCGAGCTTCTTCATCTCGGCGTCGATCGTCTCGCGCACCTCGTCGAGGCTCACGCGCCCGTGGCGCAGCCACTGCCAGATTTGCGAGCGGGAGATCTCCGAGGTCGCGGCGTCTTCCATCAGGTTGGCGATCGCAGCCGCGCCGACACCGTTCAGCCAGGACGCGATGTACTGGATCCCGACGCTCACGTTTTGCTCCAGTCCGGCCGGCGTCGTCGAACCCGGAGTGGAGCACACGTCGAGGAGCGCGCCGGCGTCGGGCTCGACGTCGTCGCGCAGCACGTCGAGCTGGTTCTCGCGTTCGAACTCGGGCAGCGCAACGGAGACGAGATCGGGATGCGCGACCCAGGTCCCGTCGAAGCCCTGACCCGCCTCGCGCTGCTTGTCCTCGCGCACCTTCGCCAGCGCCAGCGCGTTCACCTCGGGGTCGCGACGCGAGGGGATGAACGCCGCCATGCCTCCGATCGCGTGCGCGCCGCGCCGGTGACATGTCTGCACCAACAGGTCAGCGTACGAACGCATGAACGGCACGGCCATCGTCACTTCGCCGCGGTCGGGCAGAAGGAACTCCTCGCGATGGCCGAGCTTCTTGATCACGCTGAAGATGTAGTCCCAGCGGCCGGCATTGAGACCCGTCGCGTGCTCGCCGAGCGCCTGGAGGATCTCGTCCATCTCGAACGCGGCCAGGATCGTCTCGATGAGCACGGTCGCGCGAATCGCGCCGCGATCGAGTCCGAGCTGCTCTTCGGCGAGCGAGAACACGTCGTGCCAGAGACGCGCCTCGTGATGCGACTCGAGCTTCGGGAGGTAGAAGTACGGGCCGCTGCCGGCGTCGAGCTGCGCGCGCCCGCAGTGGAAGGCGTAGAGGCCGAAGTCGAACAGGCTCGCGCTCACCGGTGCCCCGTCGAGCAGCGCGTGTTTCTCGACGAGGTGCCACCCGCGTGGACGAACGACGAGCGTCGCCGTCTTCTCGTTCA
>DASVFB010000164.1:0-13427 GCA_036380275.1 Gaiellaceae bacterium | reverse complement strand
CTGATGAAGAAGAAGATGGATCTCTTCGAGCCGTCGCCGTACTTCGCTTGGGTCGTGCACCTCGACGGGATGCGCGAGCGGCACGACCAGTTCGTCGAGCGGGACGGGATCTTCGACCTGGCGGTGGAGGCGATCGCGCTTGCCAAGGAGCGCGGCTTCCGCGTGAACACGAACACGACGTTCCTCACGACGGACACGCCGAAGACGGTGCGCGACGTGCTCGACTTCCTCAACGACGAGCTGAAGGTCGACCACATGATGATCTCGCCTGCGTACGCGTACGAGAAGGCGCCGGACCAGGAGCACTTCCCCGGTGTGACTGCTTCGCGCAAGCTGTTCAGCTCTGCTTTCGCGGATGGGCGACGGAAGAAGTGGCGGCTGAACCACACGCCGCTGTTCCTCGACTTCCTCGAGGGCAAGGCCGACTTCCAGTGCACGCCGTGGGGAATCCCGTCCTACTCCGTCTTCGGCTGGCAACGGCCGTGCTACCTGATGGCGGACGGCTACACGCAGACATACAAGGAACTCATAGACACGACGGACTGGTCGAAGTACGGCCGCGGCAACGACCCGCGCTGCGACAACTGCATGGCGCACTGCGGCTACGAGCCGACCGCCGTGCTCGCCGCGAGCAAGTCGCTGAAGCAGAGCGTGCGCGCGCTCGTCGCCCATCGCTGATCTAACGCCCGAGCTCCGCGAGTACGCCGAGACGCCGGATCGTTTCTCGCACGTCGCCGCCGGCGCGAGCGTCGAGCGTTTCGCAGACGATCGGATCTGCATCTTGCAGGGGCCGACATGGGCATCTGTCAGCGGCGTGCGTGTCGAGCCCGATCGCGTCGAGTCGCTCTTGGCAGAGGTGCGGCGGCGAGTCCCTGCAGAGAAGGAGCCGGTGTGGTGGCTCGGGCCCTCGGCACGACCCCGCGACCTCCATGAGCAGCTGCGGGAGCTCGGCCTACGCGAGCCACGGGACCGCGCGCTGCTCCTCCATGCGCTCGCGCTCGCCCGTGAGCCGGACGGGCCCGAGGGAATCGATGTCGTGCGCATCGACACCTTTCAACACTTCAGCGCGGCGCGAGAGCTTCAGTGGGACGCCTTCGACACGCGGAGGACAAGCGGGCGAAGAACCGCGTGCGGCTGAGCGAGGACTTCGAGGAGTCGCAGCGGCTCGCGATTCCCGTCGGCTTTCTCGCGACGCTCGACGGGCGGCCTGCGGGCACAGCGCTCGCAATCCCGTCGGATCGTGGCGTTTTCCTGATCGGGGGCTCGACCGCGGAGTGGGCGCGCGGCCGCGGCGTCTACCGCGCGCTCGTGCGCGCGAGGTGGGACTTCGCCGTCGCCCGCGGGACGCCCGCGCTCGTGATCCAGGCCGTGCCGGACACCTCGTACCCGATTCTGCTGCGGCTCGGCTTCGAAGAGGTCTGCACGATCAGGCGACTCGAGGACACCGGCGGCCGCTAGATCGCGTCCCGACGCGATCGGTCTCGGCGGGCACTCCGGTCGAGCTTGACACCAATCGGTGTCAGACGCCGTTCGTTGTCAAGTCGCTCTTTTGGGCGCGTCGACTACGGAACCGTCTGGAGACGCCCGTTGTATAAGCCGCAGTGGTGGGCCGACCACGATGACCGAAGCGGAGCTCATCGCCCGTGCGAAGCGGGGAGACGCTGCCGCCTACGAGGAGCTCGTGCGCACATACCAGGGCATCGCCTTCCGCACCGCATGGCTCGTCGCCGGGAACGCCGCCGACGCGGAGGAGGCTGCGCAGGACGGCTTCGTCAAGGCGTACCGCGCGCTCTGGCGCTTCCGCGACGGCGCGCCCTTCAAGCCGTGGCTGCTCCGGATCGTCACCAACGAGGCGCACAACCGACGTCGCACAGCCGGCCGCCGCGAGGCGCTCGCGCTGCGTGCGTCCGGGGACGTCGTCTCGGGGGACGCGGCCCCGTCCCCCGAGACGGCACTCCTCGGCTCCGAACGTCGCGAGGAGCTGCTCGCGGCCGTGAACCGGCTCGAGGAGCACCACCGCCGCGCAATCGCATGCCGCTACTTCCTCGATCTTTCCGAGGAAGAGACCGCTGCGGTGCTCGGCTGCCGCCGCGGCACTGTCAAGTCGCGCCTCGCGCGCGCACTCGAACGCCTGCGCGCCGAGCTCGGGGAGGAGGCATGACGAACCTCGACGCCGAGCTGCACGGCCTCGCGCCGTTCATCGAGCTGCCGCCCGAGCCCGAGCTCGCGCCCGCGGTGCGCGCGCGGATCGGCGCGCGGCGGCCACGCCCGGGCCGGCTCGTCCTAGCGCTGGCGCTCGTGCTCCTCGCCGTCGCCGTCACGTTCGCCGTGCCGCCTGCGCGGAGCGCGATCCTCCGCTGGCTCGGCATCGGGAACGCCAGAGTCGAGTTCGTGGATCGGCTGCCCGACGTTCGCACACGACGCCCGCTCGACCTCGGTGTCCACACGTCGCTCGCAACCGCGCGGAAGAGCGTCCGCTACCACATCCTCACCTCGAAGCTTCTTGGCAAGCCGAAGGACGTGCGCCTGCGCTTCGACCAGGTCGCCTTCGTGTACGGCGACCACAAGCTGGTCGTCCTGCAAAGCGAGGGCACCTTCTTCACGAAGGAGGTCGATCCGCGCACCAACGTCGACCGCTTCCGCCTCAACGGCGCAGACGCGGTCTGGATCTCCGGCCCGCGCCACATCTTCGGCTACGTCGCCGGTCCCGGCGGGGATCACGCTTCGGAGCTGTACCTCGTCGGCAACGCGCTGATCTGGCAGCGCGGCCCGCTGACGCTGAGGCTCGAAGGTAAGGTGTCGCGCGCGGAAGCCGTGCGGATCGCGCGCTCGTTCCGGTGAAGGCGGCACTCTTCGCATTGCTCCTCCCCGTGCTCGTCGCGTCAGCCGAGGCCTCGTCCGCGAAGCTGCCGGATCTCGACCAGGCGACGCCGCTTGGCGTCTCGCTCACCGAGCGCGATGGAAGGCTGCTGCTCGTGTTCGGCTCCGCGGTCGACAACATCGGGCCGGGGGCACTCGTCGTGGAGGGAAGGCGAACGGGCAAGGTCATGCGTGCGTGGCAGGTCGTCGGGGACCGTCGCCACGCGTTGAGGACACCGCTCCGTTACGTCCGCTCCGCGACGCACCAGCACTGGCATCTCGTCGCGTTCGAGCGCTACGAGCTCCGCCGCGCGGGCGCGCTCGTCGGGCGCGATCGCAAGACCGGCTTCTGCCTGAACGACGCGTACGAGACGCGCGCCCTCAACCGCATGCCGCGCTGGACCGGCGCGTGCGGCGCGAGGCGCCCGGGCGCGCGCACGATCCGCGAGGGCATCTCGCCCGGGTTCGGCGACGACTATGTTCCATCGCGGGAGGGACAGTCGATCGACGTCACCGGTCTGCCGCCTGGGCGCTACGTCCTCGTCCACCGCGCCAACCCGGGTAGAGCCCTGCAGGAACGTTCCTACGCGAACAACGCCGCCTCCGTCGCGATCGACTTGCGCGGTCACCGGGTGCGCGTGCTGGCGCGCTGCCCGAATTCGCCCTCCTGCGGAACCTGAGTGCCGCGGGTGGTGTAAGAACGGCAGACCGAAGGAGGAGAAATGCGCAAGCTCATCGTTTTCACGGCGCTCACGGCGCTGATCTGCGTTCCGGCTGCGTTCGCGAAGGAGCGCAACCTCACGCTGGCGGGAAAGCCCTCTGCGACAAAGGCGGGGAAGGCCTGGACTGCGACCGTCAGCGTCACGATCGACAAGGAGCCGCAGGCGGGCAGGGCGCCGACGATCCGGCTCATCAACCAATCGATCAGCACCGCCGCACGCGTCGTCAACATCAGCGCACGCCCGACGTCGGAGCTGGGCGTCTACCGGGCGCGGGTCGCGTTTCCAAGCGCTGGAACCTGGCGCGTCGTCGTCGTCGACACGGTGACCGGACGCGCGTATTCGTTCGGGCGGACTTCAGTACGCCGCTAGCCCGACCAAGGAGCGAGCTCGAGCGCTCGCTCGTAGGCGACGCGATCGTGCACGGGTTCACCGTGCGACACGATCACGCGCTCGAACGGGAGCTCGAGCAGCGCCCGCAAGGCGGGAAGCGCTCGCTCCTCGTGCCAGGGCGTCGCCCACACGCGGAGCTCTCCTTCGGGCGCGGTGAGCGCGTCCGCGAAGACAATCGTTCGCTGCTCCGGCAGCCACACCGGCGTCTCGTTTCGACCGCGTCCGTCGTAGAGCGCGACGAGCCCGCCCGGTAGCTGGCTGCCCGGCTCGATCCCCTCCAGCTCGGACTCGGGCACGTTCCTGCGCCAGAAGAGGTACGGGCCGAAGGCGCGCGCGCCGTAACGGCGCACGAACAGATCGACGTCGCGCACGTGGTCCGGCTTAAGGATGACCACGACGGTCGGCGGACGCTCATCGATGCGAGCCCAGATGTCCGTCGCATCTCCTGGCGGCGCGAGCGGGTCGATCAAGATCACCTCGCCGCCTGATTCGACACACGTCGAGCTCACGAGCGGCCCCCACCCAGCCTCGGGCCGCCAATCCGGGTACTCGATCCGCCAGAGCCACAGCCCGGGCGCGACGTCGAGAATCGCCTGCGTCACGCGTCAGCGCGCGCCATGATGCGACCGCCGACACGGAACCATGCAATCGAGCCGTCCGGTGCGCGAACGAATTCCATCTCCCCCGGAGGGCCCTCCGTTACGAAGAGGCGATCGGGCTGGTAGAAGCAGACGGTCGCCGGCGGGGGCGACGGCTGCGGCGGCGAGTCCTTGTGCGGGAAGCCGCCCTTGTTGGTCGCGACGAGGATCAGTCGGCCGTCCTCGCGTTTGAGCTCGACGTCGAACAGCTTGCTGACGTACGTGCCGAGGTACTCGTCCGCATCGACGTCGATCGCCTTCCGCTCGCGCTCGCTCGCGCCGATTGCCGGCAACGCCGCGGCTCGTCCGGCGAGCGCCACCTCGCCCCCTCGTTGGTGGTTGGTGAGGATCGCGCACGCGAAGTCGTGCTGGGGTGCGAAGAAGAAGAGCGAGACCTGCCCGTTCGTGCCGCCGCCGTGACCGATGATTCGAGCGCCCATCTCCTCCGAGATCGACCAGGTGATTCCGACGTGCTCGAAGATCGAGCCGACCTCGAGCTGGCTGGTCTGCATCTCGTCGAGCGAAGCCCGCCTGAGCACACCGTCGCCGTCGCCGAGGTGGAAGCGCGCGTAGCGGAGCAGGTCGCGCACGGTCGATGCAAGACCGCCGGCGGGATGATGCGCGCGGCCGATCGGCCAAGGACGCGCGACGGTCGGGGGGCCGTCGTCGTTGCGGTGATGACCGACTGCGAAGCGTCGCGTCATCACGTCGTCCGCGAAGAAGAACGTGTGCTCGAGACCGAGCGGCTCGATCACGAGCTCCTCCACCGCGTGCTCGTACGGCACGCCGGCGATCACCTCGATCACCCTCCCCGCGATGTAGAAACCGGCGTTGTTGTACGACCACACTTCGCCCAAGGGCGTCAGCTGCGACAGGATCGACATCGAGTCGCACATGCGAGCGAGCGCGTCGCCGCCGGAGCCGAAGTCGTCGAAGTAGTCGCCGACCCAGCCGCCCGTGTGAGTGAGGAGGTGCCGCATCGTCACGCGTGCCGCGACGTCCTCGTCGCCAAGCTTCAGGCCGGGCAGAGACCGGCGGACGGGCTCGTCGAGCTCGAGCTCGCCGCGCTCGACGAGCCTGACCGCCGCCGTGCCGGTGAACGTCTTCGTGATCGAGCCGATCTGGAACAGCGTGTCCGGGGTGACCTCGAGCGGGTTCTCGAACGACGTGACGCCGAAGCCGGTGAAATGCTCCTCACCGTCGTGCAGCAGGCCGACGGCGACGCCCGGCGTCTCCGTCTCCTCCATCGATGCGCGGATCGCGTCGCAGACCTTCTCGAACACAGCGGTCCCCATGCGCGGGACGGTAACGGAGAATGCGCCGATGAGCGTCGACCTCGCCGTACTCGACGATGCCGAGGCCGTCGGGCGCCGCGCGGGCGAGTTGCTTGCCGAGGCCGCGCGCGGCGGCGGACACGTCGCGCTCTCAGGCGGGACGTCGCCCGAGCTCGCACACGAGACGGCGGCGAAGCTGGAGCCGGACTGGAGTCGCGTCGAGCTGTGGTGGAGCGACGAGCGCTGCGTCCCTCCCGACGACGAGCGCTCGAACTACGCGATGGCGAAGCGGACGCTGCTCGACCGGCTCCAGGCGCAGCCCGCACGCGTCCACCGCATCCGCGGCGAGCTCGACGCGGAAGCTGAGGCCGCCGAATATGACGCCGCACTGCGCGGCGTGCGGCTGCGCCTGAACGTCCTCGGGATCGGCCCGGACGGCCACACGGCGTCGCTCTTCCCCCACGCTCCGGGCCTGCACGAGCGCGAGCGGCGAGCGATCGCCGCGGAGCCGGGCCTCGATCCGCGCGTCATGCGCGTGACCATGACGCCGCCGATGCTCGCGAACGCCGACTGCGTCCTCTTCCTCGTCACGGGCGAGGACAAGGCGGACGCGGTCAGACGGGCTTTCGAGGATCCGCCCAGCGACTCGACGCCGGCGAGCAGGGTCCGCTCGCGCGACGGGCAGACAATTGTTGTGCTGGACAGGCCTGCCGCCTCGCTCCTGGCCTCGATATAGCGCTCTCGTGAACCGACCTGTCTCGCACGGAGCGAAGCGACGTGTTAGATATAGGTATATGCGCGACACACTGACCATAGATCGTCCGGAACAGTTGAAGGCGCTCGGGCACCCGCTGCGACTCCGCGTGCTCGAGGAGCTGGGAGCGAAGACGGAGTCGCTGACGAACCGCGAGCTGGCGCAGCGGCTCGGCGTCGACCCCGGTCACCTGCACTTCCACGTGCGGATGCTCCAGAAGGCGGGACTGATCGAGCTCGCCGACGGCGGGCAACGGCGCGAGAAGCCCTACCGCTCGGCCGCGAAGGCGATCCGCGTCGCTCCGGAGCTCACGTCTGCGGGGCTTTCCGGAGGCCTGCACGCGGCGATGCTCGACGAAGTGCAGCGCGGGTTCACGAAGTTCGCGGAGCAAGGTCGCTTCCGCGGCGCGCAGGTGACGGTGAGCCTCCCGCTCGACAAAGCGCGTGAGCTGCTGCGCGAGTTCAATGCGAACCTCGACGAGGCCGAGGACGAATCGGAGGAGACTCTCGTCTTCACGACGTTCTTCCATCCACCCTCGTCGATCGACTAAGAACTCGTTTCACAATGAGCCTTGTGCCGCCGGGGCGCGCTGGGAGGCGCGATGCGGCGTCCTCAGTCGGCCCGATATGCCTGCATATCGGGCCTCCCTGCGTCCTTGCCTCGCACCGCCCATCGCGTCCCGATCGACGAAGCGCATTATGAAACGAGTTCTAGGGCAGAAGCTCCGAATCGAGCTCGGCGGGCGCGAGGCCGCGCCGCTCGGCCAGCGCTTGCAGCACGAGTACGGTATCCGCGGCCGGAAGATCCTCCAGGTACTCCGTTCGCGTCTCGAACGACTCGAGCACGGACTCGACGGCCTCGGCGTACGCGACGGGGTCCGGTGCCGCGACGAAGGCCAACGCGTCGGCGACATCGTGCGGAAAACCGTCCTGGATTCGGAGCGCATCGGCTGCGATGCGCAGGGCGTCCCACTCCTGCAGCACTCCATGCGCCAACGCTGCGGCGTACCGGCCGATCGCCGACTCGGCCTCGTCCGCCCGCTGTTCGAGCGTCCACGTCGCATCGCGTACGGCCCCGTCCCAGTCACCGGAGAGGATTCGCGCCTTGAGGATCGCGATCGGCCGGCCCCAGCTCCCGGGAGGCGCGTCGGCCCAGCTCTCCCGGTAGCGAGCGCACGCCCGGTCGAACCATTCGCGTCCCTCGTTCGTACATCCCTGCATGATCAGCGCAAGCCCGGCTCCCGCGGCGGCGTTCCCCATCCGCGTCAGCTGCCGCTGTCGCGAGTCCGCATCCTCGACATCGGGAAGGCGGGACTTGCCGTCGCGGTACCGTTCGGCCTCCCGCTCGTAATGGGCACCCCAATCGACCACGAGGAGATTCTCACGGAAACCACGTTCCACGGACTCGAGTTCCTCACCGCGCCGGGGCGCGTCTTCACGCCGCGCGCGACGACGGAAGCGCTCGTAGACGCGGCGATCGCGCACATCGACAGCCAGCACCTCCGCGTCGCGGACGTGGGCACGGGATCAGGCGTGATCGGCGTGTCGATTGCGGTCGCGGCTCCGCAGGTCGAGGTCTTCGCCACAGACATCAGCCCGGAAGCGGTCGCGCTCGCGCGCGAGAACGCGGCGCGTCACGGCGTCGGCGACCGCGTGCATGTCTTCGAGGGGGACCTCCTGACGCCGGTGCCGTCAGAGGTCGACCTCGTGGTCGCGAACCTGCCGTACCTACCCGAGGACGAGCCAAGGCCGGAGCTCGCGGACGAGCCGCCCGAGGCCGTTTATGCGCCCGGCGACGGCCTGGGCCCGCTGCGCAAGCTGTTGCAGCTCTGCGAGGCAGGCAAGCTTGCGATGCCTGGATTCGCTCTTGTGCAGTATCGCGGCGACGTCCACGAGGCCGACTGCCAGCACCTGCCGGAGCTGCGCGAGGAACTGGATCGGCACAGCGCCGCCGCAAAAGCGTAACGCCCCTCTCGCCGCGGCCCCAGGATCGGATATGCTCTAGGGAGTCGCTCGAGCTCTCGGCGAGCGCACCTTTGTGGGAAGGCGGCAGCGGCCGGTTCCGCTGCGCACATGCACGAAGCGACTGAGGATCTCACCTACGCGCCCAACGCGACGGCTGATCTAGCCGCCGACATCGCCCGCGCCGAATCGTGGGCCGGCGAGCCCTTCCTGCATCCCGGAGAGGACGCGGACGAGGTGCTCGCGCTTGGGACGGCGCGCCGCCGAGCATTCGACGACGCGGTCGTGGAGATGGACGCGGGCCGAGCGGCACCGTCGCCGCGCTGGAAGGTGCGCTACGGCCTGATGCTTGGCCTCGAGCGGGTCCTTTCCGACAAGCCGCCGCGCCTCGCGTCAGGCACGGAACTGCGTCGGCACCAGATCGACGCGCTCGCCGGAATGCTGACGGAGCTGATCGCCGCCAACCAGCAGCAGCCGGAGCTGAACGGGAACGGCAACGGGCTCGTCGAGGCCGAGGAAGAGGAGGACGAGGAGTTCGAGCTCGAAGAGGGCGTCGAGGAAGACGAGGAGCCGGAGCTCAGCCTCGAGGAGGACCCCGGTGCAAAGCGGCGCTACCGATTCCGGCACCCGACCGCCTCGGGCAAGACGATCGCCGCGGCCGGGTTCGTCGAGGCGGCACGCACGCTCGGCGTCTTGATCCTGACGCACCGCCGGCTGCTCGTCTCCCAGTTCGACCGCGAGCTGAAGGCCGAGGGATACGGCGAGCGGATCACGCCCGCGATCGAGCGGGGCCAAGAGCCACTCCGCAGCAATCCGCTGACGATCCAGACGTACGCGTGGTTCGCGCGTCACGTCGGCTCGCTGTCGCGCGACGCCTACCAGCTCGTGATCGCCGACGAGGCGCACACAGCCCTCGGCGAGAAGACGAGCGCGGCGATCAGATCGTTCCCGGAGCCGATCTACATCGGCATGACGGCGACCGAGCAGCTGATCGCGAAACAGGTGTCGGACGTCTTCCCCGCATCGGTCGACGACCTGCCGCTGGCCGACGCGGCGCGACGCGGGCTGATCGCGCCGTTGCGCGACCTCCGCGTACCGCCTGCAGCCGCGATCCACTCGGTTCCGATCGTCGGCGGCGATTTCGACGAGGGCGAGCTCGCGAAGGTCCTTGACCACGAGGCGCTCAACCAGGCCGCCGCCTCCCTCTACCGCGACCGTTTCGACTCGCTACCCGGCATCGTCTACGCCGCCGGCGTCGAGCACGCGTACAACCTGGCGAAAGAGTTTCGCGCCGCGGGGCTCAAGGCCGAGGCCGTCAGCGGCCGGACGCCGCCGGTGCGGCTCGCAGAGACGCTCGCCGCATACGAGCGCGGCGAGATCAACGTGCTCATCAACGCGATGCTGCTCGCCGAGGGTTGGAACTCACCTCGCGCGACCGTCGTCATGCACCTCGCGCCAACCGCCTCGAAACGCGTGTACCAACAGCGCATCGGTCGCATCATGCGGCTGCACCCGCGCAAGGAAGCGGGCATCGTCGTCGACTTCGTACACAAGTCGGCAACGCACAACGACCGCGTCGTGTCGCTGCACTCTTTGCTCGACTCCGACTTCTACCGCGAGGGCGCACGCGTCACTCCGGCGCCCCGCCGTCGCCATCAGCGCCGCGCACGCCGGTACCTGACACCGGCGCCGTGGCTCGTACCCGTGACGCCCGACGTCAGGCGCCGCCTCGCGGTGATCCAGCGCGAATGGCAGCGAATCGACCCGAAGTACCTCGATGAGGACGAGCAGCGGTACTGGGCCACGATCGCCGGACGCAACATGCGCTTCGAGGACCGCACCGAGCTCGTCCGCAAGTTCACCGACCGCGGCGCGTCGAAGGGCGCGCTGGCGCAATTCCTCTCGACGACTGCCGCCGAGAACCCGAACCGGCGGCTGCGCATGATCGCGCTCTCCGACCGCGTCTCCACGCCCGTCGAGCGCGCCGACTTCGACGACCTCGTCACGCTTGTGACGCAGGCGCCGACGTGGGAGAAGGACCGCCTGCAGGGAATCCGCGTCCTGCTGCGCGCGATCGCGGACGGGCATGCCGATGCGCCGGAACAGATCCTCGCGCGCTGGACGTGGAAGCTCGCCCGCGCATCGCGCAAAGCACAGGACCGGCGCGCGAGCGCCGAGTTTCCCGAGGCGAAACGGCTTCTCGGTGCGCTAGCGAACTCGCGCGGGCACCGGCATGAAGAGAACGCCGCGAGGCTCGTCAATGCGGCGCTCGAGCAGCCGATGCAGGTCGGCGCGGCGCTGCTCGCATCGGCGGAGGGCTATACGCCGCGCGCGAACCAGCTTCTCGACGCCGCACGCGAGAAGCTCGGCACGATCGAGGAGATCGCCGGGGCGCTCGCAGAGAATCTGCCGCAGCCCAAGCTACAGCCGAGCCGCAAGCGCCGCCGCAAGCGCAAGCGGAAGACGACCGGCACGCAGGAGGGGGCGGCGGCCGCGACAGCGACCGGCAATGGCTCTCAAGGCGGTGGCTCCCAGGAGGGGTCCGCGAAGCCTCCGGCCAAGAAACGGCGGCGACGCAGGCGCAGGCCCGCGACCGCGGCCCAGGACGGGCCGGTACTCGAAGGCGTAACAACCGACCCCCCAGCCGAGACCGTCTAACTAACCAAATGGTCGTACTGCTCGGGATCGCATTCCTTGCGGGCGTGATCACGGCGGTTTCGCCGTGCGTGCTCCCCGTGCTTCCGATCGTCCTCGCCGGTGGCGCAAGCGGTGGACGTCGGCGTCCGTACGCGATCGTCGCGGGGTTGATCACGATGTTCGTCTTCTCGATCCTCTTCGCGGCGTACCTCCTGAAGCAGCTCGGTTTGCCCGAGGACTTGCTGCGCAACGTCTCGATCGCATTGCTGTTCGCGGTCGCGGCGACGCTGCTCTTTCCGCGGCTCAGCCTGCTCGTGGAGCGAGCTCTGGCCCCGCTCAGCCGCCGAGGCTCGAAACACATGGACAGCGGCTTCCTGCTCGGATGCGCGCTCGGTTTCGCCTTCGTGCCCTGCGGCGGACCGATCCTCGCGTACGTGTCGGCGCAGTCGGCCACCCTCAACTTCGGCTTCCGTCCGATAGCGCTTGCGATCAGCTACGCGCTGGGCGCCTCGGTCGTCCTGTTCGCGATCGCACTGGGCGGGCAGCGTGTCGCGAAGCCGCTGCGCTCCAGCGCGTCGTGGCTTCGGCCGGCGCTCGGCGTGGTCGTCGCGGTCGCCGCGCTAGGACTTGTGTTCCACGTCGACACGAAGCTGCAGACCGCTCTGCCGAACTGGACGAACTTCCTGCAGGAGCACACGGAGAACACCGCGTTCGCGCGCGGCAAGCTCTACAAGCGGCAGCTCGCCGAGCCGGCGCAAACGGTGAAGTCGAACCTTCCGGATTACGGCCCGGCGCCGGCGCTCGACGGAGGTGGCCGCTGGTTCAACTCCAAGCCGCTGACAATGCAGGCGCTGCGCGGCAAGGTCGTGCTGATCGACTTTTGGACGTATTCGTGTATCAACTGCCTGCGCACGCTGCCGCAGCTGGAGGCCTGGGATGCGAAGTACCGCAAGGACGGGCTCGTGATCGTCGGCGTGCACACCCCGGAGTTCGCGTTCGAGCATGTCTCGTCGAACGTCTCCGGCGCGGTCAAGCGCCTCGGCGTCCGCTACCCCGTCGTGCAGGACAACGACTTCGCCATCTGGAACGCCTACTCGAACCAGTACTGGCCTGCCGAATACCTGATCGACCGCAGCGGCCACGTGCGACACGCGCACTTCGGCGAGGGCGAGTACGACCAGACCGAGAAGGTGATCCGCAAGCTGCTCGGTGTCGACCGCGGCTCGATGACCGAGGTTGCCGACAGGACGCCGACCGGAGCGCTAACGCCCGAGTCGTACATCGGCTATGCACGCGCAGACCGCTTCGCCGGAGACCCGATGAAGGCGGACCGGCCGGCGACGTACCACTTCCCGCGGCAGCTCCCGCTGCACAGCCTCGCGTTGGATGGGCAGTGGACTGTGCTCAAGGAGCGCGCCGTCGCAGGGCCTGGGGCGGGTCTCCGCGTGCACTTCTCGGCGCGCAAGGTCTACCTGGTGCTCGGCGGTCACGGCAAAGTGGACGTCTACGTAGACGGAAAGAAGCAGCGGACCGTGCGCGCGAAGGGCGACCGGCTCTACACGCTCGTCGACTCGCCGCGCCGGCGTGAGGCTCTACTCGACCTGCGCTTCACGCGCGGGATCTCCGCCTACGCGTTCACGTTCGGCTAGACAGGATGGAGCCGCAGCCCACCGGGCTACGGCTCCATCCTGTCTAGTCCAGTTCCGCCACGACTGCGAAGTGGTCGGACGCCTGCGTCTCCACGACCGCGCATGCGCGCGCTCTCTGTCGCGCAAAGACGTAGTCGAGTCGAGCCCACGGATGCCACGCGAGGTACGTCCAGCCGCGCTCGCTCGAGTTGAGCGCTCGGAAGCAGTCGGTGAATCCAGCTTCGAGGACGAGCTCGACCGGCCGGCGCGAAACGTAGTCCGCCGGGGCCTGTTCCTCGGGCGGCGGAGCTCCGACCTCGTCGTCGGGATGGACTGCGTTGAAGTCGCCCAAGAGCACGTCTCCGTCGCCCGCGCGCGCAAGGATCGCCTCGACCTCGGCGACGCGCCGGGACTCATCCGCCCGCGTGCGTCCTGCCGAGAGATGTGTCGCGAACAACCGCCTGCCGTCCACCTCGACCTCGAGCAACGCCTTCTCGAGCTCGGGCAGGCGATGATTCTCCGCGCGCGCGAGGGGCAAACGACTGAGCCACGCTAACGCGAACT
>DASVFB010000163.1:0-7170 GCA_036380275.1 Gaiellaceae bacterium | reverse complement strand
GCGACCGGCAGCGTCGCCGCACTCGGCAGCTTGCCGGTGGACGTCTTGATGAAGTCGGCGCCGGCAGCCATCGCGAGCAGGCTCGCGCGGCGCACGTTGTCGTACGTGCCGAGCTCGCCGGTCTCGAGGATGACCTTCAGGTGCGCGTCGCCGCACGCGTCCTTGACGCGCACGATCTCGTCGTAGACCTTCGCGTAGCGCCCTGACAGGAAGGCGCCGCGGTCGATGACCATGTCGACCTCGTCGGCCCTTTGCTCGACCACCCAGCGCACCTCGTCGAGCTTCGCCTCGAGCGGGACCTGCCCGGAGGGAAACGCTGTGGCGACCGAGGCGACCTTCACACCGGTTCCGCGCAGCCGGTCGACCGCGACCGGGACGAGGTTCGGATAGACGCACACGGCTGCGACCGAGGGGATGTGCGTGTCCGTCGGGTCGGGCCGCACTGCCTTCGAGCAGAGCGCGGCCACCTTGCCCGGCGTGTCGGATCCCTCGAGCGTCGTCAGGTCCATGCACCGAATCGCAAGCTCGAGCGCGAACAGCTTGGCCTCGCGCTTGATCGAACGCTTGGCAAGCTCCGCCGCACGCGCCTCGACCGCGACCTGGTCGACGGATCCGATGCGCGGAAGCCGCGGCTCGAGCGGCAGCTCGAACCCGCGTGGGAGTGCGGGCGCCTGCGCCATGCTCTCAGTGTACGCTCGGCCGTTGGTGGTCACGGGTGAAGAACGCGATCCTCCGTCTGCTCGGGCGTACGCGCCTGCTTGCCCCGGCGTATCGCGCGTATGAACGCGTGCGCGCCGCGCGGATGCCGCATGCGCCGGAGCCGGCGGCCGCCGACGGCCTGCCCGTACCGCCCGCACACCTGATCGTCCGCGTCGCGGGAACACCGGACGCGGCTTGGTTCCTCGAGAGCGGACGGCTGGCGGCGAAATCGATCGGCGACGTGCTCGAGCGCGCGGGCACACGCATCGAGTCGATGGAGTCGATCCTCGACTTCGGCTGCGGATGCGGTCGCGTGATCCGCCACTGGGCGAAGCTCGACGCACAGATCGCCGGCAGCGACCTCTCGGGCAGCGCGATCGACTGGTGCCGCAGCAACCTCTTCTTCGCCCGCTTCGAGACGAACGGCCTCTCGCCGCCGCTCGCGTACGCCGACGGGTCGTTCGAGCTCGCGTACGCGCTCTCCGTCCTCACACACCTGCCGGAGGCGATCCAGGACGAGTGGATGGACGAGCTGCACCGCGTCGCGCGACCGGGCGGCTTCGTCGTGCTGACGACGCACGGCGAGCGGTATCTCGAGCGTCTCGACGACGACGAGCGCCGCCGCTTCAGAGCCGGTGAGCTGGTCGTGCGGTGGGGCGAGGTGCCCGGCACGAACCTGTGCACGACCTTCCATCCGCCTTCGTGGGTGCGCGAGCGCGTGTTGCCGCACGGGTTCGAGGAGGTTGCATTCCTGCCCGAGGGCGCGGCGGGCAATCCCTACCAGGATCTCTTCTTGCTACAGCGCGCCGCGTGACGAGACACGCGCTACTCGGAGCGTTCGTGATCGTGTTCTGCGTCGCGGGGCTCGTCGTCGGAATCGTGCGGCTCGCGCCCAGCAGCGACGCGGTCGATCTCCTGTTCGCAGCAGTTGCCGGGGTCGCCGGCGCCGCAGTGTTCGCGTTCGCGGTGCGCGTGGGTCGCCGCGGCTCTCCATCCTGGACGAAGTGGCTGATCGTCCCGATCCTCATCTCCGCGTTCTTCCTTGACCGGCTCTCCGAGCGCAACCAGCTCGCGCTGATCGGGTTTGCCTCCGGCTACGTGGTCGCGTTTCTCGTGACCGTCGTCGTGCGGGCCGTTCGCCTGACGCGCTAGAGCCTCTAGATTCCGAGCCGCTCGAGCATCGATTCGTCGCGCCGCCAGCGCGGCTTCACCTTGACGCGCAGCTCGAGGAAGACGTGGCGGCCGAGCAGCTGCTCGATCTCCGGGCGCGCGCGCGTTCCGATCTCTTTCACCATCGAGCCGCCCCGGCCGATCAGGATCTGCTTCTGCGACTCGGTCTCGACGAGCAGATCCGCCTGGAGCGCTGTCTCTTCGATGCTCTCGACCTCCACCGTGATCGCGTGCGGCACCTCGTCGCGCGTGAGCGCGAGCGCCTTCTCGCGGATCAGCTCGGCGACCTGCGCCTCGACCGAGAGGTCGGTGCGCTGGTCCTCGGGGAAGTAGAGCGGCCCCTCGGGCAGCAGCTCGACGAGCTCGTCCCGGAGCGCGGCCACGCCGTCGCCGGTCTTCGCGCTCACCGGATGCAGCGCGTGGAAGTCGCCGAGCTGCGAGGCCGTCGTCATCTGCGTCGCGATGTGGCCGGGCTTCAGCCGGTCGACCTTGTTCAGCGCGATCACTACGGGGGGGCCGAGCGCGAACACACGCTGCGCGATGAAGCGGTCGCCTGCGCCGATCCGCTCGCGCGCACTGAGGACGAAGAGGATCGCGTCCACGTTCTCGAACGAGCTCTCCACCGTGCGCTGCATGTGCTCGGTGAGCGCGTCGCGCGGGCGCTGGAAGCCGGGTAGATCGGCGAGGACGAGCTGGTATTCGTCGCCCGTCGCGATGCCGTGGATGCGCCGGCGCGTCGTCTGCGGCTTGTCCGAGACGATCGCGACCTTGCCGCCGCAGAGCGCGTTCACCAGGGTGGACTTGCCGACGTTCGGCCGGCCCGCGACTGCGACGAAGCCGCTCCTCACGCGGGAAGGTCCCACGTCTCCGGCAGGAGCTCCGCCGGTGCGTACGTGACGATCTCTTCCTCGCTGTTCGGGAACGTCACGCGGTCGAGGCGGAACTCCCAGAGCCACTGGCGGCAGCCGCCGCACGGGGACGCGGTGATGCCGATCGCCTCGAGGTCGCCGGGCTTGTAGCCGGCCGCAACGGCGGAAGCAATCGCCGTCTTCTCGGCGCAGATCCCAAGCGGGTACGCGGCGTTCTCGACGTTAACGCCCTCGAACACGCGGCCGTCGCGGGCGAGCACCGCCGCGCCGACGTCGTAGTTCGAGTAGGGCGCGTAAGCGTTCGCGGCGATCGTGCGCGCGCGCGCGACGAGCTCCTCTCCGGTCACGCGAACACCTGGAACAGGGCCAGCGTTACCAGTGCTCCGAGCACGCCGCCGTAGGCGACCTCGAGCGTCGAATGCACGCCCGATTCGACTCGTGTCTGCGCGACGAGCAGCGCCATGATGAACGTGAGCGTCGAGATCAGAAACCGGTGCTCATGAGCGCTGAGGACATAGGTCGCGGCCATCCAACCGGAGAACGCTACAGCCGCGTGGCCGGAGGGCAGCCCGCCGCGCAGCGGCGTACCGCGGCCGCTGATGGCCTTCGTCGCGATCACGATGATGATCACGATGACGAGCGAGATCAGCGTCAGCTCTGCCGGCGCATCGCGCAGCTTGTCGAGCAGGCGCTCGCTGCGGTTCGAGACCTGGCCCGAGAACACGAGGTAGCCGATTGCGATCGCATTCACCGTCGCGATCAGGACGGCGCCGGCCGCAATGTCCTTCGCGAGCTTCGCCATCGGGTCGAACGACGTCGTCGCCACGTCGATCGCGCCCTCGATCGCCGTGTTGATCATTTCCGCGATCAGCACGAACGCGATCGCGAGCAGCAGTGCGATCAACTCGAGCCTCGAGACGTCGACGGCGAGCGCCGCGATCAGCACGATCAGCGCGACCGCGAAATGGATCCGCATGTTCCGGTGCGTCCGAAGCACGTGAATGATCCCCTCGAACGCGTAGTTGAAGCTCTGGATGATCGACGGCGCGCGGCGCTGCGAGCTCATCGAAGGGCCTCCTCCCGCGCCTCCATCTCAGACCCGTGGTCGTAGCCGAGGAGGTGCAGCAGCCCATGTACGAGCGGCGCCCGCCATTGCTCGCCGACCACCTGCGGGCAGAGGACGACGTCGCCGAGTGCGCGCGGGACGCCGGCGGGCACGGGATCCTTTCCGTCGATCGGAAACGAGAGCACGTCCGTCGCCTCGTCGAGGCCGAGGTGCTCGCGCTTCAGCGTCCGGATCTCATCGGGAGCCACGAACGCCAGTCCCAGCTCGCCGTCGGCGAGGCCTTCGGCGGCGAGCACCTCACGCGCGACCGCGACGACCGCCTCCTCGTCGATGTCGACGCCGCTGTGGTTCGAGACTTCGACGCCGACCATTCAGCGTCCCACTAGCGCGAGCGCGTCGTGCCCGTCTCGTCAGCGTGTTGCTTGTACGCCTCGACGATCCGCTGCACGAGCTTGTGCCGGACGACGTCCTGGTTCGTGAAGCGCACGAAGGCGATCCCGTCGATCTCCGCGAGGATGCCCTGAACGTGGATCAGCCCGGACGCCTGCTCGCGCGGAAGGTCGACCTGCGTCACGTCGCCTGTGACGACGACCTTGGATCCGAAGCCAAGCCGCGTGAGGAACATGTGCATCTGCTCCGGGCTCGTGTTCTGAGCCTCGTCGAGGATGACGAACGAATCGTTCAGCGTGCGGCCGCGCATGAACGCGAGCGGCGCAACCTCGACGATGCCCTTGTCGAGATAGGCCTGGATGCGGTCGGCCTCGAGCATGTCGTACAGCGCATCGAACAACGGGCGCAGATATGGGTCGACCTTCGCGAGCATGTCGCCAGGAAGGAAGCCGAGACGCTCGCCGGCTTCGACGGCCGGCCGCGTGAGGATGATCCGGTTGACGAGGCGCTCCTGAAGCGCCGCGACGGCTAGCGCGACTGCGAGGTACGTCTTGCCGGTGCCCGCCGGCCCGATGCCGAACGTCACAGTGCAGCTGCGGATCTGGTCGACGTAGTGTTTCTGGGTGACCGTCTTCGGCGCGATCTTTTTACCGCGGTGGCGCCAGACGACGTCGTCGAACACAGCTTTGATGTCGTGCGTCTCGTCGAGCGCGCCGAGTACGGCGTCGACGGTCGATGGCCCGATCTCGTGTCCGCCCTCGACAAGCTCCATCAGCTCCTCCACGACCACGCGTGCCTCGGTGACCTTCGGCTCGTCGCCCTCGATCGTGAGCCGATTGCCGCGGAGACGAATCGTGCAGTCAAGGCGGTCGCGCAGCGAGTCGAGCACGCCGTCGCTCACGCCTGCGAGCTCGGCCGCAACCTCGTTTGGAACGTCGAGAACTTCCTGCACTCCGTCCAGTGTAGGTCGTCGTGCGAAGTCCTTCGGACTTCGCACGAGAAGACCTGGCAGGCGCGCTTCGCGCGCGTGCCATCTCGCGCCTCTGGGGGCTGGCGGCTTCGATCAACGTTGGTTGTCGGCGCGGCGCAGCCGCGCCTTGGGCGAGTCCGCCTTATGCAAGCTTTTCGCGAACCAGCTGACTGACCGTCGAGCCGTCGGCGCGGCCCGCGACCTGCGGCATCACATCCGCCATCACGCGACCGAGCTGCCGGAGGTTGGTCGCGCCGACCTCGGCGATCACGTCGTCGATGATGTCTTCGAGCTCCTCCTCCGAGAGCGGCGGCGGCATGAATTCTTCGAGCACCGCGAGCTCGCGCTCCTCTTTCTCGGCCTGCTCCTCGCGCTCGCCGCTGCGGAACGCCTCCGCCGCCTCGACCCGGCGCTTGCGTTCGCGCTGCAAGACCTGCAGCTCCTCGTCGTCGGAGAGCGGACGCTGCAAGTCCTTCTCGGCCGCGCGGAGGCTGGCGAGAATCAACCGCAACGCATCGCGCCGGTCGTTGTCCTGCGCGAGCATCGCCTCCTTGAGCTCGGTCTCCATGCGGTCGATCAGGCTCATGCGAGTCCTCGAATCCTGCCGCCGAGAATATGCCAGTGCAGGTGAAAGATCGTCTGTCCGGCGCCTGCCCCCACGTTGACGACGACCTTATAGTCCTTCAGCCCCGCCACGCGAGCCGTGTCGGCGACGAACTCGAGCATCCGCTTCGCCTCTTCAGGCGGAAACTCGCCGATGTCTCGGAACGTCTCGACGTGCCGCTCGGGAATCACGAGCAGGTGCGTGTCCGCACGCGGGTTGATGTCGAGCAGCGCGACGAAGCCGTCGGCCTTGTGGACGTGCTCGCCCTCTCGATACAGCTGGCAGAAAGGGCAATCGTCAGGCAGCGACGATCCCCTCCTCCGTGACCGCCGCGGCCTGCACGCGGATCAGTTCACCGACCTTCCCGCGGACGAGCCACGGGGAGTAGTCGTCGCCGTAGCCGCGCCCGGGGCGGTCCACGAGTACGACGTCTCCGCGTCCGACCTTCGAGCGCCAGTGCGCCAGGCACGCGACGCGCGACTGCTCGCGAAGGCGCGCGCTGCGCTCCTTCTTCACGACGGCGGGCACGGAATCGTCGTCCGCCGTCTTCGTCCCCGGGCGCGGCGAGTACGGGAAGACGTGCAGCTTCGTCAGCCGCGCCTCGCGAACGACGCGCAGCGTGTTCGCGAACGCGCGCTCGTCCTCGGCCGGAAAGCCGACGATCACGTCGGCTGTGAGGTTGAAGTCGTCGAGTGACGCGAGACGCCGCAGATATGTCTCTGTCGAGTAGCGGCGCCCCATCGCGCGCAGCACGCCGTCGTCGCCGGACTGAAGCGGGACGTGCAGATGTCGTGCGACCGTCGGCGTCTCGCGGAGCGCGGACACGAGCCGGTCGTCGACGTGGTTGATCTCGATCGACGAGAGGCGCAGGCGTTCGAGCCCAGGCGTCTCGCCGGCCTCTCGGATGAGCCGCGCGAGTGTGTAACCGGCCATGCGGTCGCGGAAGCAACCGAGGTTGATCCCGGTAAGGACAATCTCGCGGTGCCCCTGCACGACGCGGCGCCTGACCTCGCGAAGCACTGCATCGGCGCTGCGGCTCCGCGTTCCGCCGCGAACGAGCGGGATGACGCAGAAGTTGCACGAGAAGCTGCAGCCGTCCTGGATCTTCACGAACGCGCGGACTCGCTCGAGCCGTGCGTCATCCTGCACGCAGCCGAGCGCGCCCAGATCGGCGGCGACTGTCGCCGGCGTCTCCTCGCTGCTTCGGCAAACGACCACAACGTTCGACGGCAAACCGGCGAAGTTGTCGCCTTCGAGATTCGCTCCGCAGCCCGTGACGTACACGCGACGGTGCGTGCGTGCCGCGCGGGCCGCAGCCTGGCGCGACTTGGAGAGCGCCTCGTTCGTGACGCAGCAGGTGTTCAGGATTGCGACGTCTGCACCGCCTGCGCGCTCCAGGTGC
>DASVFB010000162.1:0-5976 GCA_036380275.1 Gaiellaceae bacterium | reverse complement strand
GACTCGCCGAGATCAAGGCGAAGTACGACCCGGAGAACGTCTTCCACGTGAACCAGAACATCAAGCCGGCGTAGCGAGCTTCGAGCGGCGGGGCGCAAAACGAGCGCCCCGCCGTTCAGTGCAGTTCGAGCCAGGTCATCCCCTGGGCTCCGAGCCAATAACGGTCGTCGCCACGCACGAGCACGAGCAAGACGCTCTCGCAGGTCCGGCAGCGGACGACGAGGCCCGGCGCATCCATGAAGACTCGTGCCTCGCCGAGCGCGCCCACGTTGCCGCAGTGAGTGCATTGGCCACGCGCGGTCGTCAGCTCGAGCGCAAAGACCTCACGCAACCTGCCGGCGGCACCGTTTCCGTCCAGTTCCTCCACGTTCACCTCCCCGTTGGCCCGAAGCGCTCGGTCTTCACGCGCTCCGGTGGATGGCCGAGCTCGACGAGCTCGGACGCGACGGCCTCGACGAACGGCGTCGGGCCGCAGACGAAGATCCGCGGCTCCTGCGCGGGGGCGAAGCCCGCCTCACGGAGCAGGTCGGCGTCGACACGGCCTGAACGAGTGCCGTGGCGCTGCTCGCGCGTCAGCGTCAGGACGACATCGTCGCCGAGCGCCTCGAGCTCGTCGCGGTAGATCACGTCCTCGAGCGTCCTCGCCGAGTAGACGAGACGCGCGGGGACGTCCGCCGGCCGAGCACGCAGCATCGAACGGAACGGCACGACACCCGACCCTCCGGCGACGAGCAGCAACGGCCCGCCCTCTGCCGGATCCCACGCGAACCAACCGCCGATCGGCCCGCGCACCTCGAACGTGTCGCCGTGCTGCAGCTCTCCGACGAGGTAGGGCGAGACCTCGCCATCCTCGATCAGCTCCACGGTGAGCTCGAGGGTTCTGTCGTCCGGGCCAGACGCGATCGAGTACGAGCGCTCCGCCTGGTAACCGTCCTCCGCCGTGAGGCGGACGTCGACGTGCTGTCCCGCGCGGTGGCCCTCCCAGCCGTCGACGTCGAGGACGAGCGTGCGCGCGTGAGGCGTCTCGTCGACGAACTCGGCCAGCGAGGCGACGCGCCACGTCAGCGGCGCTAGTCGCCCCAGTACCGCTGCTCCCGCCACGGATCGCCGTAGTTGTGGTAGCCGTACTGCTCCCAAAAGCCCGGCGCGTCCTCGTTGCGGAGCGTCAAGCCGCGCACCCACTTGGCGCTCTTCCAGAAGTAGAGGTGCGGCACCAGCAGCCGCGCCGGACCGCCGTGCTCGGGGTCGAGCGGCTCGCCTCCGTAGCCGAACGCGACCCACGCCTTGCCGCCGGTGACGTCTTCGAGCGGTAGGTTGGTCGTGTAGCCGCCGTCGCAGAACGCGAGCACGTACTCGGCCTCGGTCTCGACGCCGTCGAGCAGCGTGTCGACCGAGACGCCCTCCCAGTCCGTGTCGAGCTTCGACCACTTCGTGACGCAGTGGATGTCCTTCGTGACCTGCTCGCTCGGGAGCGCGCGGAACTCGTCCCACGTCCAGCTTCGCGGTTGGTCGATCTCTCCTTCGATCGAAAACGTCCACTGGTCGAGCGCCGTGTGCGGCGTCGGGCCGGCGGACAGGACGGGAAAGTCATCCGTCACGTACTGGCCGGGAGGGACGCGGTCGGGCGGCGCGTCGGGCCGCGAGCGACCGCGAAAGCCACGAGTCAACGGCATGTCGCAATCCTCTCAGACCGCGGCTAGTCCCGCTGCCGTCGCCGGGAGACCGTCGAAGTCCCCGACCGGGTCGAGACGGCCGTCGTCGCGCACGGAGAAAGCGAACACCTTCCTCGCGTCGGCGTCGAGCGTGTAGAGGAAGCGGCCGTCCGAGCTGAGCGCCTCGTCGCGCACACCCTTCGTCCCCAGCGTCGTCGAGCCTGCAACCGCGTCGACAAGAGAGAGGGAGCCGTCCGAACCGATCGCGTAGCTCGAGATCGACCCGTCGCCGAAGTTCGTGACGAAGACGTAGCGGCCGTCGTTCGTCACAGCAGCCCAGCAGACCTCGCTGCGCGTGTTGGCCACGCTCTTGCTGATCGGCTCGAGACCTACGGCGTATGACGATGCCGCGGCGGCGCCGACCGTGCCGCCGAACGCTTCCGTGACGACGAGCGTTCCGTCGGGCGTGAAGTCGAAGCCGTACGGCGTCGCACCCGACGACGGCCGGCGAACGGCCTCGCCGCCCGCGACGGGAATTGCGTGAAGAGCATCGTTGGCGCGGTCGCTGATGATCAGCGTCTCGCCCTCGGGCGTGAAGCCGATCTGCGCGGGATCCGATCCCGGGAGCGACCGCGTGTCGCGGGTCGCCGTCAAACTTGCGTCGTCGAGCGTGAAGCCGGTGACGTTGGGATCGCCGCCCGCGTTGAGGACAAAGACGCTCGCGTCGCGCACCGCGATGCTCGTCGGCATGGTTCCTCCCGAAGCAGCGCGGTCGAGCAGGGAGAGCCCATCCGCAGCGATCGCGAAGAGCGTGACGTCGTCGCTGCCGGCATTCACCACGAGCAGCCGGTCGCCGCTGACGACGACGGAGCTCTGGGATGCGAGATGCGGCTTTCCGGTCCCGCGCCCTTCGGTCGGATACGTCCCGAGCAAGCTCAGCTTGCCGTCGGCGTCGCGGCGGAAGGCGACGACCTCGTTCTTCTCCGCGTCGTTGGTCTGCAGATATACAGCGTCCAAGGTGAAGCTCCTTTCGATCTCTCAGTGTGACCCCTGCCCGAGGAGTCCAGCGACGAGGCGATTCCGTTACACGGCGTCGGCGGAAGCCGCGGCGCCGAAGGCGTCCAGCATGGCGCGCGTGGCGGCGGCGCCGACGAGGTGCCCCTTGCGCTCGTACTGCTCGAGCGCCGCCTGTGCCGCCTCGACGGCGCTCCCGTTCTCGCCCGCCGCTTCGCAGACGCGCGCGAGCGCGACGAGCGCGTCGGCGCGCTGGACGACGTAGTCCGTCCGCTCGAGGAGCGCGACCGCGTCCCGTGCCTTTGCAATGGCGCCCACGAAATCACCACGCAACGCCGCGATCTGTGCCTCGACCCAACGCACGGTTCCCAGCGTGGTCGCGTCGTCCGCCTGTGTGAGTGCGAGCGCGTCGGCCGCCGCGTCCGCGGCCTCCTCGATCCTTCCCTGCGCCAGGAGCGCGTCCGCGAGAACCGCTGCATTCGTGGAGCGAAAGCCGGTCTCCTCGAGACCGGCGAGGATCGCGTAGCCCTCGCGCACCTCGCGCTCGGCCGCCGCGGCATCGCCTGCCAGGAGCTCGATCCACGCGCCGTCCTGCGTCAGCACGCCTTGGCGCAGGCGCAGTCCGTATTCGAAGGCAAGCTCCTTGCAGCGGCGGTAGCAATCGCGAGCCGCGTCGAAGTCGCCGCGCATCGCCTCCAGGAGGGCGCGCTTCTGAAGCAGGAACGACCGCCAGTTCGGATCTACGAGGCGCTCGGCCGCAAGATCTGCGAACGCGATCGCCTCGGCCACAGGCGTCGGGCCGTATGTCCTGGCTCCCATGCCGCTCACGACGGCTATGGCCTCGAGTCGCGCGTTGCCCGCGCGCCGCGCCGCCGCGGCCGCGCGCTCGTACGCCTGCATCGCGAGCGCCGTCCTCCCGAGGAAGAAGAGCAGCAGTCCGCGCAAGGCGAGCGCCTTCGCGCGACCGTTGTCGTCGGCGAAGCGAGCGAGCACGGACGTTACGGAGTCGAGCTCCTCGATCGCCACTTCGTTGCTGAACTCCGGGTCGATCAGCGCGCGTGCCCGAAGCCATTGGACCCGCGCGAGCGCGACCACGTGCTCGTCGTCGAGCTCGAGTGCGAGCTCGAGAGCTTCCTCGGCTGCTTCGCGCGCGTGGCGCAGGTCGTCGGCCTCGAACCGAGCCTCAGAAAGCTCCATGAGCAGCTCGGCGTGGCGCACATCTTGGTCGCCATGCAGTCGACATGCGCGCGCGAGCAGGGCGGCCGCGGAACGCGCGTCGTCGCGCGCGAGCGCGCCGCGCCCACCTTCCGCGAGCCGGTCGCTCGCCTGGACCGCGAGTCGGCGCACACGCTCACCGTCGATGCCGAGCTCTTCCAGGTAGCGGCACGCCTGCTCGAGGTGGTGGCCGACGATCTCGTCGAGCTCGACGAGCTCGACGCCGACCTCGTCGAGCCAGCCGGCGAATCGCTCATGGAGATCGGCCCTCGTCTTCTTGGGCAGCGCGTCGTACGCCGCGTCGCGGATGAGGATGTGTCTGAAGCGAAACGCATCGTCGCCCGCCAGTTGCGTCTGCTCCGGTCGCACGAGCTCCTTGCGCACGAGGCCGAGCAGACGGGTCGAGATTTGCGGATCCTCCGGCGCGAGCGCCTGAACGGCCGAGCGGTGGAAGATCTGCCCCTCGACGGCGCCGCGCTCGAGCGCAGCACGCTCCGAAGGCGGAAGCTGATCGAGGCGCGCGGAGAGCAACGCCTGGATGCTCGGCGGCACCGTCACCTCAGCGTCAGCCGACTCCTCGATCACCGCGACCATCTCCTCGACGAAGAGCGGATTGCCTTCGGCGGCCGCGAGGATCCGCTCACGCAACCCGTCCTCCACGTTTCCCGCCAGCTCCACCAGGAGCCGGTCGGCCGCCTCACGCCCCAGCGGCTCGAGCAGGACGGTTGTCGAATGGAGCTTGCCGCCCGCCCAACCCGGACGGCGGTCGAGCAGCTCCGGTCGCGCCATGCACAGGATCACGATCGGAGCGTCACGCGACCAGTCGGCGAGATGCTCGACCAGGTCGAGGAAGGCTTCCTCCGCCCAGTGGAGATCGTCCCAGACGACGACGAGCGTCCGCTCTCGCGCTGCTTCCTCGAAGAGACGTCGCACGGCAAAGGCGATCTCCTCTTTCGACGCGACCGCGTCGTCCCCGAGCAGGACGCCCAGCGGCCGCGCGACGCGTTCGTCGAGCGTCCGTTCATCCGGCCGAAGTTGCTTGACCGCCTCGACGACGGGCCAGTAGGTGATGCCCTCGCCGTACGCGAGACACCTGCCGCGGACGACAGTCGCGTCGAGCCCGCGAAGGAACTCCGCGACCAGCCGGGACTTCCCGACGCCTGCGACACCGAGCAACGTGAACAGCTGACACGCGCGGTCGGACACGGCGAGGTCGAAGGCTTCCCGGAGGTGACGATGTTCGCGCTCGCGACCGACGAAGGGAGCGGCCATCATCCGCCGTGCAGCTTCTGGCCCGGTCACCGAGACGAGGCGAAACGCCTCCACCTTCTGCGACTTCCCCTTCAGCTCGAGCGGCTCCACCGGCTCGACCTCGACCGAGCCGCGCGCGAGCTGTGCCGTTCGCGCTCCGACGTAGACCTCGTTCGGTGGCGCGGCCTGCTCGAGTCGCGCGGCGACATTGACGGCGTCGCCGGTAACCAGCCGTTCGCCTGTGCCCGCGACCACCTCGCCGGTGTTGACACCGATTCGCGCCTGCAAGCCGAGCGACGGCAACGCGTCGCGCATCTCCGCGGCGGCGCGCAGCGCGCGCAGCGCGTCGTCCTCGTGCAGCACCGGAACGCCGAACACGGCCATCACCGCGTCGCCGATGAATTTCTCGACCGTCCCGCCATGGCCTTCGACAATTGCCTTCATTCGTTCGAAGTAGCTTGCGAGGAGGCCGCGCAGCGACTCGGGGTCAACGGACTCGCCGAGGGATGTTGACCCGGTGATGTCGCAGAAAACGATCGTCACAGTCTTCCGCACCTCGCTGGCGACGGGCTCGGGGCCAAGCGGCGCTGCGCACTCGAAGCAGAACTTCGCGCGTTCTGGATTTTCCGTGCCGCAGCGATCGCAGATCATCGATCGAGTCTACGCCGCGTCCCATCAGACTTCGGCCGATGCCTGATTCGCGTGAACGACTCAAACAACTCGACCTCGTCGAAGCCCACATACAGCTACCCGCGCGAACGCTGTCGATTCTGCGCCCGCGCAACGCAGAGGCGCTGCTCGACGAAGAGGCGTTCGAGCACGAGGAGTTTCTCCCGTACTGGGC
>DASVFB010000161.1:0-6672 GCA_036380275.1 Gaiellaceae bacterium | reverse complement strand
GCCGAGCCGGGACTTCGCGAAGGTGAAGGGGTTCATGTATCGAGAATCGGACGCCTGGCACGCGCTCCTGGAGACGCTCACGGAGTGCTTCGCGCGCTACGTGCGCGAACAGGTCGACGCCGGCGCCGATGTGATCCAGCTCTTCGACTCGTGGGTCGGCGTGCTCTCCCCGGCCGACTACGCGGAGTTCGTCGCGCCGCACAGCGAGCGCATCCTCGACGCGGTCGACGTGCCCACGATCCACTTCGGGACTGGGACGACGGCGCTCCTGCCGCAGATGGCCGGCGACGTGATCGGCCTCGATTGGCGGGTCCCGCTCGACGAGGGCTGGGCGCTCGCTGGGAATCCCGGCGCGCAGGGCAACCTCGACCCCGCGGCGCTGCTGGCTCCCTGGGACCGCCTCGAGGCAGCCGCTCTGGACGTCCTCGAGCGAGCCCGCGGGCGCAACGGTCACATCTTCAACCTCGGCCACGGGATCCTCCCGCAGACCGATCCAGACGCGGTCACGCGCCTGGCCGAGCTCGTGCAGTCGCGCACGGTGGAGGCGCGCGTATGAAGGCAGCCGTCGTCCTGATGGCGTACGGGTCGCCGGAGCGCCTGAGCGACGTGCCTGCCTACTACGCCGACATCCGCGGCCGCCGGCCGATCGCGTCCGAGCAGCTCGCCGACTTGGTCGATCGCTATCGCCGCCTCGGGGTCGAGGAACACAACCCGTTGAACGCGATCACCGAGGAGACGCGCGCCGCGCTCGAACACGACCTCGGTATCCCGGTCTTCACGGGCATGAAGCACTGGACGCCGCGCATAGCCGACGCTGCCAAGGCGGCGCATGCCGCAGGCGCGGACGTCGTCGTGGGGCTCGTCCTCGCACCCCACTACTCGCGCTTGTCGATCGCCGGCTATCGCGAGCAGCTCGACGCAGCGCTTCGCGGCCGTGCCGAGTTGCGGATGATCGAGAGCTGGCACGACTTCGAGCCGTTCGTCGACGTGCTGGCTGCGCGCGTCCGCGGAACGAATGCACACGTGGTCTTCACCGCACACTCGCTTCCGGCCCGCGTCCTCGAGGAGGGCGATCCGTATCAGGATCAGCTGCTCGAGACGTGCCGTCTCGTCGCGGAGCGCGCGGAGCTCGGCGACTGGTCGTTCTCCTACCAGAGCGAATCGCCGACAGGCGAGCCCTGGCTGGGCCCGGACATCCTCGATCACCTCGACGACCTTCACGCGCGCGGCGTGCGTGCCGTGCTCGTGTGCCCTGTCGGCTTCGTCTCCGACCACCTGGAGATCCGCTGGGACATCGACATCGAGGCGCAGGACCGCGCCCGCGAGCTGGGAATGACGCTGCAGAGAATCGAGATGCCGAACGCCGATCCGGAATTTGTGCGCGCGCTCACGTCGCTCGTCGAGCAGGAGCTGGGGACTCGTGCGCCCGGGTGAGATTCGCGTCGGCGAGCTCTCGCGGCGGTTCCGCGTCTATCCGCGCGGCACGCGCACGCTGAAGAGCCGCGTGCTGCTGCGCGGCCGGACCAAGCCGGCCGACGTCTGGGCGCTCAGTGACGTCTCTTTCCAGGTCGACCCCGGCGGCGCGCTCGGCCTCGTCGGCCGGAACGGCTCGGGCAAGAGCACGTTGCTGCGGATCATCGCCGGGATCATCAAGCCGACCGATGGCCGCGTCGACGTCGGCGGCCGGATCGGCACGCTGCTGGAGCTCGGCGCAGGATTCCATCCCGACTTCACCGGGCGCGAGAACGTCTTCCTGAACGGTTCGATCCTCGGGCTGAAGCGCGCGTACATCCGCGAGCGCTTCGACGAGATCGTCGCCTTCGCGGAGCTCGAGGACTTCATCGACGTTCCCGTGCGCACCTACTCGTCCGGCATGTTCATGCGCCTCGGGTTCTCGGTCGCGTCGCACCTCAATGCCGACGTCCTCCTGCTGGACGAGGTTTTCGCCGTCGGCGACGCCGCGTTCCAGCGCAAGTGCATCGACAGGGTCCGCGACTTCAACCGACACGGCGGGACGATCGTCTTCGTCTCACACGACGCGGTCGCCGTCGAGCGATTGTGCGACCGGGGGATTCTGCTTCGCGACGGAGGCATCGCCTTCGACGGCCCGACCCACAACGCGCTGACCGAGTATCACCGCCTGCTCGCGGACGACCGCGATCCGGCCGAGCGCGCGGGCGGTCTGAGCGAGTGGGGCAGCGGCGAGGCGCGGATCGCCGAGGTTCGCTTGTCCGCGCCGGGTGGCGAGGAGCGCGACGCATTTCTCTCCGGCGAACCGCTCTCGCTCGCGCTGAAGCTCGAAGCCGTCGTCGCGCTCGCGCCTCCGAAGCTCTCCTTCGAGGTACGGGACGAGTCCGACCGGCTGGTCGCCGGCGGCGGCGTCGACGCCGACGACGTGGGCTGGCCCGACCGCGCCGGGGAGGTGGGAGTGCGCTTCGACGTCGACGCGCTGCCGCTCGCGGAGGGGCGCTTCCATTTCTCGTTCGCCCTGGCCGACCCGCGGACCGGGCACCTCTACCACCGTCTCGAGCGCGAGGCGCCGTTCGTAGTCCACCCGTCGTCGGGCGAGCGTGGACAGGTCGTGCTGGAAGGCCGCTGGTCGGCAGGGGAAGTCGCAGCGCCCGCCGAACTGAGGGGGTCATGAGCTCTCGCACGTGTCCTGACTGGCCGCGGCTGATGGAGATCGCGCCGGAGTTGCAGTTCAAGCACTACACCGTCGCCGAGGCGAAGTTGCCTGCCGACGCGCTCGTGCACGTCACGGACGTCTCGCTCTCCGACGTCGCACTGTGCTGCGATCTCGAGCGGCACGTCTTCTACGCGGCGCACACGGACCCGGGTGTCGTCAAGGCGCTACGCCAGACGCACTGGTACGAGCTCGCCGAATGGTCCACGAGCGGGCAGGCCGGGCGCTAGGCTCTACCGGTTAGTCTCTGTCACATGGCGTTGTTCGTCGTGCCCTACCGGGCAGACGGGAAGACTCGGCTGGGCGACCCAGAGATCGCGTTGGCGATGTTCCTCGACGTGCGGTTCGCGTGCGAGCAGATCGGTGAGGTGCGCATCTGCAACGCGCCCGGCGGCCAGAACGCGGCGCTCGCGGCGATGCTCTCGACGCTCGAAGGGCAAGTCGCGATCGTCAACTCTGACGTTCCCTGTGCGACGCCCAACGAGCTTCTAGAGCTCGTCAACGCCGCCCCGGCGCTCGTCTCCGCGGCCGACGGGACGACGAACGCGATCGCGCTCGAGTACGCCCGGGACTTTCAGCCGCTCTACGGGCCGGGCAGCGCAGATCGCTTCGGCCTGAAGCAGCTCTACCTCCCCGGCCTGCGCGAGGACATCGACACCGAGGAAGACCTGCTGCGCCTCGCTCCGCACGTCGGCTCGAACACTCGGAGCGCGCTGCTCGTACACGCGCGCGCATGAACGTTTGCGTATTGAGCGGCGGCTTCGGCGGCGCGAAGCTCGTCCGCGCGTTCGTCGAGACCCTCGGCGGCGCGAACGTGACCGCGATCGTGAACGTAGGCGACGACCTCGAGGCACTCGGCCTCCACGTCTCTCCCGACCTCGATAGCGTCCTCTACGCGCTCGCGGGGCTGATGGACGAGCAGCGCGGATGGGGACGCGCCGACGAGACCTGGAACGCGCTAGAGACCGTGTCTCGGCTCGGCGGCACAGACTGGTTCAAGCTCGGCGACCGCGACCTCGGCCTGCATCTGATACGCACCCAGGCGTTGCGCGCCCGCGAGCCGCTGTCGGCGTTCACGGCACGGGCGAGTCGCGCGCTCGGCGTCGATGCAGCGCTGCTCCCTGCGACGGACGACGAGCTGCGCACCTTTGTCGTGACGGCCGCCGGCACGTTCGACTTCCAGGAGTGGTTCGTCGCCCGCGGGCATCGCGACGACGTGGACGCCGTCGAGGTGCGCGGCGAGGCCCGCCCTGCCCCCGGTGTGCTCGAGGCGCTCACGTCCGCCGACCTGCTGCTGATCGGGCCGAGCAATCCCTATGTCAGCGTCGGCCCGATCCTGGCGGTCGGCGAGATCCGTGCCGCCATCGAGCAGCGGCGCGTCCCGTGTGTTGCTGTGAGCCCGCTCGTCGGCGGGCGCGCCGTCAAAGGCCCTGCCGACCGGATGCTCGCGCGGCTGGCCGGCGGCACGTCGCCCGCTCACGTCGCGTCCTGCTACGAGGGCCTGATCGACGCGCTCGTCGTTGACGAGCACGACGACGCCTCCGGGCTCGACGTGCACGCGATCGTGACCGGGACATTGATGATCGACGCGGAGTCGCGGCGGCGCGTTGCCGACGCGGCGCTGTCTGTGCCTGCATGAGAGTCGCGATCCTGGGCGGGACGGGGAAGTTCGGGCGAGCGCTCGCGACGCGCCTGGCGGCAGCCGGCGACGACGTCGTGATCGGCTCGCGCGACGCGGACCGGGCGCGCGAGATCGCCGAGCAGGTGGGCGTGCGAGGGGCGCGCAACGACGACGTTGGTGAAGTCGACCTCGTCGTCCTCGCTTGCGAGGCGGGCGCCGCGCTGGCGACCGTGCGCAACCTGACGCTCGAGGCGCCGCTGTTGTCGGTCGCCGCGGAGGTGTCGTTCGAGGCGGGGCTCGCGCGGCCCGGCGCCGAGGGAAAATCGATCGCCGAGCGCGTCGCCGAGATCGTGGACGTGAAGGTCGCCGCCGGGCTGCATTCGCTCGCGGCGATGAAGCTTGCCGCGTCGCCGCCCGAGCAGGACGTCTTCGTCTGCGGCGACGACGAGGAGTCGAAGCGCCTCGCGCTCGAGCTCGCCGCCAAGATCGTCGCCGGACGGGCGATCGACGCGGGCCCGCTTGCGACCGCCCGCGCGCTCGAGGCGATGACCGCCGTGCTCCTGAACGTGAACCGGGCCTTCAAGACGCACGCGGGCCTGCGCGTCACCGGTCTTCCGTGACGCTGACCGTCTCCCCGCTCGAAGGTCTGCCGCAGGTCGAGCCCGGAGCCGACCTCGCGAGCCTCGTGACAACCTGTCACTTGGTCGAGGAGGGCGACATCCTCGTGCTCGCGCAGAAGGTCGTGTCCAAGGCCGAAGGGCGCGTCGTTCGCCTCGACGAGGTCGAGCCCTCCGACCGCGCGCGCGAGCTCGCGGGAGCCGACGGCGACCCGCGCCAGGTCGAGGTCGTGCTTCGCGAGTCCGTCCGCATCGTGCGAGCGCGGCAGTCGCTCGTGATCGCCGAGACGCGGCACGGCTTCGTCTGCGCCTCTGCGGGCGTCGACGCGTCGAACGCGCCGGAGGCAGGAACGGTTGTAGTGCTTCCGCTCGATCCCGACGCGTCTGCGCGAGGTATTCGCGCTCGAATCCGCGAGCTGACCGGCCTGAGTGCCGCGGTGATCATCAGCGACTCGTTTGGACGCCCATGGCGCCAGGGAACGACAGATGTCGCCATCGGCGTCGCCGGCCTCGCGCCGCTTCTCGACCTCCGTGGCAAGCGCGACACCGCCGACTACGAGCTCCGGTCGACGCAGATCGCCGTCGCCGACGAGCTGGCCGGCGCCGCGGAGCTCGTGATGGGGAAGACGAGCGGCATCCCCGGAGCTGTCATTCGTGGCTTCGCTTCTGCAGGCGACGGCTCGGCGCGCGAGCTCGTCATGCCCGCGGAGCGCGACCTCTTTCGCTGATGAGCGGACGCGAGCGGACGTTGCGACGGGAAGAACTTCTCCGCGACCCCGTTCGCCAGTTCGCGGCGTGGTTCGGCGAGGCGCAGGCGGAAGGGCTGCCGCTGCCGCAAGCATGCGCGCTCGCGACCGCGTCGAGCGACGGGCAGCCCTCGGTGCGGATGGTGCTGATGAAGGACGTGGACGAGCGCGGCTTCGTCTTCGGCACGAGCTACACGAGTCGCAAAGGCCGCGAGCTCGCGGAGAACGAGCGCGCCGCACTGCTCTTTTACTGGCATCCGCTCGGACGGCAGGTGCGCGTCGAGGGCAGGGCAGAGCGGGTCGCTCCCGAGGAGTCCGACGACATCTTCCTCGCGCGGCCGCGTGACAGCCGGATCAGCGCTCTCGCGTCGTGGCAGAGCGAGCCGCTCGCGTCGCGCGAGCAGCTCGAAGCGCGCGTGCGTGAGCTCGACGCCGAGCTCGAAGGCCGCGAGGTCGAGCGGCCGCCGTTCTGGGGCGGCTATCGAGTCGTGCCCGACGAGCTCGAGTTCTGGCAGCACCGCGAGAACCGCCTGCACATCCGCTTCGTCTACAGGCTCCGCGGCGACGGCTGGGAGATCGAGCAGCTGCAGCCCTGACGGCGGCTCGAGCCATGTCCGAGGGACTGTCCCTGGGACACGTTACGAAAGGGCTAGCTGCGTGTGGCTCTCGAAGCCTTTCAGGCCGACGCCCACGAGGCGCAACGCGCCCGGGCGTTCGGCGAGGGCGCGATCGAGCAGGCGGCACGCGACGTCCCCGATCGTCTCTGCGTCGTCAACGGCAACGTCGAGCGTCAGCGAGCGGGTCCTGATCGCAAAGTCCGGGTAGCGCAGCTTCGTCGTCACGGTGCGCGCGGCCTGGCCCTCGCGGCGGAGGTGTTCGGCGAGGCGCTCCGCCATCCTTCGGAGCTCGGCGTGGAGGAGCGCGGGCTCGGCGATGTCGCGCGGAAACGTTTCCTCGTTCGAGATCGAGATCCGCTCGATGATCGTCTCGACCGGTCGCGGATCG
>DASVFB010000160.1:0-8066 GCA_036380275.1 Gaiellaceae bacterium | reverse complement strand
GTCCAGCGGACCGAGGGCGGCGACCTCCTCCGCGACGCGCGTGGACGCGACGTTGCCGCGGACGAGCGTTGGTTCGGCGCCGCGTCCACGCAGCTCGTCGGCGACCGCCTCTGCTGCTGCGTCCTTGCGCATGTAGCCGATCGCCACGCGCTTCGCGCCTTCGTCGGCGAAGCGCAGCGCGATCTCGCGGCCGATCCCGCGTGACCCCCCGGTCACGAAGACCGAGGCGCCCTCGAGCGTCATCTGTGTCGGAGCGGCTCGTCCGCCGGCGCCGAGCTCGGGATCTCCTCCCAGCCCGGCTTCGAGCGCGGCTCGCGCGGGCCTTCCTCCGCCTTCGACGACGCGTAGCCGAGCCGGTCGAGCAAGTCCATCTGCTCCTCGCCGTACTTGCGCACGGGATCGTCCTCGGGCAGGTCGGCGATCAGTCCTTTCACCCGCGCGCGTAGCTGATACGCGAAGTGCGGCGTCGCCGGGCCGACGAGCGCATCGATGTCGTCCCGTGTGATCTCGGCCACGTGCCGAAGCCTAACGGCCGTTAGGGTCGCGCGATGCTCCGACGCCGCACCGCCGAGCTGATGCTTCTGACGACGGTTCTGCTCTGGGCGCTCAACTTCACCGTGACGAAGTACGTGCTCGAGCACGGCTTCCAGCCGCTCGCGTACTCGACCGTGCGCTACGGGATGGCGACGATCCTCTTCACATGGTTCACGTACGGTGTCGAGCGCTCGTTCCGCGTGCGCCGGCGCGACATCCCGCTCATCCTCGCTGCCGCGGCGCTCGGGATCTGGCTCAACCAGCTCTCGTACGTGTACGCGCTGACGTACACGAACGCGTCGACGGTGGCGCTGATCCTCGGCGCGACGCCGATCTTCGTCGCGCTGATCGCGTTTGCGGTCGGGCTCGAGCGGTTGCACGCCGGGTTCTGGCTTGCAGCCGTTGTGTCGTTCGGCGGCGTCGCGCTTATCGCGCTCGGCAACGAGGGCGGAGTCTCGGGGAGCATCAAGGGGGATCTGCTCGGCGTCGCGACGGCGGCGACGTGGGCGGCGTACACCGTCGCGATCGCGCCGCTCATGAGGAGCTACTCGCCGTACCGGATCAGCGCGCTCGTTCTCGCCATCGGCTGGGTCGCAATCGCGATCACCGGCATCCAGCAGACCGCGAGCCAGTCGTTCGACTTCAGCGCGCTCGTCTGGCTCTGCCTCGTGTACGCGGTCCTCGGGCCGCTCGTGTTGACGAACATCCTCTGGTTCAAGGCAGTCGACCGCGTCGGCCCTTCGCGTGCAGCGCTCGTCGCCAATCTTCAGCCGTTCATCGCGGCCTTGTTCGCGCTGGTGTTGCTCTCAGAGACGATGACGTGGATTCAGGTCGTCGGCGGCGTGCTGATCGCCGGCGGAATCGTGCTCGCGCGGAAACGGCGCGCGCCCAGTTATGCCGGCGCGTGACACACCGCCTCGATGTTGTTGCCGTCCGCGTCGTGGACGTACGCCGCGTAGTACGTCTCGTGGTAGTGCGGTCGTAGGCCCGGAGGCCCGTTGTCCTTGCCGCCCGCCCCCGTCGCGGCGTCATAGAACGCGTCGACGGCCGCGCGGTTCTTGGCGCTGATCGCGACGTGGGTCGCGCCCCGCTCGGCGCTCGAGCCGATCCAGAAGTCCGGGATCCCCTCGCCGGTCCCAAAGCCCGCGGCCTCTTCGAACTCCATCTGCACCGAATAGCCGAGTGGCGCGAGCGCCTGCGCGTAGAAGCTCTTGGCTTGCTCCAAATCGCCGACGTTGGCCGTCACGTGGTCGATCATCGCTCCTCCTCCTTGGACGCTGAACACGCGCATCATGACGGCGCGCTTGAACCGGGCGCGTCCGGGTAGCGTTGTGAATATGTCGATTCGAGAGCGCCTGGCCCGTACTCCTCCGGGCTACCGCTACTCGATCGGGCGCATCCTCGCCATCTACTCGGGCCTGATGGTGACGCTGCTGCTCGCAGCGCTCGACCAGACGATCCTGGCGACGGCGCTGCCGCGCATCGTCGGCGACCTCGGCGGGTTGACGCAGTACTCGTGGGTCTTCACCGCATACCTGCTCGCGACGACAGTGACCGTGCCGATCTACGGGAAGCTCGGCGACGTCTACGGACGCCGGCCGCTGTTCATCATCGCGATCTGCATCTTCCTCGTCGGCTCAGCGCTCTGCGGTGCCGCGCAAAGCATGACCCAGCTCGTCGTCTTTCGCGCGGTTCAGGGAGTGGGCGCCGGCGGGTTGATCCCGCTCGCGCTCGCGGTGATCGGGAACATCGTGCCGCCGCGCGACCGCGGCCGCTACCAGGGACTGATCGGCGCCGTGTTCGCCGCCGCGTCGATCATCGGCCCCGCGGTCGGCGGCTTCATCGTCGACAACACGACGTGGCGCTGGATCTTCTACGTCAATCTGCCCGTCGGCGGGATTGCGCTGCTCGTCATCTGGATCACGATGCCGCGCCGGCGCGAGGTCAGCCCGCGCTCGATCGATTGGTTCGGCGCGTTCGTGCTCGCGCTTGGAACGACCGCGCTCCTACTCGGGCTTGTCTGGGGAGGTCGCCAGTACGCGTGGGGCTCCGCCCACGTACTGATCGCGCTCGGAGCGGCAATTGTGCTGCTGGCCGCGTTCGCCCTGTGGGAGCGGCGCGTCGAGGAGCCGATCCTGCCGTTCGACATCCTGCAGAACCGGATCGTGCTGTCGAGCGTCCTCTGCATGGGCCTGATCGGCATGGCGATGTTCGGGACGATCGTGTACGTGCCGCTGTTCGTCCAGGGCGTCATCGGCACGTCGGCGACGTCGTCGGGCGTCGTCCTCACGCCGCTGATGCTCGGCGCGGTGACGACGTCGTTTCTCTCTGGGCAATGGGTCTCGCGGACCGGCCACTATCGCGGCAACGCACTCGTCGGTCCGCTGATCCTCGCCGCCGGGATGATCCTGCTCTGGCGCATGGACGTCAACACGACGAACGGTGAGGCCGCTCGCAACATGGTCGTCGCCGGCATCGGGATCGGCTCGATGATGCAGGTCTTCGTCCTCTCGGTGCAGAACGCGGTGCGCCGTCAGCAGATGGGCTCCGCGACCGCGCTGACGCAGTTCGCGCGCTCGATCGGCGCGACCGTCGGTGTGACCGTGATGGGCGTGATCGTGAACCTCGGCTTGCCGAAGGGATTGCACGGAGGGGCCGAAGGAGTCACCGTGCATCGGCTGCCGCCGGCATTGCGCGACGATCTTGCGAGCGCGCTGAAGCCGGCGTTCCTCGCCGCTGCGTGTGTCGCGATCCTCGTGTGGGTGATCGCGCTCGTGGGCGTGAAGGAGGTTCCGCTCCGATCGGGTTTTGAGGACGCAGCGAGCGAGGTCGCGGCCATCGACGCCTCCGGCGCACCGCGGTAGAGTCTTTCTGTGACCGAACACGACTTCATGCCGCTCGACGGCTGGGATCACGTCGAGCTCTGGGTCGGAAACGCCAAGCAGGCCGCCTACTTCTATGAGCACGCATTCGGGTTCACGCGCACGGCGTACGCGGGGCCGGAGACAGGCGTCCGCGACCGGGCGTCCTACGTCCTCGAGCAGGGTGAGATCCGCCTCGTCGTCACGAGCGGTCTGCGCGAGGACTCCGAGATCGCGCGCTTCGCGTGCAGGCACGGGGACGGGGCGAAGGACATCGCGCTCCGCGTGCCCGACGCGAAGGAGGCGTACCGGCAGACCGTGCAGCGCGGCGCGACCGGGCTCGGCGAGCCGCACTGGGTCGAG
Organism: Gaiellaceae bacterium; assembly: GCA_036380275.1. Taxonomy (GTDB): domain Bacteria; phylum Actinomycetota; class Thermoleophilia; order Gaiellales; family Gaiellaceae; genus DASVFB01. The sequence continues at coordinate 4,308 of DASVFB010000160.1, read as the reverse complement.
GACGAGTACGGGCGCGTCGAGCTGGCGTCGATCGCGACCTACGGCGACGTGGTGCACACGTTCGTCAACCGGTCCGAGTACTCGGGCGTGTACCTGCCCGGCTACGTGCCGCAGCCGTCGTCGAACGGCGCAGGCGGTCTTGGCCTGACGAACATCGACCACGTCGTCGGCAACGTCGAGCTCGGTCGCATGAATCACTGGGTGCAGTTCTACGAGCGCGCGTTCGGGATGACCGAGATGATCCACTTCTCCGACGAGGACATCTCGACTGAGTACTCGGCGCTGATGTCGAAGGTCATGACGGACGGCCAGGGAAAGATCAAGTTCCCGATCAACGAGCCGGCCGAAGGAAAGCGCAAGAGCCAGATCGAGGAGTACCTCGAGTTCAACCACGGGCCCGGTGTGCAACACATCGCGATGGCGTCGAGCGACATCGTCGCGACCGTCGAGGCGCTGAAGGAGCGCGGGCTGGTCTTCCTCACGACGCCGGAGTCCTACTACGAGGAGGTGCCGGACCGCGTCGGTGAGATCGACGAGGACTATGCCGACCTGCGCCGGCTGGGCATCCTCGCCGACCGCGACGACGACGGCTACCTCCTGCAGATCTTCACGAAGACGACGCAGGACCGGCCGACCCTGTTCTTCGAGGTGATTGAACGCCACGGCGCACGCGGCTTCGGCGACGGGAACTTCAAGGCGCTCTTCGAAGCGATCGAGCGCGAGCAGGCACTGCGCGGGAATTTGTAGCGCTTTCCCTCGCCCGCTTCGCTTTCCGCTCGGGGCTCGCGCCTTCGGCGCTCGCATTGGTTGGCAGTCGGGGGAGCGCTGCTGCCGACCTCGGTTGGTGAGCGGCGGGGCAAGCCCCGCCGCCTTCGACGCGCTTACGCTTCGTCGATGAGCCGGCAACGCCGCACCGCGCTCGTGTCCGTGTTCGCCGCGGTCGTGCTGATCGCCGTCAAGCTCGGCGTCGGCTTCGCAACGAGCAGCCTCGCGCTGTTCTCCGAGGCGCTCCATTCCGGGACCGACCTCGTCGCTGCGCTTCTGACCTTCTTCGCCGTCGGCGTCGCCGCGCGGCCCGCAGACGAAAAACACGAGTACGGCCACGGCAAGGCGGAGCATCTGGCCGCACTCGCCGAGGCGTCGATCCTCGTGCTCTTGAGCCTGTTCGTCGCCGTCCGTGCGATCCAGCGTTTGACCGGCTCGTCAAATGTTCAGGTCGACGCAACGTGGTACGCGCTTGTCGTGGTCGGCATCGTGATCGTGATCGACGCGAGCCGCACGATCGTCTCGTGGCGCGCCGCGCGCGAGCTCCACAGCGCGGCCCTTGAATCGAACGCGCTTCACTTCTTCAGCGACCTGGGCGGTTCCACCGCGGTGTTCATCGGCCTGCTGTTCGTTCGCTCCGGCTACCACGACGCGGACTCGATCGCGGCCCTGTTCGTTGCCGCGCTCGTGCTCATAGCCGCCGCGCGCCTGATGCGCACGAACGTCGACGTGCTGATGGATCGTGTGCCTGCGGAAGCCGAGGCAGCGGCGCGCGCGGCGATCGCGGACGTCCGTCCCGTCGTCGACCTGAAACGGCTGCGCATGCGCGAGGCGGGCGGGCGCCAGTTCGCCGATGTCGTGATCGGCGTCCCTCCTGGAGCGGCGGTGGGCCAGGGGCACGCTGCGGCCGACAGCGTCGAGGAGGCCGTGCAAGCGGCCCTCCCGCGCAGCGATGTGGTCGTGCACGTCGAGCCCGATGAAGCGAGCGGCATCCGCGAGCGCGCACAGGCAGCGGCGCTCAGCGTCCCCCGCGTGCGCGAGGTACACAACGTCACCGTCCTGCGTGTCGAGGGCCGGACGGAGGTCTCGCTCCACCTGAAACTCCCTGGCGACCTCTCGCTCGAGGAGGCGCACGATCTCGCCGAGGAGGTGGAGCGCGCGATCCGTACGGCCGTGCCCGAGGTCGAAGCGGTGCAGACGCATCTCGAGCCGCTCGCCGAGGACGAGCCGGCGCGCGCAGTGGAGAACGTGGACGCGCGCGCAGGTGACGTCAGCCGGATCGTCAACGAAGTGCTCGGGCACGAGCCGCGCGAGCTGCGCTTCCTACAGACGGACGAGGGCCTCGTCGCGTTCCTGACGCTCGGGCTCAACCCGGCGGGCTCGCTCGCCGACGCGCACACCCAGGCGAGCGAAGTCGAGGCGCGCATCCGCAGCGCGCGGCCCGAGATCGCCGACGTGATCGTCCACACCGAGCCATGAAACTCGTGATGTTCACACCGCCGGAGCTCGCGCTCGAGCGCGGCTGGCCGGGGAAGATCGAGGGCGACAGCGTGATCCAGTTCGCCGCGCAGACGCTCGAGGCGTTCTTCACCGGCGGCGGCAAGGCGCGCGAGCACAACGTGTATCCGCTCGCCGACATGGCATTGCGGCCGCCAGTGCTACGGCCGCCTTCGATCCGCTTCTTCGACGACGAGCGGACGTTCTCGTTCGGCAACACCGCGTCGATCTACGGACCCGAGGACGAGGTGCACGCCCCGGCGGAGCCCGAGCCGCGGTTCTGCGTCGCTGCCGTAATCGGTGGCGAGGAGCGCATCGCCGGCTACACGCTCGTCAACGACTGGCGCGCGCCCTCGCTCGACCCGCCGAAGGACCGCGACTTCGCGACGTCGATCGGCCCGTGGATCGCGACGGACTACGTTCCCGACTTCGACTTCGAGCACGCACGGGAGGTCGCGGCGCGGAGCACGCGACTCCGCGCCGGCGACCTCCTGGTCGCGCCTCCGTTCGCGGCCGGCGTCGCGGAAGCGACGCTGCCTGAGCTCGGAACGCTTAGGGCGCTAGTAGAGGCTTGATGTGAAACGCCGGCACCTCTGGATAGCGGCCCAGACACGGCGCATCTGAGTCCGATCGGCCGCAGCCCGTACCAGGAGTACGAACTGCGACCGCTCGAACTCAGCTGCTTGGTCTGGACCGTCCCCAGAGGCACCGGAATTCCACATCAAACCTCTAGCTCGTCAATAGGCTGACGAGCGAGGAGAACACCCCGACGGTTGGTGGGATCCCGGCCGAGCGCGCAATCTTGACGTTCGAGCACCCGCCCCCGTCCGTGATAGGCGTCTGTGCACCGAAGTACGTCTTCCCGGTCTGGGTCGCGGCGGAGATCTGGTCGATCACGTTCCACGTCCCCTGGAACGCGTCGGCGATGACCGCCGTCTGACAGATCTGAACCTCGTAGCTGATCGCGGCGAGGCCTGACACCTGCGGCAGCGTGAAGCAGGTGTTGGTGTTGCACGACTTCGGGACCCACTTCTGCATGGTCTTCACCTGCGCCTGCAGCGACGCCACCTGCTTCTGCAGCGCCTTGAACTGCGCCAGCGAGGGCGTCGCGGACGACGTTGCGTTGGCCTGTGCCGCAGGGAACGCCAGTGCTGCGACGGCAAGCACGAGTACGGCGATTCTCTTCATGACCCTTCCTCTCGTGGTGATTTACGCCGAGCGTAGCCCGTCGCGTCGCCTATTGGAATAGCCGGGGAGGAGGCTTCGGCTCCCCCCATGAGCAGCGTGACGGGATGCCCGAGGGTAGCTACCGTCGCCGACGGCGGAATGACTCTTGTGCGTCTACCCGAACCGTACGACTTCGCGCTGTCGACGGCGCGCTATCGCACATGGGGACGCGATCTGGCGAACGTGTGGGAAGACGGAGCGCTCTGGCGCGCCGTCGGAGGCCGCGAGGTCCGGATCGTTTCGGCAGAGGGAGGAGTCGACGTCGAACCCTTCGACGAAGTCATCGGCGCGACCGTGCGCAAGCTGCTCGGGGCCGAGTTCGACCTCGAGTCGTTCTACGCCTTCGCGGCGACGCACGACGTGCTCGCGCGAGTCGCGGCGGCCATGCGCGGGTTGCGACCGCCCGTCGCGCCCGATCCATTCGAGGCGCTCGTGACGTCGATCACCGCGCAGCAGGTCTCGCTGCACGCCGCGTTCGCCATCCGCGGCAGGTTCGTCGAGCTGCTCGGAGAGCGTGCGGGCCGCGTGTGGTCGTTCCCGACGCGGGAACGCGTTGCGCTGGCCGACGAAGCCGAGCTCGTCGCCGTCGGCTATTCGCGGCGCAAGGCGGAGTACATCGTCGGCCTTGCACGATCGGACGTGGACCTCGATGCTCTCGCCGTCCTCCCGGATGACGAAGTGAAGGCCAGGCTGGTCGCCCTTCGCGGCATCGGCGAGTGGACGGCGGAGTGGTTCCTCGCCAGGCACCTGGCGCGACCCAGGGCGTGGCCCGTCGGCGACGTCGGCCTGCGCAAGGCCGTCGCGCACTTCACCGGCGAC
>DASVFB010000159.1:0-7227 GCA_036380275.1 Gaiellaceae bacterium | reverse complement strand
GGATCGTTCACAACGGCGATCGCGCCGAACTTGCCGGTGCTGCTGTTCGGCTGGTCGTTCCTGGAAGGCGTGGGCGCGGCGTTGATCCTGCCGGCGATCGTCGCCCTCGTCGCGTCGAACTTCGCCACCGAGCGGCGGCCTGCAGCGTACGGGCTCGTTGCGGCCGCAGGTGCGATCGCCGTCGCGGTCGGTCCGCTCATCGGCGGCTTCTGCACGACGTATTTCTCGTGGCGATGGGTCTTTGCCGGGGAAGTCGTGCTGGTTCTGGTCATCCTTCTGCTCACCCGACGGATCGCGGACGCACCGGTCGACGAGCGCCCCCACCTCGACGTGGTCGGCGCAGTCCTCTCGGCGCTCGGGCTGGGGCTCCTCGTCTTCGGCGTGCTTCGCTCGAGCGAGTGGGGATGGATTCAGCCGAAGCCGGACGGGCCATCGTGGGCGAACATCTCTCCGACGCTCTGGCTGATCCTCGGCGGCCTGTTCGTGATCTGGCTGTTCTTCCGCTGGGAGGCCCGCCGCGACGCGCAGGGCAAAGAGCCACTCATCCGCCCCGACATGCTCCGGAACAGGCAGCTGTCCGGTGGGTTGACGATGTTCTTCTTCCAGTACCTCGTCCAGGCCGGCTTCTTCTTCGTCGTTCCGCTGTACCTCTCGGTTTGCCTCGGCTTGTCGGCGCTGGCGACCGGAGCGCGGCTTCTGCCGCTGTCGGTGACGCTGCTCGTCGCCGCGATCGGCATACCGCGCCTACTCCCCCACGTCTCGCCTCGGCTCATCGTTCGCTCCGGTCTCCTCTCACTGCTCGCGGGCAACGTCGTCCTTCTCGCCTTGCTCGACGAAAACTCCGGACCGGAGATCGTCTTTGTGCCGATGCTGCTGATCGGGCTCGGGATCGGCGCGCTTGCGTCGCAACTCGGCGCGGTCACCGTCTCCGCGGTGCCCGACGACGAGAGCCCCGAGGTCGGCGGCGTTCAGAACACGGCGACGAACCTCGGCGCTTCGCTTGGCACCGCCCTCGCCGGCTCGTTCCTGATCGCCACCCTCACCTCGTCTTTCCTGACGAACATCCAGCAGAGCTCGGCGATCCCTAACCGGGTCAAGTCCGAGGCGCAGGTGGAGCTCGCCGGCGGAGTTCCGTTCATCTCCGACGCCGACCTCGAGGCCGCACTCGACGAGGCCCACGTCAGCTCGAGAGCGACCGACGACGCAATCGAGGCCTACAGCGACGCACGCATAGACGGGCTCCGTAACGCGCTCGCCATCCTCGCGCTGCTCGCGGTCATCGCCCTGTTCCTCGCGCAGCGCATACCCACTCGGCAACCGGGGGATCCCGAACCCTGATTCGCGACGTCTACCGCACGCCGGACGAGCGCTTCGCGTCCCTCCCCGGCTACGACTTCGCTCCGCACTACGTCGATCAGGACGGGATGCGCCTGCATTACGTCGACGAGGGCGAAGGCGCGCCGGTTCTGCTGCTCCACGGCGAGCCGACCTGGGCGTACCTCTACCGCAAGGTGATCCCGCAGATCGCGCCCGTTGCGCGCTGCATCGCGCCGGACTACTTCGGCTTCGGGCGCAGCGACAAGCCGGTCGCACGCGAGTGGTACTCGTACGACACGCACGCCGCGTCGCTCGAGCGCTTCGTCGACGAGCTCGACCTGCGCGACCTCACCGTGGTGATGCAGGACTGGGGCGGCCCGCTTGGGATGCGCCTCGCGGTCGAGCGCCCTGACCGCGCTGCGCGCCTCGTGGTCATGAACACAGGCATCTTCGCCGGCCGGCCGCCGTCGGACACGTGGCTGCGCTTCCGCGAGCTCGTCCGCCGCACCGACACGGACTTCCAGCCCGGGCAGCTGATCCGCATCACGTGCACGACCGAGCTGCCGGACGACGTCGTCGCCGCGTACGACGCGCCCTTTCCCACGCCCGAGTCCAAGACCGGCGTGCTCATGTTCCCGGAGCAGGTGCCGACCGAGCCCGATCATCCGTCCGCACGCACGATGCTCGACGTCCGCGAGAAGCTCAGCCGCTGGGACCGTCCGGCACTCGTCTTCTTCAGCGACTCGGATCCGATCTTCTCGCCTCGGGTCGCCGAGCGGATCGCAGAGCTGATCCCGGGCGCGGAGCTCCAGGAGCCGATCGCCGGCGCCGGCCACTTCCTACAGGAGGACGCCGGCGAAGAGGTCGGTCAGCGCATCGCGGCCTGGCTGAAGTCGACGTCCGTGTAGACCTTTTCGCCGCGGAAGAGCTTCCGCTCGGGATCCCACGGGAAGAAGATGACGACGCGCCAGGTCAGGAACACGCCGGTCGGCTCGTTGCCGACCCACGGCGCTTTGTGCGTCCCGGTCACGCGCGCTTCCTCGCAGACACCCTGCGGGCCGATCACGATGTCGGTCAGGTCGAAGTGGATGTCCGGGAACGCGGTCAGCAGCTCGGTGTAGAAGCGCGCCGCGCCCTCGTGCCCTTCCCACCGGTGACCGGTCTGTGCGAGCTCGTAGACGCAGTCGGACGTCAAGGTCGAGATCAGCCCGGGCAGGTCGCGCGCGTCCTCTGCGAGCGAGTGCTTCTTCCAGAGCTCGCGGATCGCGTCGTGATCGGTCGGCTCGCGGCGGATCAGATCGACGACCGCGTCGTGCTCTACATGCTCTTGTACTGAGCCCATAGCTCCTCCATCGTTCGCAGGCGCGTGCGCGTGTGCGTCAGATCGTACGGCGTCACGTTCACGGCGCGCACGATCCAGTCGTCGCCGACGTCGAGGATCGAGATCGACGCGGGAGCGAGCTCGAAGTTGCCGAGGAACGCGCGGCCGCCGGTGAGCGCATAGGAAAGTAACGCGCGGATCGTGCCGCCGTGCGCGACGACGAGCGCGATGTCCCAGCCGCTCTCGCTCGCGAGCCGCTCGAGCGCCGGCACCGCGCGGTCGAGGAGCGAACCGATCGTCTCGCCGCCGAGGAACTTCTCGTCCGGCGGCACGACACCGCGGTAGGCGCCGAGGAAGGCGCCTTCCGGGTCCGAAAGATCGGCGAGGCGTCCGGTCGCGATCTCGCGCAGCTCCGGCCACGCTTCGGGCTCGGTCTCCGGCGCCACGATCCGCGCCGTCTCCTCGGCGCGCGGCAGACCGCTTGTGATCACGCGGTCGAAGGTGATTTCCGACAGGGCCGCCGCAGTCTCGTTCGTCTCACGCCGTCCTTCGCGTGTCAGGGGAACAGAGTCTGGATCGACGGGACGACCGTCGACGAAATATGCGACCTGCCCGTGCCGCAGCAGGTAGATGCGGCGGCGCGTCACTCGTATTTCTCGAGGTACGCCGGATTCGAGATGCGCAGCTTGGCCGCGACGTGCGCCTTCAGCTCCGCGGGGTCGGCCGGCGTCCCGGCGCGGATCCGCGCAGCGAGCTCGCGCAGCTCGTCCTGCGACGGGAACTTCTCGTCGCTCTCGAGCTCGCGGCGCGCGATCCCGAGCGCGTTCATCGCGACGAGTGTGCGGAACTTCGCGCGGTGGTCGGCCGCCTTCGGCAGCACCTCCTCCGCAAGGAACTCGAACACCGCCTCGACGAGCTCCGCGGCGTCGGGTCGGTCGCTCATGCCGCACGCTCGATGAGGTCGAGCAGCTCGTACTCCATCTCCGCCGCCATCCGGCCGAGCACCGCGTACTCGACGCTGCGGTCCTGCCGGTTGAGGTGACGGCGCGACTGCGTCAGGCAGCCGACCGCCCACTTCACGTTGCCGAAGACCTCCCAGACGAGTAGCTCGTCGAGCGTGATTTCGCGGCCGGTCAGCTCGTTGTAGCGCTCGAGGTACGGCTCGACGTCGCCGATGCCTCCGAGCCGGCGCGCGTCCGCGCCGAAGCGCCACGCGCGCACGAGCGGCCATGCAACGTCCTCGACCGGATCGCCGACGTGCGCGAACTCCCAGTCGAGCACTGCAACCAGGTGGTCGCTGACCGCGAGGTTCCCGAGCCGGAAATCCCCGTGCACGAACGTGCGGCCACGCTGCGTCGTCCCTCCTGGCCCTGTCCCAGGGACAGTCCCTGGGCCATGTCTCTCGCGCCCACGTCCGAGGGACTGTCCCTCGGACGTGTCCGGCGAGGGCAGGCGCTCGCGCACCCAGGCGAGCCCGTACTCGATCGCGGGGTGCGGCTCGCCGACGGAGTCGAGCTCGTCGTAGAAGCGCGCGATCGAGTCGCCGCGCGGAAGAAAGTCCAGCGGCTCGATCGAGTGGACCTTCGCCAGTTCGTCCGCCATCTCGAGCGGCAGCGCCTGCGGCGGATTGCGAACGAGCCGGCGCCCAATCGTCTCGCCCTCGACGAGCTCCATCGCGAACGCCTCTCGTCCATCCACGTCGCCGAGGTAAGCGATCGGCCGTGGCGCGCGCACGCCGGCGGCGACAGCGGCCTCGAGGACGCGAAACTCCTGCTCGAGCGTCAGCGTGTCGCGATGGATGACCCCCACTCCGGCCCGGCGCACCAGGAGCTCGCGGCCGTCGGCGAGCTCCACAGCCCACGCTTCCTTCGACGCGCCGCCCGCGAGCTGGCGCAGCGCCGTGACGTTCGAACCAAGTCGCTCGCCCAGCTCCTCGTTCACGCCGACTGGCCGCCGTCGACCACGAGCGTGTGGCCGGTGACGTAGTCGGACGCGCGCGAGGAGAGGAACACGACCGCGCCCTTCAGATCCTCCGGGCCGCCGAAGCGGCGGAGCGGGATCCGCTCGGCGAGCTCAGGTTGGCTCTCGATTACGAAGTTCGCCATGTCACTCGGGAACCAGCCCGGGGCGATCGCGTTGACATTGATCCCGTGGCGCGCCCATTTCCACGCCAGGTCGCGCGTCAAGGCGATCACGCCTCCCTTCGTCGCGTGGTACGGCAGCGTGTTCGCAACCTCCGCTGGTGCGCCGTGCAGGCCAGCGACCGACGCGATGTTGACGACCTTGCCGCCGCCCTTCTCGATCATCACACGGCCCGCCGCCCGGGCACAGAGGAAGACGCCCGTCAGGTTCACGTCCACGACCTTCTGCCAGCCCTTGAGCGGCATGTCCTCCGGCGCGGCACCCCACACCGTGCCGGCGTTGTTGACGAGGATGTCGATGCGGCCGAGCTCTTGGACGACGCGCGCGACCATCGCGGCAACCGACTCCTCGTCGCTCACGTCGCAGGGCAGCGCGAGCGCGCGCGTCGGCATCGAAGCGGCCGCCTCTTCGCAGCGTTCCACCTTGCGTGCGCAGAGCACGAGCTCGGCCCCCGCCTCGGCGAGCCCGGTCGCCATCTGGCGGCCGATCCCACTCCCGCCGCCGGTGACGATCGCGACCTTCCCCTTCAGATCGAACAAGTTCACTGCGAAGCCTCCGCCACAGCGCGCAGCGTATTCGCGTCGCGCGCCGAGACGAGCAAGGAGGTCGCACCCGACTCGCGCCAGGCCGCTAGCCTGTCGGCAATCCGTTCGGGCGGGCCGACGAGTGCGACGTCGTCGACGAACGCGTCGGGAACCTTCGCAGCCGCGTCGCGCTGCTTGCCGTCGAGGAACAGATCCTGGATCTCGCGCGCCTCGTCCTCGTACCCGTAGCGCGCGAAGAGGCTGTTGTAGAAGTTCTTGCCTCGCGCGCCCATGCCGCCGATATACAGCGCGTAGTACGGCTTCAGCGAGTCGCGGCCGGTCTGCACGTCGTCGATCACGAGCGCCGGCGCCGTCGCGGCGATGTCGAAGCCCTCCGGCGCGCGGTCGTCGAGCGAGAAGACGTCGCGCGCGCGCTCCGGGGAAAAGAAGAGCGGGATCCACCCGTCGCCGATCTCGAACGCGAGCTCGACGGCCTTCGGCGAGATCGCCGCGAGGTAGATCGGGATCTCCGCGCGCAGCGGTCGCATCATCAGCTTCAGCGGTTTGCCGAGCCCGGTCGAGCCGTTGCCGCCGAACGGGATCTCGTATTCCGACCCGCTGTGCTCGAGCGTCTCGCGGCGGAGCACCTTGCGGACGATCTCCACATACTCGCGCGTCTTCGTCAGGGGCTTCCCCCACGGCTCGCCGTGCCAGCCCTCGACGACCTGCGGCCCCGACGTCCCGAGCCCCAACAGAAAGCGGCCGCCGGAGAGGAGGTCGAGCGTCGCCGCGGTCATCGCCGTGTTCGCGGGCGTGCGGCCCGGAATCTGCATGATCGCGCTGCCAACCTTGAGCCGTGTCGTCGTCGCGGCGAGCCATGAGAGGACGCTGACCGCATCCGTCCCCCACGCCTCGGCCGCCCACGCGGAATCGAAGCCGAGCCGCTCGGCCTCCTGCGCGAGGGCGATCAGCTCGAGCGGATTCGTTCCCGGCGGGGCGTAGCCCATGTAGAACCCGAGGCGCACAACCTGCGATGCTAAACGGGTGAGCGTCACGGAACTCGCTCCGCCGCCCGGCCTCGAGGAATTGCGGGCGCGCTACCGCGCCTTCATGGACGAGCACGTCTCAGCAAACGAGGCCGCGATCTCGAAAGAGGACGATGCCGCGTTCGAGCTCGTCGAGTCGCTCAGGCAGAGGGCCAAGGCCGAAGGACTGTGGGCGCCGAACCTCCCTCCGGAGGCAGGCGGCACGGGGACCGGCTTCCTCGCCTACGCCTATCTCAACGAGGAGATCGGCCGCTCGACGTGGGCGCAGTACATCTTCGGCTGCCAGGCGCCCGACGCCGGCAACGCCGAGATTCTTTGGGAGTTCGGCACCGACGAGCAGAAGGAACGCTGGCTTGCGCCGCTCGTGGCCGGGCAGATCCGCTCGTTCTTCTCGATGACCGAGCCGGAGGTCGCGGGGTCGGATCCGACGACGCTGCGCACGCGGGCGGTGCGCGACGGCGACGAATGGGTGATCGACGGCCACAAGTGGTTCTCGTCGGGAGCCGAGGGCGCGGCGTTCGCGATCGTGATGGCGGTGACCGACCCGGACGCGCCGCGGCACGCCCGCGCGACGCAGATCATCGTTCCGGCGGACGCGCCCGGCCTGGAGATCGTGCGTCCGGTCCCGGTGTTCGGTCATCGAGGACGCGGCTGGTCGACGCACTGCGAGGTGCTGTACGAGAACGTCCGCGTCCCAGTGGAGAACACGCTCGGCGACGTCGGCGCCGGGTTCATGATCGCGCAGAAGCGGCTCGGGCCGGGGCGCATCCATCACGTGATGCGTTGGCTCGGGCAGATGCAGCGCGCGTTCGAGCTGATGTGCACGCGCGCGCTCGCGCGCGAAGCGTTCGGCTCGCGGCTCGCGGACAAGCAGACC
>DASVFB010000158.1:0-7663 GCA_036380275.1 Gaiellaceae bacterium | reverse complement strand
CTCCGCGCGCTCGATCAGCGTCAAAACGTCGCCCATGCCGAGGATCCGCGACGCCATGCGGTCGGGGTGGAACCAGTCGAGCTGGTCGAGCTTCTCCCCGGTGGACGCGAGCTTGATCGGCTTGCCCGTGATCGCCTTGACCGACAGCGCTGCACCGCCGCGCGCGTCGCCGTCGAGCTTCGTCAGCACGACGCCGTCGAACGCGATCCGCTCCTGGAACGCCTGCGCGACGTTGACCGCTTCCTGGCCGGTCATCGCGTCGAGCACGAGCAGCACGTTGTGCGGCTTCGCCTCGTCGCGCACGCGCGCCAGCTCGTTCATCAGGTCCTCGTCGACGTGGAGCCGGCCGGCGGTGTCGAGGATGACGACGTCGCGCGAGTCCTCACGGGCGTGCGCGAGGCCGTCGCGCACCGCCTTCACGGGATCGGCGTGCTCCTCGGCGAAGACGGGAATGTCGATCTGCTTGCCGAGCTGGACGAGCTGCTCGACAGCCGCCGGGCGCTGGAGGTCGGCGGCGACGAGCGCGGGGCTGCGGCCCTCCTTGCGGAGCAGCAGCCCGAGCTTCGCAGCGGTGGTCGTCTTCCCGGAGCCCTGGAGGCCGGCGAGCAGGATGACCGTCGGCGGACGGCCTGCGAACGCGAGCTTCGAGCTGCCGGAGCCCATCAGCTCGGTCAGCTCCTCGTGCACGATCTTCACGACCTGCTGGCCTGGGGTCAGGCTCTTCTGGACGTCCTCACCGACGGTTCGCTCACGGACGCTCTCGACGAACTGCTTGACGATCTGGAAGTTGACGTCCGCCTCGAGCAGCGCGAGGCGGATCTCGCGCATCGCGCGCGAGACGGCTTCGTCGTCGAGCTTGCCGCGCTTGCGCAGGTCGCCGAGCGCGCCCTGCAGGCGCTCTGAGAGCGTGTCGAACACGAGCGGAACAGTGTAGTGGCCCCTCGCGCCTAGGCTTTCCCCGCTTTGCGTCTTACACTCGGTGGACATGGCCCATAGGGCCGAACCGCTCGTTCGCAAGACGGTCACCGTCTTGTTCTGCGACGTCACGGGCTTCACGAGCCTCGGCGAACGCATGGACCCGGAGACGATGCGGCGGGTGATGATTCGCTACTTCGACGAGGTGCGTACGGTGCTGGAGCGGCACGGCGGCACGGTCGAGAAGTTCATCGGCGACGCCGTGATGGCCGTATTCGGAGTTCCCGTCGTCCACGAAGACGACGCACTCCGGGCCGTGCGGGCCGCGGATGAGATGCGGCTCGCTCTGACGCGGCTCAACCACGAGCTTGATGAGCGGTTCGGGGTGCGGCTCGAGGAGCGAATTGGGATCAACACGGGCGAAGTCGTCGTCGGTGACCCGACGACAGAGCAGACGATCGCCACCGGCGACGCCGTCAACGTCGCGGCGCGCCTCCAGCAGGCGGCGCAGCCCGGCGAGATCCTCCTGGGCCGGGAGACGCACCGGCTCGTGGCCGACCGCGTCCGTGCCGGCCCGCTCGAGTCGTTCTCGCTCAAGGGCAAGAGCGAGCCGGTCAGCAGCTGGCGCCTCACCGAGGTGCGCGCGGGCGCGGAGCGGATCTTCCGGCGACTCGACTCGCCGCTCGTGGGCCGCGCGCCGGAGCGCGACCTCCTGCACGCCGCCTATCGCACCGCGCTCGAGGAGCAGTCGTGCCGTCTCGTGACGGTTCTTGGCGCCGCCGGCGTCGGCAAGACGCGGCTTGCGCAAGAGGTGGCGGCGCGTTCGTTCGGCGCGACGGTCGCGCAGGGTCGCTGCCTCTCCTACGGCGAGGGAATCACGTTCTTCCCCGTGACCGAGATCGTCCGGAGCCTCACCGGCCTCGCTGCGGACGACGACGAGAAGGTCGTCCAGGCACGCATTGCGCAGCTCCTGCCTCCGGGCGACGAGTCCACGCTCGCGACGGACCGGCTCGTCGGGATGCTCAGCGCCGCCACCGACGTGCGCGCCGAGGAGGTGTTCTGGGCGGTGCGGAAGCTGCTCGAGGCGGTGGCGCGCTCACGGCCTCTTGTCCTCGTGCTCGAGGATCTGCATTGGGCCGAGCCGACGCTGCTCGATCTCGTCGAGTACCTCGTGGGCTGGAGCCGCGGCGCGCCGATGCTCGTGCTGGCGCTCGCGCGTCCCGACCTGCTCGAGGTGCGCCCCGGCTGGCCCGGCGAGCGCCTTTTCCTCGAGCCGCTGGGCGCCGACGAGCTGCATGCGTTGCTGGGGAACCTCCTCGGCACCGCCGAGCTGGATGCGGAGATCGCCCGACGCATCGAACACGCCGCCGAGGGTAATCCGCTCTTCGTCGAGGAGCTCGTGCGCATGCTCGTCGACGACGGCGCGCTCGTCCTCGACGACGGACGCTGGGTCGCACGCGATATCGGCGACCTGCCGATCCCACCGTCGATCAGCGCGCTCCTCGCCGCGCGGCTCGACGGCCTCGATCCCGAGGAGCAGACGGTGCTGCAGTCGGCATCCGTGATCGGGAAGCAGTTCTGGTGGAGCGCTGTCGCCGAGCTCGCGCCCGTGGAGCTGCGCAGCCGCGTCGGCTCGCACCTCCACGCGCTCGTCCGCAAGCGCCTGATCTTTCCCGCGGAGTCGACGAGCTTCGCGAACGAAGACTCGTTCCGCTTCGGGCACATCCTCGTCCGCGACGCCGCCTACGCGACGCTGCCGAAGGAGCGACGCGCCGACCTGCACGAGGGCTTCGCCGACTGGCTCGATCGCAAGGGGACGTACGAGGAGTTCCGCGGCCACCACCTCGAGCGCGCGTACGCCGCACGCACCGAGCTCGGCCCGCCGAACGATGAGACTCGAGCGCTCGGCGAGCGCGCCGGCAAGCTACTCGCCTCGGCAGGACAGCGCGCCTTCGCGCGCGACGACCTTCCGGCGGCGCGAACGCTGCTCGACCGATCCGCATCGCTCGTCTCCGATCCTGCGGTTCGAGCCGAGACGCTGCTCGCCCTGGGCGTAGCCCTCCGCGAGACGGGCGATCTCACACGCGTGGGCGACGTGTTTGGTGAAGCGCTCGAGCACGCGAACTCCTTGGAGGACGAACGTCTCGCGGCACGCGTTCAGATCGAGCAGTCGTCGCTCCGGGAGATGACGGACACAGGTGTCTCCGCGTCCGAGCTGGTCGACGTCGCGGAGCGTGCGATCGCGGTCTTCGAGTCTGCAGACGACGACGTCGGCCTGGCGAAGGCGTGGATCCACCTGGCGGAGGTGCACTGGCTACGCGGGCGCTGCGAAGAGATGGAGCGCGTCCTCGAACGCGCCCTTTGCCACGCCGAGAAGGCAGGCACCGAGCGCGACCTCCGCTGGATCCTCAGGGCGTTGATGCGCGCGGCGCTACTCGGCCCCCGGCGCGTCGAGGACGCGATCCTTCGCTGCCGCGACCTGCAGGAACGCGCGCGCGACGATGCCGCGCTCTCCGCCAACGGCGACTCGATGCTCGCCGTCCTCGAAGCGATGCGCGGTGACGCTGACGAGGCGAGGAGGTTGTACGGCCGCAGCAAGGCGATGCTCGAGGAGGCTGGCCTCAAGACGATGCTCGCGAACCTGCAGATGTACGCCGGCATCGCGGAACTCGTCTCGGGAGACGCGGAAGCAGCTGAACGAGAGCTACGACTCGGTTATGGCCTGCTGGAGGAAATGGGCGAGCAAAGCCGCCTGTCCACGACCGCGGCGTACCTTGCGCGGGCGCTCGTGGTGCAACAGCGCTACGAGGAAGCGAACCTCGTCGCACGTGTCAGCGAGACGTCGACATCCGACGACGATCTCGGGACGCAAGTGATCCTTGGCGGGACGAAGGCACGCGTCCTCGCCCGCCGCGACGACGACGCGGCCGTGCGGCTCGTGTGCAATGCGGTGGAGCTGTCGCGCGAGACGGACCTGCTCGGGATCCAGGGCGACGCTCTGATCGACCTCGCCGACGTGCGCACCGTCCTCGGGCAGCCGAAGGAGGCCGCCTCGGCGCTCGCGCGCGCGGCAGCGCTCTACGAGCTGAAGGGCAACGTCGTCTCCGAGGCGAGCGCGCGTGCGGGCGCGGGCGAGCTCGCCGGCGCCGTTTGACCGCGGCTGTGGCGAGGTCCACACTCCACCGGGACTGCCCAAGACGAAAGGAGATCCTATGGCGAGTCCCGAGCCGCGGTGGCTCCACATCGGCATCGACGACGCGAAGGCGATCAAGCTCCTCGAGAAGCTCGCGAAGAGCAGCAAGCTGCGAGCGAAGCTCGAGAAGAACCCGCGCAAGACGCTGCTCTCCGAGTTCGGGATCGACTTTCCTGCGGCGCCGCCGACGGTGACGCTGCCCCCAGCGGACACCATCCAGGCGTACGTCGACGAGCTGAACAAGGACCATCCCTTCGGACACACGTTCAATCTCTCGCACGGAATCGCCCTGTTGTGGATCGCGCACGGCAACGGGGCGCCGCCACCGCCGCCACCGCCGGACGACGACTAGACGCAGCGCCCGATTGATCCGGCATCCGTAGTGAGGGTCCGCCGTCGAGCCTGGCTCCTGTTCTTCTGCCACGACGGCCGGACGATCGACATCGCACAGCTACTCGGCGGAACGCTTGCGAGCGTTCCGCAGAGTCGCGTCTACGCGATCTCGCTCACGGATGGGGCCGAGCACGGCATTAGCCGCGACGAGCTCGAGCTACTCCTCGAGGTTCCGGCGAACGACTGGACGGACGCCGACGGGCTCGCGCCGGAGATGGTTCGCTCGCTCGTCGATCGCGGTCTGCTCGTGATCGAAAGTGGTGGTGACCGCGACGACTTCGACGAGCGGCTGATCGAGAGCGGTTGGGAGAGGAACGCGGCCGTCTACCACTTCCTGACCCGCTGGCGCGACGTCGACATCCGCGACGGCGACGGGGAGGTCTTGCCGGCGAACGAGGAACACGTGCGCGCATTCCTCGAGATCAACGGGCCACAACCGCCCGCCTTCCGCGCGGTCGACGCGACGTCGAGCGTCCTGGACTTGCCCGAGGTGCGCCCCGACGGCGACCTCTATTCGGTGCTCGCGCGACGGCGCACGACACGCGGCTTCGCCGAATCTCGGCCGCTGCCGGTCGAGGAGTTGGCGCTCGTGCTCGACCAGGTGTTCGGCTGCCATGGGCATGCAACCGCCGCCGACGGGGCGATCGAGATGCTGAAGCGGACGAGCCCCTCGGCCGGCGGCCTGCATCCGATCGAAGCCTTTCCCCTCGTGACGAACGTCGCGGGTGCCCACCCGGGGCTCCACCATTACGACGCGAAGCGCCACGCCCTCGAGCTCATCGAGCCGCTCGACCGCGACACGTCGAAGGCGCTGGCCACGAACTTCGTCTGCGGCCAGACGTACTTCGGCTCGGCGCACGTGCTCCTGCTGCTCGTCGCGCGATTCGCGAGGAGCTACTGGAAGTACCGGCGCCATCCCAAGGCGTACGCATCGATCCTGCTCGACGCAGGGCATCTCAGCCAGACGCTTTATCTCGTCGCGGCCGACCGGGGACTGGGTGCATTCGTCACCACGGTGGTGAACAACGCGGAGATCGACGAGCGCCTCGGTCTCGAGGGCATCGACGAGGGCGTCGTCGCCGTGTGCGGACTCGGTGTCCCCGGCGAACGCTCGCCGTTCGATCCCGAGTTTCGCCCGTTTAGGCGGCGCTAGCCGGCGACCAGCGCGCGCGCGAAGTCCTGCGCGTCGAACGGCCGCAGGTCTTCGAGCGCCTCGCCGACGCCGATCAGCTTCACGGGCAGTCCGAGCTCGTAGACGATCGGGATCGCGACGCCGCCCTTGGCGCTGCCGTCGAGCTTCGTCAGCGCGACGCCGGTGACATCCACCGCCTCCTTGAAGAGGCGCGCCTGCTGCACCGCGTTCTGCCCGGTCGTCGCGTCGACGACGAGCAGCGTCTCGTGCGGCGCGCCCTCGGCACGCGAGGTGATCACTCGGCGCACCTTCGCCAGCTCGTCCATGAGGTTCGTCTGCGTGTGGAGGCGCCCCGCAGTGTCGACGACGACGACGTCGCGTCCGTCCCGGCGTGCGCGTTCGATCGCGTCGTAGGCCACGGCGGCGGGGTCGCCACCGCGCTCGCCCTCGACGAACTCGGCGCCTGCGCGCTCGGCCCAGATGCCGAGCTGCTCCTCCGCGGCCGCGCGGAACGTGTCGGCCGCCGCGACGACGACGGAGTGCCCGTGCTCGCGCAGCCTGTACGCGAGCTTGCCAATCGTCGTCGTCTTCCCTGTGCCGTTGACGCCGACGACGAGCACGACGCTCGGCTCGCCGGCCAGCTCGATCCGCGGCGGCTCGCCGAAGAGCTCCGCCACCTCGACAGCGAGCGCCTCGTTCAGGTCGCCGACGTCGCCGCGCGCCTCGAGCCGACGCACGAGCTCTGCAGTCGCAGGCACGCCCACGTCACCGGCGATGAGCGCCTCCTCCAGCCGCTCCCAGGAATCGGTGTCACCTGGATCGAACGCCGCGGCAGCGAGCTCCTCCGTGAGCGCGCGCCGGCTGCGCCCGAGGGAGTCGCGCAGGCGCGAGAAAAGCCCGGAGCGCTGCTCCTCGCTCTCCGCGTCAGGACGCCCGTCGCCGAGCAGCTCTCCCCAGGTGCGACCCACGGGGCGGAACGTTAGCCGTGCTTGGTAGGTGCCCCGTCGGGGAATAGGCTTCGTGCATGACCGCTTGCCGGGAGTGCGGCAGCACGGTCGCGGACACTTTTCGCTTCTGTCCGTGGTGCGCCGCGCCGCAGCGGCGCAAGCTCGTCGAATTCTTCCGGCCGCATCCGCGCGATGCGGACAAGGCGTTACGGGTCTCGCGCTACGCGACCGAGGATCCGCACGTCCGCTTCAGCGTGTGGGATGAAAGCGGCGTCGCGACCGCGGCGATCTCGCTCGACGAGAGAGAGGCGCAGCGGCTCGCGCGGTTCCTCGAGCGCCCGGTCGCGCGTTCGCTTCGGGACAAACTAGCGGCGCTCGTCCGCTAAGAAAACGAGTGTTCTGCCCGGACATGGCCCGAGTCCTGGACTCGAGTGATGTCCGACCGAGCCATGAGCGCACCCTGACCTGACCGAGCCTCGCCGCCGGTGACGCCGATGGGGAGTCCCGGCGAGACGTGGCTGTAGTCCTGGACGTGGGTCACGTCCGGTTGAGCCAACACTTGGCTGTTCGAGCGAATCAGGAGGCGAGCGCTGCTGCGTCTTCGCGCGGGAGGCGCCGCGAGACGATCTGGGAGACGCCGTCCTCGCCCATCGTGACGCCGTAGAGGATGTCTGCCGCCTCCATCGTGCGCTTCTGGTGCGTGACGACGATGAACTGCGCACGGTCGGCGTAGCGGCGGAGCAGTTCGACGAAGCGGCCGATGTTCGTGTCGTCGAGCGCCGCCTCGACCTCGTCGAGGAGGTAGAACGGGCACGGCCGCGCAAGAAAGAGCGCGAACAGGAAGGCGATCGCGCCGAGCGACTTCTCGCCACCGGATAGCAGCGAGAGCCGGGTGACGCGCTTGCCTGCAGGGCGCAGCTCGATCTCGACGCCGGGCTCCTGGTCCTCGTCCTCAGGGTCGGGCTCGGTCAGGCACAGCCGTCCGTCCCCGCCGGGGAACAGCGTCGCGGCGACCTCCGCGAAGTTCGCCTGCACCGAGGCGAACGTCTCCTCGAAGCGCCGTTCCACGGTCTCGATCAGGTC
>DASVFB010000157.1:0-3649 GCA_036380275.1 Gaiellaceae bacterium | reverse complement strand
TCGGCGACAGCCAATTCATCCACGCCCCGCACACGGGCGACGTCGTGAAGATCTCGAGCCTCTACGAGTCGAACTATTCGTTCAGCTACGTCGGCGGCGTTCGGCCGTATTGACGAACCGGCGGGCGCTGACGATTCCGGCTCTGCTCGCGGCGTCGGCGCTCTGCGTCGCGACCGTCCTCGTGCGCAACGCTCACGCGGGCAACGACTTCTATCGCTTTCTCATCTGGAACCTTGCGCTGGCGTGGGTCCCGTTCCTGTTCGCACTCGCCGCGTACGCGAACGCGCGACGCCGGAACGACGTCGCGACGGCTGCGTACGGCGTCCTCTGGCTGCTGTTCTTTCCGAACGCGCCGTACCTGCTCACGGACTTCATCCACCTGCAGGAGTCGCAGACGACGCCGCTCTGGTACGACGCGCTGATGCTTGCGTCCTTCGCGTGGACGGGGCTGGTGCTCGGGTTCGCGTCGCTCTACCTGATGCAGACGATCTGGGATCGCGTCGTCAGCCCGTTCTGGTCGTGGCTCGGCGTGATCGGCGTGCTCGGCCTCGCGAGCTTCGGTGTCTACCTCGGGCGCTTTCTGCGCTTCAACAGTTGGGATGCGCTCGTACGCCCTCGCAGGATCGCGCACGTGATCGCGACGGAGATCGACAACCCCTTCGGGAATCCGCGGCTCGTCGTGGCGATGTTCGCGCTGACGGCCGCGCTGACGATCGGATATCTGCTCGTTTACAGCGCCGTCGGCACGCACCTCGAGCTCGAGCGCGAATAGCGCAAAGAGGCGCCGACCAGATTCGAACTGGTGTACGAGGCTTTGCAGGCCTCTGCCTAACCACTCGGCCACGGCGCCGAAGCGCCACAGGGTAGCGTCCTCCCATGCTGCGTGAGATCGCTGAGTATCCGAACTCGTTCGGGCCGCTGGGGCCGAACAGCGAGCGGATCGAGACCGACCGCTACACGCTCTGCATGGGGCCGGGCAAGACCTGGAACACGGTGCAGCGCCAGCGCATGCGGCATGACGAGATCGACGATGTCCTCGACGAGACGCGCTCGCTGCTGCGCGAGCGCGGCCGCACGAAGACGCAGTGGGAGGTCGGCAGCTCGGCCGAGCCGCCGGATCTCGTCGAACAGCTGCTCGAGCGCGGGCTGATCTGGGACAAGGAGCCATACGCCGTCGCGCTCGTGCTCACAGCGGAGCCGCCCGCTCCGCCGCCCGAGATCGTCGCGCGGCGCGTCGAGACGTTCGACGAGTTCGCTGCGGCGAACGCGGTGCAGTGGGAGGCGTTCGGGGCGACCGAGGAGGAGATCGAAGAGTCGCGCTCGCTGCTCCCCAAGACCTGGCAAGACACCGTCAACGTCATGCACGCCGTCTGGCTCGACGGCGATCTGGTAGCGGCCGGCACTTCCGCGCCGACGGAGCACGGGCTGCTGCTCTACGGCGGCGCAACGGCGCCGCACGTGCGCGGCCGCGGCGCGTACCGGGCGCTGCTCCACGCGCGCTGGCAGGAAGCGGTCGCGAAGGGGACGCCGGCGCTGATCACGCAGGGCGGCTCGATGTCGCGGCCGATCCTCGAGCGGCTCGGCTTCCAGCGCATCGGCGAGATCCACATGCTGCTCGACGAGTTCGGCGAGCGCGAATGAATTGCACGTCAAAGACGCTGCTGCCTGCGCGTTCCTCGGGCGCCGCCGGCGAGGGGCGCGCATGAACGAGTTCGATTTCGAAGGCGTCTTCAACGAGGACTACCTCTACTTCTACGAGGGCATCCTCGACGCCGAGCGCACGAAGGAAGACGTCGAGAAGATCCTCGAGCTGCTCGAGCTCCCCGCGGGCGCATCCATCCTCGACTGTCCCTGCGGACATGGACGCATCGCAAACGCGCTCGCGGAGCGCGGCTTTCGCGTCACCGGAATCGACGCGAGCGAGTTCTTCCTCGAGCGTGCACGCGCCGACGCAGCCGAGCGCGGCGTCGAGGTCGAGTACGTCCAGGGCGACATGCGCCAGCTCCCCTGGCGAGAGGAGTTCGACGCGCTCGTCAACTGGTTCACGAGCTTCGGCTACTTCTCGGACGATCAGAACAAGGCCGTGCTCCAGCAGTTTCACGAGGTTCTGAAGCCGGGCGGCAAGCTGATCCTCGAGACGCAGAACATCACGCGCATCCTCCTCAACCCGCTGCCGCAGCATTTCGTCGAGCGTGAGGGCAACGTCATGGCGGACGCGTGGGAGCTCGACGTCGAGCACGCACGCTTCGTCACGGAGCGCATCGTCGCCCGCGACGGGCGAACTCGGAAGACGCAGTTCGTCGTGCGGTGGTTCAGCGTGCCCGAGCTTCGCGCGTGGCTGGAGGACGCCGGGTTCGAGAACGTGCGCGCGCCCGGCGTGACGAAGGACTCGCGCCTGATCGTCGTCGCCGAGCGCGCTTAGGTTCTAGGCCCGGCCGCCGCGAGGCGACCGATCTAGTCGGGGTAACGCGATCGGCGTTCACCACGCTTGCGAGAAAGAGTCAGTTGTGACGCGCATTGGACTCCGCCCCCCGTTGACGCTAGGCTTGTGCGACGTTCGGGGGTCAGGTCCTCTCGTCCTCGCCGATCGGAGGGGCGGTTGCGTGACAGGCGGATACTGTTCGGGGCAGTTCTCGCCGTCGGCGCGGCGGCCGCACTCGCGGTCGTAGCTTCATCGTACGCGGCGATCACGATCACGAGCGTGCAAGCGCGGGCGGGCGGCACGTCGATCACGTCCGGCCCGATGGGATCCGGCTACGACATTCGGATCGTCGCGAACGTGAGCGACGGCACAAACTGGGAATCGACCAGCTGGACGACTGGTGGCGTGACCCGGTGCGTCAACCACGACGACGAGGGAAACGGCACTCACACCGTGGACCTCGAGTACCAATACGAAGCCAACGCGGCGATCAAGGCTGCTGAGAGCCCGCCCCGGGGGGACCTGCCCGACCCGGGCAAGGTCGGGCCCAGCGAGCACGTGTTCCCGCCGCCGCCCGGCGGCGCCTCGCCGCTGCGGGTCGAGCTCTTCACGAACGACAATTGCTCCGGGAGCGGCCTCGCGAGTCAGACCATCTCCCTTACGACCGACGTCCCCGCGACCAACAAGCCGCTCACCGCAGCGTGTCAGGGGCTAAAGGTCGCCGTCATTCTGGACGAGTCGGGCTCGATCGGGAGCGCCGCACCACAGGTCAGGAACGCGACGAAGGCTCTCGCCCGGGGGCTCGTCGACACGGGCGCCAGGATGGCCGTCTTCAAGTTCTCGACGACGGCCGACCCGAGCTTCATCGCTCCCTACAAGGCGATCACCCAGGCATGGATAGACGGCAATAACCCGGGCGATCTTGATTACTACCTGGACCGCTACGACCCGGGCGGGACGACGAACTGGGACGCTGGGTTGAGACAGGCTCGCGACCAAACAGCGAGCGACAAGCCCGACCTGGTCGTGTTCCTTACCGACGGGAACCCGAACCGCTGGGCCGGAGGCGGCACCGGTGTGGAGGAGGGCTTCTACTCGGCAATGAAGCCCGCGGCCGAAGCTGCGGACCTGCTCAAGGCGAACTCGCACATGTTCGCGATCGGCGTTGGCGAAGGCGTGACGGACGCTCTCAGCGCGCTGCGGATCCAGGCGGTCTCGGGCACTAGA
>DASVFB010000156.1:0-7658 GCA_036380275.1 Gaiellaceae bacterium | reverse complement strand
GGGCGAGCAGGGACGAGCAGTAGGACTCCACAAAGCCGCCGATTAGCTGCAGCTCTTCGTCCGTCACGTGCGGATACCAGCCGCGCACGCGATCGACGTCGACGAGTTGCGGATCGCGCAGGTCGATCGTCTCGAGCAGGCGGTGCACTGCGTCGCCGACGTTCAGCGCGCCGAGCCCCTCGCCTTCGCCGCCGGTCGGCCGGAGCGCGCGCATCCCGACGAGCCGTTCGGCGTAGTAGCGGTACGAGCAGCGCTCGAACGACGCAAGCGCTGTGAACGACAGCCGGCGGATCGGCTCGAACGGCGGCTCCGGAATCGGCACGAGGTCGGGCAACCGAGGCGCGACGGGCACCGCCGGCTCGCCGGCTTCCGAGAAGAGCGCCAGCTGAGCGGGCTCGGGCGCATCCTCCCCAAGTGACACTTTGTCACTTGGCTCGTCCTTGTGGCGGTCGACGCGCACGAGGAGTCGCGCACCGCCGCGCTCGAGCTCGACTGGGTCCTCCCCGGCATTCGCCAGCTCTCCCAGCGCCTCGAGCCGCTCGAGCACCCAGCCGATCGGCGTGGTGCGCTCGCTTGGCTTCTCTGGGTCGATCGCGCCAGACACAATCAGCCGGTCGATCGCGCGCGTCATCGCGACGTAGTAGAGCCGCAGGCGCTCGGCGTCGTCGGCGCTCTTTCGCGCCGCCTTGACTTCCGCGTACTCGCTCGTGCCCTTGAAGCCGAAGCGCCCGTCGGAGAGCGCGAGGATCTCGTCGGGCGCAGGCGGCTGGCGGTCCCGCCCCGCGTCCGCGACGACGACGACCTTGAACTCGAGCCCCTTCGCGCCGTGGATCGTCAGCAAGCGCACCGCGTCGCCGTCTTCCTCCTCGGCGACCGCCTCGAGCTCGCGGGCGCCGACGGCTTCCTGCTCCGCGACGAAGCGCACGAAGCCTTCGATGTCGGCGCCGCGCAGCTCCTCGTAGGAGCGCGCGAGACGCGCGAGCTTGCGCAGGTTGGCGTAGCGCCGGCGGCCGTCCCAGTGCGCGAGGACGGCGAGGTCGTAGTCGTGCTCGGAGACGATGCGCTCGCAGAGCAACTCGAGCGAGAGCTTCGTGGACGCGTCGACGAGGCGGTCGAACCGCTGCCGGAAGGCGCGCAGCAGACGTGTGTCGCGCTCGGAGAGCTGTGCCGGCAGCGACTTCTCGATACCGGTAAAGATCGGCCGCTTACTCGCGGCGCGACGAATGAGCACGAGCGCGTCGTTGGACGCACCGACGAACGGCGAGGCGAGCACGCTCAGCAGTGCCTCGTCGTCATAGCGGTTGTGCAAGAGCCGGAGGTACGCGAGCAGGTCGACGACCTGTTGCTGGCCGAAGTAGCTCCTCCCCGTCGACCGATACGTACGCAGCCCGGACCTGCGCAGCTCTTCCTCGTACCACTCGGCGTTCGTGCCGGCGGCGAAGAGCAGGACGATCTCGCCCGGCTCGGCGTCGCCGTTGTCGACGAGCTCCTTGACGCGCTTCGCGATGTGCATCGCTTCCGCGCGCCGCCAGTGGACGTCCGCGCCCGAGTACGACGACTTGTCCGTGACGAGCAGCTCGGCGGGCGAGCCGAACACCGGGTCGGGGAACTCACCCGAGGAGTGGAGCGGCTGAAACTCGTTGCCGAACTCTCCGGCGAAGAGCTCGTTCACGACCGCGAGCACCTCGGGCCGGGAGCGGTAGTTCTCGGTCAGCGGGAGGACCTGCGGCGCCGCAGCCCTGCGCTCGCGGAAGACCTGCACATCAGCATGCCGGAACCCGTAGATCGATTGGAACTCGTCCCCGACGAAAAACACGTTGGCGTGAGCGCTCATCAGATCGATCAGCTCGCACTGGAGGCGGTTCGTGTCCTGGAACTCGTCGACCATGATCGACGTGAAGCGGAGCTGTTCCCTTGCGCGCACGTCGGCGTTGGTCTGCAGAAGATCGCGCGCGCGAAGCTGCAGGTCCTCGAAGTCGAGCATCGACTCGCGGTCCTTCGCCGACTGGTACTGCGCCGCGAAGCGGATCAGGAGATCCTGGAGGAGCTCGCGGTCGCGCGCGGCGACGTCGTCGAGCGCCGCCTGTTCGACCGCGGCCAGCGCCTCCGCGTACGACGCGGAGCGCTCGCCACGCGCCCGCAGCCCGCTGAGGTCGAGCAGACGCTCCGCCTCCGGATCGTCCTGCGCGAGCGCTTGTGCTTGCAACGCGGCGGTGCGCTGGGCGTCCGTCGCGGCTTCGTCTTCTGCAAGACAGCGCGCAGCGTCCTCGAGACGAGCGACGGCGTCGGTCAGGCTCGGCCGCTCGTCGAGCTCCAGCACGAGCTCACGGCCGGCCGACCGCAGAGTCGCGTATACGCCCGTCAGCATCCGGCGCAGGCCCGTTGCGCCGTAGGTCGCGAGCAGTCGCAGGCGTTCGGGCTCCCCCTCGGAGCAGAACTCGGCCAGCGCCGTCTCGAATGCCTCGCCGCGAAGCACCGACCCCTGCGCCTCGTCGAGCTCGCGGAAGCGCGGGTCGAGCCCTGCGGCCAGCGGATACGTCTTCAGCAGCCGGTTGCAAAAGCCGTGGATCGTCGAGATCCACGCACCGTCGAGCTCGCGCGCGAGATCGGCGCGGCCGAGCTCGAGCAGCCGCGAGCGGATGCGCGAGCGCAATTCGCCCGCGGCGCGCTTCGTGTACGTGATGACGAGCACCGAGGCGACGTCCAACCCGTCGTCGCAGACCGCGCGCACGAAGCGCTCAACGAGCACCATCGTCTTGCCGGTGCCCGCACCCGCCGAGACGAAGACGAGCCCTGTCGCGCCTACGGCTGCCTGCTGCTCCCGGTTCACGCGCGGGCCACCCTGCAGACACGCCAGAGATCGCACCAGGGCGGGCACGAGCCGCCCCGCGGATCGTGGCGCACGTCGCCCTCCCGGATCCGCTGCGCGAGCGTCCGGGCGTCGTCGCGCGCGCTCTCGAGCCTCGCCCAGAAGTCTTCGTCGGCGAGGTAGTCGGTGCGCGTGTAGCCGGGCAGCTCCTCCTTCGCGCTCGCGCGCAACAGCCCGCGAGCCTTGCGCTCGCCGGCGAGCGGCCGGTAGAGCCCGCCGAGCGGCTCGATGCCGACGAGGTCGCGAAGGACGAGCATGTAAAGCGGGATCTGCAGGCGCTGCTCCTGCGCGATCTCCTGCGCCGAGTGCGCCCTGCGGCCGGACTTGTAGTCCTGCACGATCCCCCGGGCGCCGAACGTCTCGAGGTCGATGCGATCGATCTTCCCCGAGAGCGACAGGCCTTCGCCCAGATCGAGTCCGCCGAAGGTCGAACGCTCGCGGCCGAACGACACCTCGAAGCGCTGCGGGACGAGCGAGACCTTCGACGAGGCCTCCGCGCGCACGAACGCTTCAAGATCGCGCCACAGCGACTGATCGAGCTCCTGCCGCTGCAGCTCGGTGAGCTCCATGCGCACGCCGTTCACGGCCTGGTCGAGACAGCGGCGCAAGAACGGCAGCGCGCGATCGAGCTGAGTCTCGTCGAGGCGCTCGACGCCGAGCTCCTTGGGGATGCCGCTGAAGAACTTGTGCAGTGCGCTGTGCGCGACCGAGCCGCGCAGCTTCGGATCGACATCCGCGTCGATCGTCCTCGGATCGAGCAGTCGGTCGACGAACCAGGCGGACGAGCAGTCCGAGAAGCGCTCGAGCTCGGTCACGTTGAAGCTCGTCCGCTCGCCGAGGTACTCGAGGACGAGCGGGTGGCGCAGCTGCGTCGGCCGGCGGAACGCCTGCATGGCACGGTCCAGGCGACGGTCCCAGCCGTTCGCCAGTGCGAGTCCCGTCGCCTCCGGCTCGTCGTGGGCTGCGAGCGCAGCCAGCGCGCGCAACCGCTCGCGCTCGGTCGGCGCCGCTTCGAGCGGCCACGTGAGCGCCGAGAGTGGACGCCGCGTCGTCGCATGGCGCACGTCCTCCGACGAGAAGAGCCGCGCGACCTCGTCCCAGAACGGGCTCGGCTCGCGCGGAACGCCCTCGTCGCTCGCCGCCTCGCGCACGAGATACAGACGCCGCGTTGCGCGCGTGCACACGGTGTAGAAGAGGTAGCGGTCGCGCGCAACCTGATCCGGCTTCACGAGCCGCGCGGAACCAAGCGCGCGGCGCGCGTCGTCGTCGAGGAACGGCGTGGCCTGCGTCCGCCGCGGGAACGTCCCCTCTTCGAGCCCGAGCACGAACACGACCTCGAAGCTGCGCGTGCGCGCGCGCAGGAGGTCGAGCACCGCGACGCGCCCGCGCTCGCGCCCGTCCGCGCCGCGAACGGTCGTCCGCTCGAGTGCGCCGACGATCTCCTCCGCCGTGAGCGTTCCGCCGAGCTCGACCCAGCCCTCGAGCTCGGTGATCAGCCGCGTAACGGCTTCGTACGCGCGCAGGTCGCGGCGCGCGTCCTCGCTCGCCGGAGGATGCTGGGTGCCGTACGCGTGATGGAGCAATCGCGCGACGGTCGCGCGCAATCCGTCGAGCGGCGTCGCCGCCTCGCGCAGCTCCTTGACGACCGGAAACGGATTGCCGTGGAGCGCGAGCGTCTCGGCCTCGACGCGGTCGTGCGCGTTGATCGCACGCCCGCGCAAGCGGCCCTCGAGGAAATCCGCCTTCGCGCGTGGCACGCCGGAGTACGGCGTGCGCAGGAAGCCATAGAGCTCGCGTCGCCCACCGCCGAGCCAGACGAAGCGAAGCAGGCCGAGGAGCGCGCGGCCAAAGGGTGTCTGCGGGAGCCGCAACCACGAGGCGACCGCGACGGGAACGCCGAGCGCGCCGAGCCCGGTCTCGAGCGGCGCGCGCCAGCGTTCGAGCGCGGGACAGACGATTGCGATCTGTTCCGGCGCCGTCCCGCCGCGGATCAGGGTCAGCACCTCCTGGCCGACGAGCTCCAGCGTCGCGCGGGTGCCGGCGCCTTCGAAGAACCGCACTGCTCCGTCCGGCGGCGGTTGCTCGCCGATGTCGTCAGCGAAGAGCGAGCGTTCGAGGTGCGCGAGCGCCGGCGCCGCGAACTCGTGGAAGCGCGCGGGCAGGATCTCGATCCGACCGTCTGCAAGCGCGCTCAGGTCGTCCATCGTCGGGCGGAGCGACTCGAACGCGGTCCGGCCCTGCTCGTACGGCAGCGACACGGTGACGTCGGTCCGGCCGGCGAGCGCCCGCAGCAGCTCCCACTCGGCGCCGGTCAGGTCCTCGAAGCCGTAGGCGAACACGGGCTCGCCGTGCCACGCCTCGAAGTCCGACTGCAACCGCCCGACGGCATGCCGCCGCAGCGCGTCTCGGTCCCACCGGTCGAGGCGGGTGAGCTCCGAGCGATAGGCGGCGAAGAGACGGGCGAGATCGCCCTCGAGCGCGTCCGGCTCGAGCAGGCCGGATTCGAGCTCGGCGAACGTAGTCGCGAGCGAGTCCGCGAAGCCTGCGAAGCGCGCAGACCGCCGGAGCCCGTTCAGCGCCGCGTCGCCGACGATGCGGCGGACGAGCAGGCTGCGCTGGGCGTCGGCCAGGACCCGCCGCTCGCCGCTGCCTCCGCGGACGATCCGCTCGAAGACGTCGTCGAAGGTCCCGATCGAGCCGCCAAGGAGCGCGCCGCTTCGCGCGAGCAGGTCGCGCTCGACGCGCTCGACGTCCGATCGGTTCGGGACGATGAGGATCGGGCCGCGGTCGAGGACGGCCAGATACCGCTCCAGAAGAAGCGCGACTTTGCCCGCGTTTGCAGGCCCTGCGATGAGGCTGAGCCCCACCGAGCCATCCTAGACCTGGGTCCCGACGGCTCCTGAGCGCGCTTTGTGCTGAGAGCGTGGAAAAGGTTGTGTGACTACGCGGCGGGGGCGGCCGTCTTCGGCCGCCGGCCTCGGCGTGCGGCTGGCGCGCCCGGCATCTTCCCGGCGCAGTCGTCGCAGAGGTCTGCCTGTTTGGCGCCTCGCCGGGCGTCTGTGTACGTCAGGCGCAGAATTGCACCTTTCCCCTCGTCGACTTCCTTGCCGCAGTTGTCGCAAACGAGCACGGTCTTCCTGGCCACGAATTCCTCCTCTGGTACGTAATTGTTTCCGAATTCTATGCTGCTTCGCGCGCGTCACGTATCCGCCACGAACGGAGCAATGACAGTGTCGCCTGTTCCTCCTGGTCGAGGTCGATATCGCGTGCAGTGACGATACGCAAATTCCACGGGCGGAAATCCTAAAACGTTCGACCGTCGAATACTGCTCGACCACTGCTGGTGAGACGTAGGAGTTTCGCCCCAACGTTGGGCGTATTCCCGAGTCGCTCGCCGATGTCCAGGTGAGTCGCGACATGGCTACCTCTCTGCCACGCGACAGGCATTCATAATCGCGGCGCCGATGGATGCGAACGCGATCGCGGTGCTCGAGGGCGACCAGACAGGGCAGGAACTGCTCGAGGAAGCGCTCCGTGTGCTCCAGCCGGACGTGATCGGGCTCGAGCTCGAGTTCCCACGGTTCGACCTGTCGCTGGAGAACCGGCGAGCGACGCAGAACGCAGTCGTGCACGAAGCAGCACAAGCGATTCGCGAGCACGGGCTCGGGCTAAAGGGGGCGACGATCACGCCGGAAGGACAGGGCGATGTCGGCTCGCCGAACCGGATCCTGCGCGAGGAGATCGGCGGGCGCGTAATCGTGCGCACCGGGCGCCGCATCCCCGGCGTCGTTCCGCTCGGCGGCGTGCACGCACCGATCTCGATCGTCCGCATGGCAGTCGGCGACGCCTATGGCGCGCACGAGTGGCGAGAGGGCGCGGGCGACGACGAGGCCGCCTTCCGCACGGAGCGGATCGAGCGGCGGATCTGCCACTCCGTCGCTGAGTTCGCGTTCCGGCAGGCCGGGCGGACCGGCGCGAAGGTGTTCGGCGGCCCGAAGTACACGGTGAGCCCGATCTACGAGGGGATGCTCAAGGAGGAGATGGACGCGGCCGCGACGCGGCATCCGGATGTTGTGTACGAGCCCCAGCTGATCGACGCGACGTTTGCGTTGCTGATCGCGTCCACCGGCGACCCGATGGTGATCCCGGCGCTCAACCGCGACGGCGACATCCTCTCGGATCTCGTGCTGCCGCTCTTCGGCTCGATCGCCGGCTCCGAGTCGCTGCTCGTCGCATTCGACGATGACTTCGAGCCCGACGCGTTGATGGCGGAGGCAGCACACGGGACCGCGCCTGCGCTCGAGGGAAAGAACGTCGCGAATCCGATGGCGATGATCCTCGCCGGCGCCGCTCTGCTCTCGCACGACGACGCAGACGCCGGGCAGCGGGCGGGCCGCGCGATCCGCGAGGCGTGCCTCGAGGCCGTCGCGCAAGGCGTCCGCACCGCCGACCTGCAAGGCCATGCGTCGACGTCGGAGTTCACGGACGAGGTGGTCGAGCGGACGAAGACGAAGCTCGAAGTCTGGTCAACGCTGTAGCCGGGTCCGAACGAGACATCGGAGAGTCGGACCCCCGGCATGTCCGAACGAGATACGCCTAGCGCCAGACGCCGGTGATCGGGCGGGCGGTCTTCGCGGCGCCGAGGCGCGGCAGGCCGAATATGTCTTCGATCGTTCGCAGCAGACTGTAGTGGCCGACACGGCCCGTGAAGGCCGAACGCGGCCGCACCGCCGACCTACAAGGCCATGCGTCGACGTCGGAGTTCACCGACGAGGTCATCGCGCGGACG
>DASVFB010000155.1:0-9500 GCA_036380275.1 Gaiellaceae bacterium | reverse complement strand
TCCGCGACGCGCCGCACGAGCTCCACGAGCGTGCCCCGCTGCTCGAGCGTCGCGGAGATGTCGAGGAACACGAGCTCGTCAGCGCCCGCATCGGAATACGCGCCGCCCAGCTCCACTGGGTCGCCGACGTCGCGGAGGCCGACGAAGTTGACGCCCTTGACGACGCGGCCGCCCGAGACGTCGAGGCAGGGGATCAGACGAGGGAGAGGCACAGCGACTCCAGAAAGCCCGCGCCCGCGGCGCCGCTCTTCTCGGGATGGAACTGAACGCCTGTGAACGACCCAGACTGCGCAACGGCAACGATGCCTTCCGACGTCGCCGTCCCGCACGGCGTCTCGGCGGCATACGAGTGCGCGAAGTAGAACGCACCGCCGACGGGCTCGACCTCCGCCCAGCCGATGCGCGGGACACGCCCTTGGCGCAGGCGCACGGCGCGACCGGGCAGGACGCCGAGCCCTGCGACGCCGCCGTCCTCCTCGGTCTCGTCGAGCGCGAGCTGGAGGCCGAGGCAGATGCCGAGCACGGGACGGTCGGCGTCGACGCGCGACCGCAGCGCCTCGTCGAGCCCACGTGCGCGCAGACCGCGCATCGCCGCCGCAGCCGAGCCGACACCGGGCAGGACGGCAAGGTCGGCGTCCTCGACGTCGTCCGTCAGCCGCGCGCCGAGCCGCTTGAACGCAAGCGCTACCGAGCGGACGTTTCCGGCGCCGTATTCGCAGATCGCGACGTTCAGAGTGAGCCCTTCGTCGACGGGATGCCGTCACTTCCAACGCGGACGGCTGTGCGCAGCGCGCGCCCCACCGCCTTGAACGCCGCTTCGGCGACGTGGTGCTCGTCGCGTCCGGTTGCCTCGACGTGGATCGCGAGCCGCGCGGCCTGCGCGAGGCTCCTCAGGACGTGCGACGCGAGCCCCGGGTCGCGTTCGAGAGTCAGCTCCGCGGCGGGCCGCCCGCCGAGGTCGACGGCGGCACGCGCGAGGGCGTCGTCCATCGGCACGACCGCGTCGCCGTAGCGCGCGATGCCGCGACGGTCGCCGAGGGCGGAGTCCAGCGCTTCGCCGAGCGCGAGCGCGGCGTCCTCCGCAGTGTGGTGCTCGCCTGTGTCGAGGTCGCCCGAGCCTTCGAGGATCAGGTCGAAGCCTGCGTGGAATGCGAGCTGCTCGAGGAAGTGGTCGTACAGGCCCGCGCCGGTCGCGATGCGCACGCGGGAGGCGCCGTCGAGCGAGAGGCGTACGGCGATGCGCGTTTCGGCCGTCGAGCGCATGCGGCGGACGCGCCGGCCGCCTGACGGCGCAACGGGCGACGGCTTGTCGAGTGCTCGCGCGAGCGCCTCGACGAGCAGGTCGTCGTCCGCCGCGTCGAGGATCGAAATTCGCAGCCCTGCAGGGAAGACGCGGACGACGAGCCCCTGCCGCAGGAGCGCGTCGCCGAGTGGCTGCGGCTCGTCAATCGGCACGAAGAGGAAGTTCGCGCGCGACGGCAGCGGCTCGAGCCCGAGCGCGCGCAACGAGCGCGCGAGGCGCTCGCGTTCCTCCACGACCGAGCTCACGTCCGGCGGCGACGCGAGCGCGGCGAGCGCGAGCGCCGCGGAGAGCGACGAGACGGGACATGGCGCCTGGCGTGCGTTCAGCTCCCGCGCGGTGTCGGCGTCGGCGATCGCGTAGCCGACGCGCGCGGCCGCGAGCGCGAATGCCTTCGAGAACGTGCGAATCACGATCACGCCGTCGTCGATGAGGCCGACTGCGGTCTCGTTGCAGTACTCGAAATACGCCTCGTCGACGACGAGCGGCCGCGTGTCCGGGAGAGGGTCGAGTGCGCCGGTCGGGTTGTTCGGCCGGCAGCAGAACGTCAGCACTGGATCGTCGTCGCCGACCTCCGCGCCGGCGAGCCACCCGGCGACGCGGAAGAGCGGGTACGTCGGCTCGTCCGCGATCGCGACGGTGTCTCCGGGGCCTGCGAACGCGCGCGCGCAGAGCAGGATGAGGTCGTCCGCGCCTGCGCCGAGCACGACGTTCTCCCCGCCGACCCCTGCGTAGCGCGCGATCGCCTCGACCAGTTCCGGATAGCCGCCGTGCGAGTACGAGTTGATCCGCGCGAGTGCCGCGGCAATCACGCCCGGGCGCGACGACTGCAACGGTGCCGCGGCGACGTTCGCGTCGAACCGGACGACCTCGATCGGATCGATCCCCGCAAGCTTCGCGATCTCCGCTGTGGACGGCGCCCAGCCGTAGCCGGTGAACTCGCGCGAGAGCGTCCTCACCGCAGCACCGCCTCCGCGTGCGCCGGCATGCCCTCGGCGGCGGCGAGCGCCTCGACGACCGGACGCACGCGCGCGAGGCCCTCAGGCGTGAGCCGCTGCGTCGTCACCGGCTTGAGGAACGTCTCGAGCCCGAGGCCTCCAACCCTTTGCGCCCAGCCGCCCGTCGGCAGGACGTGGTTGCCGCCGGTCGCGTAGTCGCCCGCCGCGACCGCGGATGACGCGCCGACGAAGACTGCGCCCGCGTTGCGCACGTTCGGGGCGAGCGCCTCCGCTTCCTCGCCGAGCAGGACGAGATGTTCGGGCGCGAGCGCCTCAGCCTCGTCGAGCGTCGCGACGACGCGGCACACGGCTCCGTCGCCGTGCTCGGCCTGGGCAGCGAGCTCGAGCTCGACAATCCGCGGATCCGTTCCGTTCGACGCGACGACGACGACCTCGGACGGACCGGCCGGAAGATCGATCGCGACATCGCGCGAGACCGCGAGCTTCGCCTCGTTCACGTACGCGTTGCCGGCGCCTGCGATCAGATCGACGCGTTCGACGTACGCGAGCCACGCGATCGCCTGCGGACCGCCGAGCGCCCACACCTCGTCGATGCCGAGCGCCTCCGCGGCAGCGGCGACGAGCCCCGCCCCCGACGGCGGCGTGACGACGACGATCCGCTCCACGCCGGCGGTCTGCGCCGGCACGGCGCACATCACGAGCGTCGAGACGAGCCCGCGCGGGACGTAGATGCCGACGGCGCGGAGTGGAACCCAGCGCCGCTCGAGAACGACGCCCGGTTCGACCTCGAGCTCGATGTCGCGCGGCCGCTGAACCTCGTGCCAACGGCGGACGCGATCAGCGAGTGCCAGGAGCGCGTCCTGCGGCAACAGCTCGGGTTCTGCGACCGCGCGCGCCGGCTCGACGCCGTCGAGCTCGAGCGACCACTCCCGCACTGCGTCGAAGCCGCGCTCCTTGACGTCGTCGACGATCCTCACGAGACCATGCGCTCCACCGGGACGAGCAGGATCGACGACGCGCCCGCAGCTTCGAGCTTCGGCAGCAGCCGCCAGACGTCCGCGGCGGGAACGAGTGCATGCACAGCGACCATCCCCGGCTCGGCCAGCGGCAGCACGCTCGGAGCGCGCGAACCGGGAACGAGCCTGTAGATCTCCTCGAGCGCGGTCTCGGGCGCGTTCAGCATCAGGTACCGGTTCTGGCGCGCCTCGACGACGGAGCGCAGAATCGCTGCGAGGCGGCTCGGGTGATCTCCTTCGTCGCGCGCGATCAGCACCGCCTCGGACTCGAAGAGCGCGCCGAGCGAGCGCAGGCCGTTCGTGCGCAGCGTGCTGCCGCTCGAGACGAGATCGACGATCGCGTCTGCGAGGCCGAGCCGCGGCGCGACCTCGACGGAGCCGGTCACGTCGACGAGCTCGGCTCTGATGCCCCTTGCTTCCAAGACCTCGTTTGCAAGTTTCCGGTACGCGGTGGCCACGTGCGCGCCTGCGAGCTGCTCGAGCGCGGTGATCGGCGACTCCTCCGGCACAGCGGCTTCCAGCCTGCAGCCGCCGAAGCCGAGCTTCAGTAGCTCGGTGACGTCGGCGCCGCGCTCGCGCACGAGGTCCGCGCCCGTGATGCCGCAGTCGACGACACCGTCCTGGACGTACTCGGGCACGTCTGCCGCGCGCACCAGCAGCACGTCGACCGGCGCGTTCCGGCAGGGAAACGCGAGCGCACGCTCTCCCGGCTCCTCCGGTCCGAGCCCCGCGTCGTTGAGCAGCGAGATCGATGGCTCGCGCAGGCGGCCCTTGGCGGGGACGGCGATCGTCAGGCGGTCGCTCTGCGGCGTTTCAGCCGGTCGAGCACGAGCCTGTACCCGCCCTCCCCGTACCGCAGCCAGTGCGCCACGCGCGTCACCGTCGTCGTCGACGCGTGCGCCCGCTTGCTGATCTCCAGGTACGGCAGACCTTCGTCGAGCAGGCGCGCGGCCTGCCAGCGATGCGCCATCGCCTCCAGCTCCGACATCGTGCAGAGGTCGCGCAGGAAGCGGCCCACCTCGTCCGGCGAGCGAAGGCATGCGATCGCCTCGCAAAGCTCTGTGATCTCCTGTGTCTGCCATGTATGTGAGGGGTCGGCCGCTCCCATTTCGATCGTATTAGCATACTAACATAGCGTCAAGCTCATATGGACGTCATTCCGGCAATCGACCTGCTCGGCAGGGAAGCTATCCGCCTCGAGCAGGGCGACTACGCGCGCGTCTCGCGGTACGGCGAACCTCACGCCCTCGCGAGGCGCTTCGCGGCCGAGGGTGCACAGTGGATCCACGTCGTCGACCTCGACGGCGCACGGGCCGGTCTCATCCGTCCCGTCGTCGTCAGCGCGCTCGTGCACGCGTCCACGCCTGCTTGGGTGCAAGCCTCCGGCGGCATCCGCTCGGTCGCCGACGCCGAGACGCTCGTGCGCGCCGGCGCGAGCCGTGTCGTCGTCGGGACGGCGGCATGGAGGCTCCTCGACGAGCTCGTAGCATCCCTCGGGGAGCGGCTCGTGGTCGCGCTCGACGTGCGCGACGGCGTCGTGCGCACGCGCGGGTGGACGGAGGAAGGCCTGGCACTCTTCGAGGCGATCGACCGCTGCCTCACGGCCGGCGTGTCCCGCCTTCTCTGCACCGCGATCGAACGCGACGGGACGCTGGAAGGGCCGGACGTCGACCTTGTCCGCCGCGTCGTCGAGCGTTCGCGACTGCCCGTCCTTGCCGCGGGCGGAATCCGCTCGGGCGAGGACCTCGACGCGCTCAAGGACGCCGGTGCGCAAGGCGCAATCGTCGGCCGCGCCCTGCTCGAGGGGCGAATCCAGATCGGACACCGCGCTTGACTCCATGAAACGGGGTCAGGCCCCGCCATGTCTCCGGACGAGACACTAGTGCTCCGGGACGAGCCAGACGACGCTGAGCGGCGGTAGCGTCAGCTCGGCGGAGAACGGCTGGTCGTGCCAGGGAAGCGCTTCGGTATTCACCTCGCCGAGGTTCCCCTCACCCGAGCCGCCGTAGAACGTGGAGTCGGTGTTCAACGCCTCGCGCCAGCGGCCGCTTACGGGCACGCCGACGCGATAGCCGTAACGCGGCACGGGCGACAGGTTGCAGACGCAGACGAGCGGCCGCTTCGGATCCTTGCCGAACCTCGCGAACGCGAGGACGTTCGTCGCCGCGTCATTCGGCTCGAGCCAGCGGAAGCCCGAAGGCTCGAAGTCGATCTCCCACAACGCGGGCGTCTCGCGGTAGACCCGGTTCAGGTCGCGCACGAGCGACTGCACGCCCTGGTGGTCCGCCTGCTCGAGGAGATGCCAGTCGAGCGACGTCTCCGCGTCCCACTCGCGCCACTGCGCCATCTCGCCTCCCATGAAGAGCAGTTGCTTCCCCGGGTGCGCCCACTGGTATGCGTAGAGCGCGCGCAAGTTCGCGAGCTTCTGCCAGCGGTCTCCGGGCAGCTTGTCGACGAGCGAGCGCTTTCCGTGCACGACCTCGTCGTGCGACAGCGGCAGGACGAAGTTCTCGGTAAACGCGTATACGAGCGAGAACGTCAGCTGGTGGTGGTGGAAGCGCCGGTGGATCGCTTCGTGCTGGAAGTAGTCGAGCGTGTCGTGCATCCACCCCATGTTCCACTTGAAGCCGAAGCCGAGCCCGCCCAGGTAGACCGGCCGCGAGACGCCGGGCCACGCCGTCGACTCCTCGGCGGCGGAGATCACGGCCGGCTCTCGACCGTGGATGACCTCGTTCAGCTGCTGTAGGAACACAACGGCGTCGAGATCCTCGCGCCCGCCGAACTCGTTCGGCACCCACTCGCCCTCCCGGCGCGAATAGTCGAGGTAGAGCATCGATGCGACTGCATCGACGCGCAGGCCGTCGGCGTGGAACTCGCGTAGCCAGTAGAGCGCGTTCGAGAGCAGGAAGTTCCGCACTTCGTTCCTGCCGTAGTTGAAAACAAGGGTGCCCCAGTCGGGATGCGCACCGCGGCGCGGGTCCTCGTGCTCGTAGAGCGCGGTGCCGTCGAAGCGCGCAAGCGCCCACTCGTCGCGCGGGAAGTGCGCGGGTACCCAGTCGAGGATCACGCCGATGCCCTGCTGGTGCAGTTCGTCGACGAACGCGCGGAAGTCGTCCGGGTCGCCGAAACGCGCGGTCGGCGCGAAGTAGCCGGTGACCTGGTAGCCCCATGAGCCGCTGTACGGGTGCTCCATGACGGGCAGCAGTTCGACGTGCGTGAAGCCGAGGTCTTTCGCGTATGCACCGAGCTGCCGTCCCAATTGGTGGTAGTCGAGGGTTTTGTTTTCGAGCGTGCGTCGCCACGAACCGAGATGCACCTCGTACATCGACAGCGGCGCCGCGAGCGGATCGGCTGCGCCCCGCTGCCCCATCCACTTTCCGTCTCCCCATTCGTGGCGTGAGCGGAAGATGCGCGATGCGTTGCCTGGGGGCGCCTCCGCCGCGAACGCGTACGGGTCGGACTTGAGCAGTAGATGTCCCTCGCGCGTGGCGATCTCGTAGCGGTAGAGCGCGCCCTCGGGCGCGTCCAAGACGACCGTTTCCCAGATGCCGGAGACGCCGCGCTGCTCCATCGGGTTCACAGAGCCGTCCCAGCCGTTCCACTCGCCGACAACCGAGACCTTCGTCGCGTTGGGCGCCCACACCGCGAACGTGACTCCCTCGTCGGTGACGTGCGCGCCGAGCTTCTCGTACAGCTGCTCGTGCCTGCCCTCGCCGACGAGGTGCAGGTCGATCTCGCCGAGACGAGTTGTCATGCCTTCGCCGTCGCCCCGAGCATCCGCAGGATCCCCGCGACCGGGATGTGCACCCACTCAGGGCGGTTGTTCAACTCGTAGCGGAGCTCGTAGACGGCCTTCTCCAACTCGAAGACCATCAACAGCCGCGCGAAGGCGGCCTCGCCGACCGGGAGCAGGCTCGCGTCGACTGTCTCGTTGTAGCCCTTCAGGTACTCCTCGCGGGCGCGTGACTCCCAGCCGTCCGGAGCCGCCGTGCCGCGCATGATCTCGACGGCCGACACGACGTACGCGAACGAGCGCAGCATTCCGGCGACGTCGCGAAGGGGCGAGCGCTTGCGCCGCCGTTCGGCGAGCGAGCGCGCGGGCTCGCCCTCGAAGTCGATGATCACCCAGTCGTTGCGATCCTCAGTCCAGAGCGTCTGGCCGAGGTGGAGGTCGCCGTGCGTGCGAATCGTCTTGCCGAACGATCCGGCGTGCGAGAGCAGCGCGAGCGACTCGCGCACTTCCTCGCCGCGCCCGCGGATCGGGTCGAGCGCCTCGACGTCCTCGGGCAACTCCAGGAAGATGCGGCTGATCTCCTCGTCGACGGTCGCCGTGAGGAGGGCGAGCGTTTCGGCACTCGGATCCTCGGGCGCGAACGTCGGGTCGGTCGAGCCGGAGCCGAGGACGGCATGCATCGACCCGGTGACCTGGCCGAGCCTCTTCAGGCGAGTGAGGAATCGCTCTGGCTCCGCGACGAGCTCGTCGAGCGCGAGCTCCCAGCCGTCGACCGCTCCGAGCACGTACCGCTGCAGCACGCCGAGCGTCGCGTCGAGCGGCTTGCCAACGTACGCGTACCAGCCGCCGAGCTGGGCGATGTTCTCGAAACCTCGCTCGGTGAGGAAACGCAACAGCTCCAGCTCGGGATTGATGCCGGCCTCCAGCCGTCTGAACACCTTGAGGATCAGTTCTTCGTCGAAGACGATCGACGTGTTCGACTGCTCGCTCGTGATCAGGCGTGCCGAGGTGAGCTCCGTGCCGAGGGAGGCGAAGCCTTCAAGGGCGCGGAACTCGAGCACTCCCTCGCCTGCGCGGACCGTCGCTCCGCTCCGGATCATGTGCACGAGCTCGCGCACGTGACGGGGATCGGCGAGCGCGTCGAGGTCGTCCCCGCTCGTCAGCAGCTGATAGGTCTCGTGCGTGCCGGTGTCGAAGACGATCTCCACGAGTTGAACCTGCAGCTCGGGCTCTCCCTCGTGCAGCGACGCGGTGTCGAGCACGTGCGCGTGCGGGACCTCACGCGTCTTCGAGGCGAACCAGCGTCGCGACGTGACGAAGTCGATTAGTCGTTTCTCAGCTGGAACCAAAAGAATCCTCTTGGTGCGAGGGTAAGGAGATACGGCAGGTCGCCGATTCGGGGGAAGCTCGTGCGGCCGAACATCTCCTCGGGCACCATGCCGGCGAACTGTGACAGGTCGAGCTCGACGGCCTGCGCCGAGCGCGCGACGTTGTGCACGCAGAGCACGGTGTCGTCCTCGTACCGCCGGATGTGCGCGAAGATGCGCGCGTTGTCGGGACGCAGCGGCTCGTACGTGCCGAGCCCGAACACAGGATGCTCCTTGCGCAGTTGGATGAAACGCTGAATCCAGCGGAGCAGCGACGACGGCGTGCGGAGCTGCGCGTCGACGTTGACGGCCTGGAAGCCGTACACCGGATCCATCAGCGGCGGCAGGTAGAGCTGCGCGAAGTCGGCGCGCGAGAAGCCGCCGTTGCGGTCCGATGTCCACTGCATCGGCGTGCGCACGCCGTCGCGGTCGCCGAGGAAGATGTTGTCGCCCATCGCCACCTCGTCGCCGTAGTAGAGGACAGGCGAGCCGGGCAGTGAGAACATGATCGCGTGCAGCAACTCGACGTCCGGGCGCGCGTTGTCGAGCAACGGCGCGAGCCGGCGACGGATGCCGAGGTTGAGCTTCATGCGCGGGTCCTTCGCGTATTCGGCGTACATGTAGTCGCGCTCCTCGTCGGTGACCATCTCGAGCGTCAGCTCGTCGTGGTTCCTGAGGAAGAGTCCCCATTGCGCGCTGTCCGGAATCGGGGGCGTCCGATCGAGGATCTCGAGGATCGGCGTCGCGTCCTCGCGGCGCAGCGCCATGAACATCCGCGGCATGACGGGGAAATGGAACGCCATGTGGCATTCGTCACCGTCGCCGAAGTATTCGACCACGTCCTCCGGCCACTGGTTCGCCTCCGCGAGCAGGACGCGATCGGGATAGCGGGCGTCGACCTCCGTGCGAACGCGCTTCAGGTAGGCATGGCTCTCCGCCAGGTTCTCGCCGTTGGTGCCGTCGCGCTCGTAGAGATACGGCACAGCGTCGAGGCGGAAGCCGTCGATGCCGAGGTCGAGCCAGAAGCGCAGGACGTTGAGCATCGCCTCCTGCACCTCGGGGTTGTCGTAGTTGAGATCCGGCTGGTGCGCGAAGAAGCGATGCCAGTAGTACTGGCCACGCACC
>DASVFB010000154.1:0-3083 GCA_036380275.1 Gaiellaceae bacterium | reverse complement strand
GGTCAGCTTCGTGACGATCGGGATCATCTGGGTGAACCACCACACGGTCCTCGACCAGCTGCACAGCACCGACCGGACATTCCTGTTCATCAACGTCTTCTTCTTGCTCTGCATCGCGTTCATTCCGTTTCCGACGCGGTTGCTGGCGACGTACGTGCGTACCGACGACGGGCAGGCCGCCGCGGTCTTGTACGGGATCACGCTCACCACGACCGCGGTGTTCTTCAACCTCATGTGGCGCTACGCGATCGGCGCCGGCGGCAGGTTGCTGCGTGCGGATGCCGACCGGCGCGTCGTGGACGGGATCACGCGCAGCTACAGGCCGGGGGTGGCGATGTACGCCGGCGCCGCGATCGTCGGCTTTTTCCAGGCGGAGGTGAGCGCCGCGCTCTACGCTGCGATCGCGTTGTTCTACGTGCTCTCCAGCTCGTTTTTCGGCCGCGAGGAGGTCTCGACGTGACGATCGACACGCGCGTCGAGATCCGCGAGCTTTCGGGAAGGGACGTCCTCTCGCTTCGGCCCGAGCTGGCCGAGATCTGGCCGGATGCTTCGCGGGCGCGGATCGACGAGATCCTGCCGCGCCACGTCACGCGCGACGGCTTCCGGTTCCTGGGCGCCTTCGCCGACGGTCGCCCAGTCGGCTTCGTTTACGGCTACCGAGGCGGGAGCGGGCAGTGGTGGCACGACCGCGTCGCCCGCGCGCTGGGCGCTGAGGGGACCCAACGCTGGCTCGGACCGGGTCATTTCGAGTTCACGGAGCTGCACGTGCGACGCGACTTTCAGCGCCGCGGGATCGGCGGGCGCCTGCATGACACGCTGATCGAAGGGATCGACGCGCCGACCGCCGTGCTCTCGACGCAGACCGACAATGAGCCGGCGATCGCCCTCTACGAAGGTCGCGGCTGGCGCGTGATCGTCCCCTACCTCGACTTCGGCTCCGGGCGTCCGTTCCTGATCATGGGCCGCGATCTGCCCTGACGCTAGGCGGCAGGTGCGGCAGGCGTTGCCTGCGCGGCGCGCGCGCCTCGCCAGGCTTCTCCGGTCAAGTACCCGGTGAGGCCGAAGATGACCAGCGCGTTGATGCCGTGAAGAAT
Source organism: Gaiellaceae bacterium (assembly GCA_036380275.1). Lineage (GTDB taxonomy): Bacteria > Actinomycetota > Thermoleophilia > Gaiellales > Gaiellaceae > DASVFB01. The sequence continues at coordinate 1,989 of DASVFB010000154.1, read as the reverse complement.
CCCAACCGCGTGCACGCTCTCGCTGATCCACGCAAGGACGATCTGGACGACCACCAACAGCGGGACGGCTAGCGCGAAGAGCACGCGCCGCTTGCCCAGTCGGGCCCCGAGGGCAAGGAGAAAAAGGACGATCGCCCCGAGGAAGATGAGATATCCGAAACCAACGTGAAAGCCGAACCCGTGGTCGAACACCTTCTCGCTGATCATCTTGCTCTCGTCCGAACCCTCCTGGTCGCCGAGCTTCTGAGCGGCGTAGAAAGCCCCGTACGCGGCAGCTGCGATCTGGGTCACGACGGCGAGAAAGATGAGCGTGATCCAGTAGCGATAGATTGTTCCGAGAGCCTTCACCGGTGAGCACCTCGCGAGTAGGGGATGCATGAGTTTAAGACGCGAGGCGGATGAAGCTCGAAGTCATTGACGGTGACATCGCGGCGCTCAGAGTCGATGCTGTCGCGAACGCGGCTAACAACCAGCTCTGGATGGGCGCAGGCGTCGCGGGGGCAATCAAGCGTGCGGGCGGCGACGATGTCGAGCACGAGGCGATTGCGAAGGGGCCGATCGCGGTCGGCGACGCGGTCGCGACGACCGCCGGTCGCCTGCCGGCGAAGTGGGTCATCCACGGAGCCGTCATGGGTCAGGACCTCCGGACGAATGCCGCGCTCGTCTCACAGACGACGACTAGCGTGCTGCAGGTTGCCGACGAGCTCGGCGCGCAGTCGCTCGCGCTGCCCGCCTTCGGTACCGGCGTCGGCGGCTTTCCGCTCGACGAGTGCGCGCGGCTGATGGTGGATGCGGTGCGCGCACACGAGCCGCGGGCGCTGCGCCGCGTCGTGTTCGCCGTCTACGGAGAGGAAGCGAGGCGTGCCTTCGAAGGGGCCGTCGCGAAGGCGTAGAATCCAGAACCGGTGTTCGGCGAGGTTCTGACTGCGATCGTCACGCCGTTCGACAAGAACAGTGGCGTCGATCTGGACCGCTTCCGCGAGCTCGCGGAGTTCCTCGTCGACAACGGCTCGGACGGCCTCGTCGTGTGCGGCACGACCGGCGAAGCGCCGACGCTCTCCGACGACGAGAAGTTCGCGCTTTGGGAAACCGCGGTCGACCTGCTGCGCGGACGGGCGACGGTCGTCGCGGGAACCGGCACGTACGACACTGCACACTCGATCCACCTGTCTCAAAAGGCCGCCGAAATCGGCGTCGACGGGCTGCTCGTCGTCACGCCGTACTACCGCAAGCCGCCGCAGCGCGCGATCGTCGAGCACTTCAAAGCGATTGCAGCGGCGACCGACAGGCCGGTCGTCGTCTACAACATTCCCAGCCGCGTCGTGATCAACATCGAGCCCGAGACGATCGAGCAGCTCGCGGACATTCCGACCGTGCGCGCCGTCAAGCAGGCGTACGACGATCTCGACGAGGCGGCCCAGATTCCGGGCTTCGGTCTCGACCTGTACGCCGGTGACGACAACCTGATCCGCCCGTTCCTCGAGCTCGGCGGCGTAGGAGGCATCTGCGTCCACACACATGTTGTGGGGCCGCAGGTGAAGGAGATGGTGCGCGCCTTCCACAGCGGCGACCACGCACGCGCGAAGGAGATCGACGAGCAACTCGCCCCGGCGTACGAGCTGCTGAAGGTGGTCGGCAACCCGATCGCGATCAAGGCTGCACTGAAGCTTTCGGGGCACGACGTCGGCGGCCTGCGCCTCCCGCTCGTAGAGGCGAACGAGGAGGAGACCGAGCGGGTCCGCTCCTGCCTCGAGCGCCTCGGCGTCCTCGTCGCAGCCTGAGCTACCCTTTCGCCCACGGCGACGACGGAGAGTGACGCCTCCCGAGCCGGCGGCCGGCCCCCGACAGGGCCTAATCGAGGTTTGTGGCTCTGAGCCACAAGCGAAGTGCGGTGGCACCGCGGGGATCGCCTCCCGCCCGCACCCCCAGGCGAAGCAGTCGAAGGGAGGTGCCACGAATGGAACGGATCCTCACGTCGGAACTGCCGGC
>DASVFB010000153.1:0-4650 GCA_036380275.1 Gaiellaceae bacterium | reverse complement strand
GGCACTGTGGCGCCGGCTCGCCGTCGAGCGTCACGTGATCGACGAGCAGCGCGCCGGTGCGCGGTGCGTATGGCAAGACGCGAAACGTCTCGAGGTCGGGCACGAGCCGGATCTCGCCGACCGGGCCCATCCCCTCGACTGGCTGCAGTTGATCGAGGCCGCTCATCGCCTGCATCGCGACGGTCAGGCCGATCCCGCTCGCGAGCCGACCCTCGAGGCCGTGCCTGCCGCTTGCCTTCGCACGCACCGTGCCGTCGTTGCCGCACCAGAGGAAGCGGACGAGGCGGATGCCCTCCGCATCGACCTGGTCGACGACGCCCTGCGTCATTGCGCCTGGCGCTCGAACAGTTCCTCCCAGCGCGCGAGCATCGCCTGCAGCTCGTCACGAGCGGCGCGGTGTGCCTGAAGCGTCTCGACGTCGGCCCAGTCGTCGGCGAGCTTGCGCTCGAGCTCTGCGAGTGCGTCTTCCCGCGCTGCGATGTCGGCCTCGAGCTGCTCGAGCTCGCTCGGCCGTTGCTTGGGCGCCGACGAGGGCCGCGCCTTCGCCTTCCGGATCTTGGGCTCAGGCTCGGGCGCGAGCGTCGCTGCGACGCGCTCGTCGCGGCGGCGAATGTACTCCGCCCAGCCGCCGTCGTAGCTGCGAACAGTCCTGTCCTCGAGCGCGAGCGTCCGCTCGGCTACCGCGTCGACGAGGGCGCGGTCGTGTGAGACGAGGAGGATCGTGCCGGGGAACGCCTCGAGTGCGGCTTCGAGTGCCTCGCGCGACTCGAGGTCGAGGTGGTTCGTCGGCTCGTCGAGCACGAGGAAGTTCGCGCCGGAGGCGACCACGTGCGCGAGCGCGAGCCTGCGCCGCTCGCCGCCGGAGAGCACGGCGACCGACTTCTCGTGCTCGTCCCAGCCGGAGAAGAGGAAGCGGCCGAGCAGCGCCTGCGCCTGCGGGCGTGGCAGGTTCGTCGCGCGTTGGGTCGACTCGAGCACGGTGTGGCGCTCGTCGAGCTCGACTTCCTGCTGCGAGAAGTAGCCGACGGCCACGCTGTGGCCGAGCCGCACGCGTCCACTCCTTGGCTCACGCTTGTCGAGCACGGTCTCGATCAGCGTCGTCTTCCCAGAGCCGTTCGGCCCGACGAGCGCGACGTGCTCGCCTCGTTCGAGCGCGAACGTTGCCTCGCGCAGCAGCTCGCGTTCGCCAATCTGGACGGCGAGCGCGTCCGACTCGACGACCGTCCGGCCGCTACGCGGCGGATCGATGAAGCCGAACCCGAGACGCTTCGACCGGCGCGACAGCAGCGAGATCTCGTCGCCGACCTTGGCCTTCTCCTGCGTGAGGCGGCCGATCTGCGTGAGCTTCGCCTGCGCCTGTTTCGCTTTCGACTTCTTGTAGCGGAAACGTGCGACGAAGCGCTCGAGGCGCGCGATGTCCTCCGCGTAACGCGCGGCCTCCTTTGTCGCCGACTGGAGGCGCGCGGCTCTCTCGAGCCGCCACTGGTGCCACGGGCCGGCGAAGTAGGTCGACCGACCTGCCTCGAGCTCCAGCACTGCCGTCGTCGTCGCCTCGAGGAACCAGCGATCGTGCGCAACGAGCATCACGCCGGCGTCGAGCGATGACAGTTCGTTCTCGAGCCACTCGAGGCTCGCGACGTCGAGGTGGTTCGTCGGCTCGTCGAGCAACAGCAGATCCGGATCGCCCCCGAGCACCCGCGCGAGCGAGGCTCGCGTCAGCTCACCGCCCGAGAACGTGTCGAGCAGGCGGTCGAGGTCTTCCTCGCGGAAGCCCAGACCGCGCGCGACCGAGCCGACGCGCTCGCGCCACGCGTAGCCACCTGCGTGCTCGAGCCGCGCTTGCGCCTCCGAGTACCGCCGCAGTGTCTGTGCATCGTGATCTCCGGCGGTCATCGCCTCCTCCAGCTGCCGAAGCTCCTGCTCGATCGCGACGAGGTCGGCGGCGCCTGAGAGCACGTAGTCGCGGAGCGTCAGCCCTCGCTGCAGCGGCGGGCGCTGGTCGTGGAGTGCGACGCGCGTGCCTTTCGAGAACGCGAGCTCGCCGCCGTGGACCTCGCTCTGGCCGGCCAGCATGCGTAGCAGCGTCGTCTTGCCGGCGCCGTTCGGACCGGCCAGCGCGACGCGCTCCCGGCGCTCGACCTTGAACGAAACCCCGTCGAAAAGCACGTTTCCGGCGAGCTCCTTTCGGAGATTAGAAGCAATGACGACGGCCATGCGCACAGACTAGAGAGGAACGCGCTCGCCGCCGAATCGAGCCCCAGGGAGGAATCATGCGCCGATTCGCCGTCCTACTGCTTTTCGTCGTTGCACTGCTTCTCGGACTTCCGGCAGCCGCAGCCGTGGCGCCGTTCGGCCCGCCGACATCGACGGGTACAGGTGGCGCCGCCGCGAGTGTCGAGACGCTCGCGAGCCAGGCCGCCATCGACACCCTGAAAGCCGGCGGCAACGCCGTCGACGCCGCCGTCGCGGCGGCGGCCGTGCTGGGCGTGACCGAGCCGTTCTCGTGCGGCCTGGGCGGCGGCGGCTTCATGGTCATCCGTCCAGCGCACGGCAAAGTCACCACGATCGACGGGCGTGAAACAGCATCAGAGGCGATGACGCCGGCGTCGTTCTGGGAGAACGGCGTGCCGCTCCCGTTCAACGACGCACGCTGGAGCGGCATGTCCGTCGGCGTGCCCGGAACGCCCGCGACGTGGGAAAAGGCACTCAAGAAGTACGGGACGATGAAGCTCGCGCAGGTGTTGCAACCTGCGATCGGCGTCGCTAGGAACGGATTCGTCGTCGACCAGACGTTCTTCGACCAGACCAACGGGGCGCTCGACTGGTTCAACGACATTCCGACGACGGCGGCGCTCTACCTCGACCCAGACGGCACGCCGCACGACGTCGGCACGACGTTTCGCAATCCGGACCTCGCGCACACGTACGAGCGCATCGCGAAGCACGGCATGAAGGAGCTGTACCGCGGCGACATCGCGCGCGCGATCGTCGACACCGTGCAGCACCCGAATCCCGCGCCGACGGCGAACCACGTCTGGCGGCCCGGCGTGATGACGCTGAGCGACCTGAAGGACTACCGCGCGCTGAAGCGCAAGCCGACGCACGTGCGCTACCGCGGGCTCGACGTCTACTCGATGGGACCGCCGTCGAGCGGCGGCTCGACCGTCGGCGAAGCGCTGAACATCCTCGAGGGCTACGACCTCTCCTCGATGACTCGCGAGCAGGCTTTCCACTACTTCCTCGAGGCTTCGCGCTACTCGTTCGCCGATCGCAACGCGTACCTTGCCGATCCCGAGTACTACGACGTGCCACTGAAAGGTCTGCTGTCGGACGACTACGCGGCAACGCGGCGCGCGCTGATCACGACGACCGCAGCGAGCCCGCCGGTCGTGCAACCTGGGGACCCGTACCCGTACGTGAAGGGACAGGCGTCCGCGACCGCGACGCAGACGGAGACGACGACGCATCTCGTGACGTCGGACAAGAAGGGCAACGTCGTCTCGTACACGTTCACGATCGAGTCGACCGGGGGCTCGGGCCTGCTCGTTCCCGGCTACGGCTTCCTGCTCAACAACGAGCTCACCGACTTCAACTACGACTCGGCGACGCATCCGAATCACGTCGAGGGCGGCAAGCGACCGCGCAGCTCGATGGCGCCGACGATCGTCCTCGACCACAAGAAGCCGTTCCTCGCGCTCGGCTCTCCGGGCGGCTCGACGATCATCACGACGGTGCTGCAGATCCTGTTCGACCGTCTCGACCAGGGGATGACGCTGCCGCAGGCGATCGCGGACCCGCGCGCGAGCCAGCGCAACACGGCGAGCACGAGCTCCGAGCCGGCGTTCCTGTCCAGTCCGCTCATGACACTGCTCCAGGCTCGCGGTCACGCATTCTCGAACGGCGGGGAGATCGGTGCCGCGACGGGGATCGAGTTTCTCGGCGGCGGCAACCTGCTCGCGGCGGCCGAGCCCGTGCGGCGCGGCACGGGGAGCGCGCTGGTGGTGAGCCCTGCGGCGCCCTAGTTCAGGGACACGGCACCGTCGGTGACAGAGACGGTGCATTCCCTGCCGGTCTTTCGGAGCTCGGCTTCGCGGTCGGGCCCGAAGACCTGCGCGTAGTTCTTGCCCGTCGTGACGTTCTCGCGTCGTAGCTTCTCGTCCTCTTCGGGGTCGAGCGCCGCCTGGTACCAGCTGTCGTTCTTCATGACCACCGTGAGCAGGAGCCGGTTCGGGCGATCCGGTTGCGCCGTGATGCGACAGAGCGCGACGCCTCCGCCCGCCTCCAGCGACTCTCGCAGGCGCGTCGAGGCGGCGCCGCCGTTGAGCCGGTCGACCGCGACCTGGAGGTCGTCGGTGTCACCGCCGCAGGCGGCGAGCAGGTTCGCCGAGACGGCGAGCAGGGCAACCCGCCGCATCATCATGTGATCAGCGCGCGACGGTCTGCGCGGAGACGAGCTTTCGTGCTGCAACGGCGATCGCGTCGGCGTCGATGCCGGCGGCAGCGAGCAGCTCGTCGGGCTTGCCCGACCCCGGCATCTCTCGCACCGCGAGATGCTCGAACGCGAGCTCCTCGCCGGCGAGCGCCGAGAGCACGGTGTCGCCGAGCCCGCCCTCGGGCCAGTGGTCCTCGGCCACGACGACGCGCCGGCCG
>DASVFB010000152.1:0-13835 GCA_036380275.1 Gaiellaceae bacterium | reverse complement strand
ATCGCGACGTTGACGATCGCGACGTCGAGGATCGTCATGAAGAACGCCGCGCCGACGACGGCGAGAATCAGCCACTTGTTCCTGTGCTGTTCGGTCATATCCCCCTCTGTCCCGTCAATGACGGAAGTGCCTGCGGCCGGTGAGGACCATAGCCGCTCCGGCCCGTTCTACGGCAGCGACAACCTCGTCGTCCCGCTTGGAGCCGCCGGGCTGGATGAGCGCCGTCACGCCGCGCGCGAGCGCCTGCTCGGGCCCGTCGGCGAAGGGAAAGAAGGCATCGGACGCGAGCACCGACCCCGCGAGATCGTGGTCGAACTTCTGCGCCTTCTCGAGGGCGAGCCGCACCGCGTCGACGCGGCTCTGCTGGCCCGCGCCGATTCCGATCGTCTGCAGATCCTTGGCGATCACGATCGCGTTCGACCAGATGTGCTTGGCCACGCGCCACGCGAACAGCAGATCGCCCCACTGCTGCTCGGTCAGCGAACCGGCGACGACGGTCATCGTGTTGCGCTCGTCGACGTCCCAGTCGCGGTGCTGGACGAGCAGTCCACCGGGCACGCGCTTGAAGTCGAGTTCCTCGACGGGGAACGAGCGTCGCTCGCGGTCGGCGAGAATCCGCACCGCCGGCTTCGACGTCCAGGCGTCAAGGGCTCCCTCCTCGTAGTCGGGAGCGATGAGGACGTCGACGAACTGTTCGGAGATGCGTCTTGCGAGCTCGGCGCTGACCAGCCGGTTCAACGCGCAGACCATGCCGAACGCTGAGAGCGGATCGGCCGCGAGCGCGCGCTCGTAGGCCTCCTCGATCGTCGCTGCGACGGCGACGCCGCACGCGTTCGCGTGCTTCACGATCACGCAGGTCGGCAGCGTGAACTCGCGCAGCAGCATGAGTGCGCCGGACAGGTCGTGCAGGTTGTTGAAGGACAGCGACCGGCCTTGGAGCTGCTCGACGTGCGAGAGCAGCGGGCGGCGCGCGCCGAGCTCGCGGTAGTAGGCCGCCTGCTGGTGCGGGTTCTCGCCGTACGCGAGGTCCTGTGCCTTCTCGAACGACAGCGACAGTGTCTTGGGCAGCCCTTCTCCCTCGGCGAACCAGCGTGCGATCGCCGCCTCGTACACCGCGCTGTAGGCGAAGGCGTCGGCGGCGAGGGCACGTCGGGTTTCCAGCGATAGCACTCCGTGCTCGGTGAGCTCCGCGAGGACTCGCCCGTACTGCCCCGGGTCGCACACGGGGGCGACATGCGCGAAGTTCTTCGCCGCGGCGCGCAGCATCGACGGCCCGCCGATGTCGATCACCTCGACGGCGTCCTCCATGCGCGCTCCGTGTCTCGCGACGATCGAGCTGAACGGATAGAAGTTGACGCAGACGAGGTCGAACGGCTCGATCTCCTGCTCGTCGAGCGCCTCGAGGTCGTCAGCGCGGTCGCGTCTCGCGAGGATGCCGCCGTGGATGCGCGGGTGCAGCGTCTTCACGCGGCCGCCGAGCAGCTCGGGCGCGTTCGTCACGTCCTCGACGCGCGTCACGTGCACGCCGTGTTCGTCGAGGAACGCGGACGTCCCGCCGCTGGCGACGATCTCGAAGCCGAGCTCCTCGAGCCCGCGCGCGAACTCGTCCAGGCCGGCCTTGTCGTGGACGGAAATCAGCGCGCGCACAGTTCCCTCACGACGCCGGGCAGCAGACGGTGTTCGACCGCATGGATCCGCTCGAGGAGCGTCGCCCGCGGCTCCACCGGGACGGCCTCTTGGCGGATGACAGCGCCGCTGTCAAGGCCTTCGTCGACGAAGTGCACCGTCACGCCGGTCGTGTCGACGCCTGCCGCCAGGGCGTCGTCGATCGGGTGTGCCCCCGGGAACTGCGGCAGCAGCGACGGATGCACGTTGACGACTCGGTCCGGGAAGCGCGTGAGGAAGGGCGGCGTCAGCAGGTGCATGTACCCGGCGAGGACCACGAGCTCGACACCGTGCTCCTCGAGCCACGTGGCCATGACGAGGTCGCGCTCTTCCCGCTCGGCGTAACAGTCGAGCGCAAAGGTCGCGGTCGCGATGTTCGCCGCGCGCGCTCGCTCGAGTGCCGCGGCGTCCTTCCGGTTGGACGCAACCGCGACGACCGGCAGGCCCGCGTCGATCAGAGCCTGCAGGTTCGTCCCTGCGCCCGATACGAGGACTCCGATCATTCCGGCTCGATCCTTCCGATCACCAGATCGTCGCCCGGGTCGCGGACGACGGCGCAGAACCCGATCCCGAGGTTGAAGACGCGGCGTAGCTCTCCTTCGTCGACGTGCCGGGCAAGCCAGTGGAAGACGGGCGGGCGCGGCCAGGCGTCCCAGTCGATCGTCGCGCGCAGGCCGTCGGGCACGACGCGCGCGACGTTCCCGGCGATGCCGCCTCCCGTGACGTGCGCGAAGGCGTGCGCGTGCTCGCGCAGCCGCCGCACGTCGTCGAGATACAGGTGCGTGGGGGCCAGGAGGTCGGCGCCGTCGTAATCGTCCTCTTCGAGGATGCGCCGAACGAGCGTGAAGCCGTTGGCGTGGACGCCGGCAGAGGGGAAGCCGACGATCACGTCGCCCGCCCGGACCTGCGAGCCGTCCACGAGCCGCTTGCGCTCGACGACACCGACGCACGTGCCTGCGAAGTCGAGCTCTCCTTCGCGGTAGACGCCGGGCAGCTCGGCGGTCTCGCCGCCGATCAACGCGCATCCGGCGATCCGGCACACCTCCGCGGCGCCGTCGACGAGCTCCGCGACCTGCTCGAGGTCGATGCGGTTCGCCGCGACGTAGTCGAGCAGCAAGAGCGGGTCGGCGCCGCTCGTGATCACGTCGTTGATGCAGTGCGCGGCCAGATCGGCGCCGCAGCTGCGTAGCGCCCCGCGTTCGCGAGCGACGATCAGCTTGGTGCCGACCGAGTCGGTCGACGCGGCGAGCAGGCGCCTGTCGTCGAGGGGGTGGAGCCCGGCGAACGCTCCGAAGCCGATCGCGCCGGTCGACTCGACGGCCGCGCGCAGACGCTCGACGAGCGCGTCCGCGGTCCCGAGCGAGACGCCGGCCTGCTCGTAGGTCTGCCTCTCGCTAGACAAACAGCTCCGCATGCAGCTCGGGGCGTCCAGCAGGCCCGCCGTCGATGAAACGGAGGACCGTGTCGCCGATGTCGAGCGTCGATTCGCGGTGCCGGATCTCGAGCAGCTCGGCGAGCGCCTCCGCCTTTCGGTGCGGATCGTCCGCCTTCAGCTGCAGCTCGGCAATCGTGAGAACGTCGGCGTTCTGGAACAGCTCGTCGAGCCATTCGCGCGGCGGATGCAGCTCGACGCGATAGCCGGCGCCTGTCGCCACGAACGTGCGGCGGCCACCGTGCTCCTGGACGCGCAGCTTGAGCTGGTCGGCACGGGCGAGCGCGGCCGTGAAATCGTCGTCGTCGAGCGCGATCCCGACGTGGTCGACACGCGGCAGGTTCCATTGCCCGGGCTGGACGACCACGTTGACGGCGCCGCGCTCGAGCTCCGCGAGCCGGAGTTTGAAGCCGAGGCGGTCGAGCTCCTCCCAGGAGACACCGGGCTCGAAGCTCGTATGCTCGTCTCCGACGCGTCCGTACCGTGCGACCAGCTCGAAACCAAGCTTGGCGAGGTACCGGGCTTCGACCTCGCGGACGCGGCTCGTCACCAGGTGGTAGTGAAACAAACGCACTTCGAGTTCGCGATTCTAGACTCGGCGTTGTCGTGACTCACTGGACGCTGGAGCCGCTGCAGCTCGTGCCGTCGCTGCTGCTTGCCGCGGTCTATGCCAGGCGCGTCCACACGCTGCGAGGGCGCGGAACCGCGCCGCCCGCGTGGCGCATCGGGCTGTTCGCGCTGGGCGTGCTCCTCCTGCTCATCGCGCTCGTCTCGCCCCTCGACTACTACGCCGAGCGTTCTTTCGGGATGCACATGACGCAACACATCCTGCTCGGCGACCTGGCTCCCCTCGCATTGCTCGGCGGGCTCACGCGACCGGTGCTGCGTCCCCTGCTTCGCTTCGTGCACCCTCTGCGCCGGATCTTCCACCCGGGAGCGGCGCTCGGGCTCTGGGCGCTCAACCTCTATGTCTGGCACCTTCCTTTCCTCTACGAGGCGGCGCTGCGCCACGACGCGGTGCACGCACTCGAGCACGCATGCTTCTTCACCGGCGGGATCCTGCTGTGGACGCCCGTGCTCGAGTCGATTCCGATGCCCGAGTGGTTCGGCACGGGGGCGAAGCTCGGGTACGTCGCACTCGCCCGCGTCGTGTCGACCGTGCTCGGCAACGTCTTCGTGTGGCCGAACACGGTCTTCTACTCGTTCTACGAAGGCGTCGCGCGGCCGTTCGGGCTGTCGGCGATCGACGACCAGCGCCTCGCCGGCAGCGTGATGATGATCGAGGGCTCGCTGGTGACGATCATCGCGCTGGCGTGGCTGTTCCTGCGGCTCGCCGCCGAGGGGGAACAACGTCAGCGTCTGCTCGAGAGCGGCCTCGATCCGCGCGCCGTGCGCAGGGCTGTGCGCTATGGGCGTGCGCAGGAGATGGAACAGGCGCGTTGAAGGAGTGCCGCCGGTGCGCTCCACCGGCGTCCACCACGTCGACCTCGTCGTCTCTTCGATCGAGCGCAGCTTGCCGTTCTACCGCGATCTCCTCGCGCCGCTCGGCTACCACGGCATCAGCGAGGTCGAGGGTGAGCGCGGCGAAACGATCTACTACCTCTGGGGTCCAGGGACTACGATCGGCCTGCGCGAGACGCAGACGAAGGCGGGCGAGCCGTACGACCGCTACGCGATCGGTCTGCATCACCTAGCGCTCGAAGCGACGTCACGCGCGGCCGTCGACGAGAGAGCACGGTGGTTAGAGGAGACCGGCGCCGAGATCGAGAGTGGGCCGAGCGAATACGCGTACCAGCTGGGGTACTACGCGGTGTTCTTCTACGACCCGGACGGGATCAAGCTGGAGATCGTCCACATCCCACGACACGCAGCCTGAAAGGAGCGTCATGGAAAGACCGACCAGACCGAACCTGCCGACGGACGTTGCGCGCCTGCCGATTCCCGGCAACGCCGAGATCGCCGTCCTGATCATCGTCGTCATCATCGTCTGGCTCGTCTGCTGGATCGCCGACGACCTCGGAGCGCCAAACTGGGTCGACTTCGTCAAGTGGACGGTGAGCGCGTACCTGATCTCTCGCGGGATCGCGAAAGCATCGAGGGTCCTAGAGCAGTAACTACGCCACGGTTTCGAACTTCATTTTCTTCGCGTCGGCTGGCACGTTCGTCGGGTAGTCGCGTGTGAGGCACGCGCGGCAGAGCCGAGATGCCGGCCGACGCGTCGCGTCCTGCAGGCCCTCGAGCGAGATGTACGCGAGCGACGTCGCGCCGATGTGCTGGCGGATCTCCTCGACAGTACGGTTCGAGGCGATCATCTCGTCGGGGTCGGCGAGGTCGATCCCGTAGAAGCACTGGCCGATCACCGGCGGTGACGAGACGCGCAGGTGCACCTCGCTGGCGCCGACGTCGAAGAGCAGCTGCACGATCTGGCGGGTCGTGTTTCCGCGGACGATCGAATCGTCGACCACGACGACGCGCTTCCCGGCGAGTTCCGCGAGTGGGTTGTACTTCAGTTTCGCGCCCTGCTCGCGCAGCCCCTGCTCGGGCTGGATGAATGTCCGGCCGACGTAGCGATTCTTGATCAGGCCTTCGCTGAACGGAATCCCGCTCGCGCGTGCGAAGCCGATTGCGGCAGGCGTGCCGGACTCGGGGATCGGCAGCACGAGATCCGCATCGACGGGCGCTTCCGCCGCGAGCTGTTCGCCCATTCGCACGCGCGCGGCGTGGACCTCGACGCCCTCGAGCCGCGTGTCCGGCCGAGCGAGGTAGAAGAACTCGAAGATGCAGAGTGCGCCGTTCTCGGCCGGCTCGACGGCCTGGACCGACCGGAGTCCGTCGGCATCGATGAGGACGACTTCGCCCGGTGCGACTTCGCGCTCGAGGTTTGCGCCGACGAGGTCGAGCGCGCATGACTCGGACGCGACAACCCACTCGCCGTCCAACTGGCCGAGCACCAGCGGTCTGAAGCCGAATGGATCGCGGAACGCGATGAGCGTTCCCTCCGACAGCCCAACGACGGAGTACGCGCCCTCGAGCCTGCGCATCGCGGCTGCGACGGCATCCTCGAGCGAACCTTCCTCGTTCGAGATCAGCGCCGCGATCAGCTCGCTGTCGGACGTCGAAGACAGCTTGACGCCCTTCCGTGCGAGCTCTGCGCGCAACGCCGACGCGTTCGTCAGGTTCCCGTTGTGACCTAACGCGACGGTGCGCGCCGGCCCGTGGTGCAGCAACGGCTGCGCGTTCGCCCAGTGCGTCGACCCAGTCGTGGAGTAGCGCGTATGCCCGATCGCCACGTCGCCGTGGAGACCGCTCAGCTTCTGCTCGTCGAAGACCTGCGAAACGAGGCCCATGTCGCGCAAGACGGTCAGCCGTCCGTCGTCGGAGACCGCGATGCCGGCGGACTCTTGACCGCGGTGCTGCAGTGCGAAGAGGCCGAAGTACGCGATGCGCGCGACGTCGCGCTGGGGTGAGCGAATGCCGAAGACGCCGCACATCGTCAGTTCACCTCGCCGATTCGCCGGATCCCGCGCGAGCCGATCTGTTCGACGTGTTCGGGGGCGCAGGCGAGGATTGCCGACGTGCCGAGCGGCTCCCCGGGGAGGTCGACGGTCGCGGCGCGTCCGCACCATTCGGCGGCTTCCTCGAGCGCCGCCTCGAGGCCGGCGGAGCCGACGTCGTGCGCGAGGCTGACAAGCGGCGCCACCTTCCACAACAGGCGGACCAGCTCTGCCTCGGCGCGTGGCTCGAGCCGGCCAGGCGGAAGGCTCGCGAGCAGCACGACGTCGCCGGCGCGCCAGCGGTCTGGAATCTGCCGCACGTCGGGAACGATTCCGACGCAGCCGACGACTGGCGTGGGCGGGATCGAGCGCCCGTCGGTCTCGTTGTAGAGCGAGACGTTGCCCGACACGACCGGCGTGCCGAGCGCCGTCGCGGCGGCCGTGATTCCGTCGATCGCCTGCGCGAGCTCCCACGCGATCTCTGGTTTTTCCGGGTTGCCGAAGTTGAGGCAGTCGGTGAGGCCGATCGGCTCGCCGCCCGCACATGCGACGTTGCGCGCGGCACCGAACACTGCGCTCGCCCCCGCGTGGAACGGACCTTCGTCGGTCGAGCCGCCCTGAAGCGAGACAGCGAGCCCGCGCAGCGACGGCCGCAGCCGGAGCACGGCTGCGTCGAGGCCCGGACGGCGCACCGTTCGCGAGCCGACGAGCTGGTCGTATTGCTCGTAGATGCGGCGCTTCGAGACGAACCTCCGCTCGCGAGGCCTCTGCGCCGAATCCGGTCGCGGCCGCTGCTCGACCTCGTAGCGCGGACACTCGTCGGTGAGCAGCCGCGCCGGGATCTCGCCGACCGTCTCGCCGTCGTGCAGCGCGTGCAGCACGCCGGCCTCGGCGACCTCGCCGATCACGGTGCACGGGAGCTCCCAGCGCGCGCACACCTCGCGCACCGCGTCGAGCAGCTGCGGCCGCACGGCCGCAACCATCCGCTCCTGCGACTCGGAGATCATGATCTCCCAGGGCTCCATGCCGTCCTCGCGCTGCGGCACGCGGTCGAGGTGGACGTCGATGCCCGCGCCGTCCGACGCCATCTCGGCGAGCGCGGAGGCGAGGCCGGCGGCGCCGCAGTCCTGCAGCGACTCGACAAGCCCGCGCTCGACGAGCTCGACGCTTGCCTCGATCAGCTTCTTGCCCGTGAACGGGTCGCCGACCTGCACCGAAGGACGCTTGTCGGCGTCTTCCTCGCCGAGCTCCTGGCTGGCGAGGACGGATGCGCCGCCGATGCCGTCGCGGCCGGTCGTCGCGCCGTAGAGGACGACGAGATGTCCAGGCACGCGCGCCTTCGCGCGCGTCACGCGCGCGCTGGGAAGAATCCCGACGCACATCGCGTTGACGAGGCAATTGTCCGCGTACGCCTCGTCGAAGACGGCCTCGCCGCCGACGGTCGGAACGCCTACGGAGTTCCCGTACGCGCCGATGCCGGCGACCGCGCGGTCGAAATGGTGGTCTGGCGCGCCGAAGCGCAGCCCGTCGAGCAGCCCGATCGGCCTCGCGCCCATGGCGACGATGTCGCGGAGGATTCCGCCGACGCCGGTCGCCGCTCCCTGGAACGGCTCGACGGCCGAAGGGTGGTTGTGCGACTCGACCTTGAACGCGACGGCCTCGCCCTCACCGAGGTCGAGCACTCCGGCGTTCTCGCCGGGCCCTTGCAGCACGCGCGCGCCAGTGGAGGGCAGCCGCTTCAGGAGCGGCGCGGAGTGCTTGTAGCCGCAATGCTCGGACCAGAGCAGCGAGAACACCGCGAGCTCGAAGTGGTTCGGCTCCCGCCCGAGAAGACCCCCGATTCGCTCGAACTCGCCGTCCGTGAGCCCGAGCGCGCGGTGCAGAGGCTGTTCCGCAACCTGCGTCAGAGGGTCAGTCTACCCCGGGCATCCGACGGTACCGTGCGCAGGTGACCCGCTCTTACTGGTTCCTGATCAGCCTGCTCGCCGCGATCTGGGGCGCGTCCTACCTTTTCATCAAGGTCGCGGTCCGGGACTTCTCACCCCCCGCGATGATGGAGCTCCGCCTCGCCTTCGCCGCGCTGCTGCTCGGGGCCTTCCTCGTCGCGAGCCGCGGTTTCCGCGAAGCGTTTGCGGACGTCCGCGCGGCCGGTTGGCACGGCCTCGCGATCGGCGTCGTGAACGGAGCGATTCCGTTCACGCTGATCGCGTTGGGCGAGAAGTACATCGACTCGGGCGTCGCGGCGATCGCCAACTCAACAGTGCCGATCTTCAACGTGATGCTCGCGCCGCTAATGCTGCCGAGCGAGCGGACGACGGGCGTGCGACTCTTCGGCTTCGTGCTCGGCCTTGTCGGCGTCGGCGTCCTCAGCGGCGCGCAGCCGACAGTGACGACCCTGTTCGTACTCGGGACGCTGGCCGTCGTCCTCGCGTCCGTGTCGTACGCGTTCTCGGGCCTCTACGCGCAGAAGCGGCTCACGACCGCGACGGGGCCGGCGCTTGCGACCGCATCGATGACGGGCGGCGCGCTCGCGCTCCTACCGCTCGCGCTTGTGTTCGCGCCGCAGGACGCACCACACTGGAAGTCAGTCGCCTCACTCGCGGCGCTGACGCTCTTCGGTACCGCCCTCGCCCAGCTGATTCTCTATCGACTGCTTCGCTCGCATGGCGCCGCGCGAACCAGCCTCGTGACGTATCTGATGCCGCCGATCGCGCTCGTCTACGGCGCGATCCTGCTCGACGAGAGCATCACGGCTGCGACACTGGGCGGTCTCGCGCTGATCCTCGCGGGCGTAGCGCTCGGGTCCGGAGCGGTGCGGCTCGCACGCCGCGCGCCCGCAATCCAGGAGCCATGAGCGACGTTCGCCTCCGGCGCGCAACGCCGGACGACCTCGACTTCCTGCACGACGTCTTCTCGGACGCTGACGTTCGTCCGTTCCTCGCTGCCGGCAAGCCGCTCGACCGCGAC
Organism: Gaiellaceae bacterium; assembly: GCA_036380275.1. Classification (GTDB taxonomy): domain Bacteria; phylum Actinomycetota; class Thermoleophilia; order Gaiellales; family Gaiellaceae; genus DASVFB01. Next base: position 4,277 of record DASVFB010000152.1, on the reverse strand, counting down.
GCGCTTGCGCAAGAGATCGAGCGGCAGGACGAGGACCCGCAAGCGTCCGGCCGCTTCGTCGTCGAACTCGACGGCGAGCCTGCGGGAACCCTTGCTTTCGAGCGCGTCAACAAGCGCAGCCGGATCGCGCGTTGCGGAGGGCTCGCCGTTCACTCGCGCTATCGCGGGCGACGCCTCGCGGACGATGCTGCGCGCCTTTTCCAGCGGCAGCTGATCTTCGACCTCGGCTACCACCGGCTCGAGATGGTCGTCTACGGCTTCAACCAGCGCGCCCAACGGCACGCCGAGCGTGCCGGCTGGATCAAGGAGGGCGTCAAGCGCAAGGCTTACCTGCGTGGCGACGAGTGGGTGGACGGCGTCATGTACGGGCTGGTGCGCGAGGATCTCGAACCATGACGCTGCTCGACGAGCACGTGAAGCGCATCAACGCGGCCGTTCAGTTCTGGTGACGCTTTAGGATGCGACCTCCATGGAGTTGATCCACACCTGCTACCGCATCGGCGACATCGATCGCTCTGTCGCGTTCTACGTGGCGCTCGGCTTCGAAGAGCGGCGGCGCATGCAAATCCGCGACGAGGCGATCAACGTCTTCATGGGCCTCCCGGGTGACGGCGACAGGCTCGAGCTGACGTACAACTTCGGCGTCGATTCGTACGAGGTCGGCACCGGCTACGGCCACATCGCCGTGTCGGTGGACGACATCGCGGCGACGCTCGAGCGGCTGCAGGATCAGGGAATCGAACCGGAGCGCGAGCCGTATCGTGTGCGCGAAGGCGGCTCGCTGATCTGCTTCGTGCGCGACCCTGACGGTTACCGGATCGAGCTGATCGACCGCAGCGGGAAGTAGTTGCGTCCGAGCGCGTCCTCACGCAGCGCGAGCTGAACCGCGCCGTGCTCGCACGGCAACTCCTGCTCGAGCGGGCGGGCCTGCCGGTGGCGCGCGCATTGGAGCGCGTCGCCGGTCTGCAGATGCAGTACGCCCCGTCCGGCTACGTCGGCCTCTGGACTCGGCTCGACGGATTCGCACGCGACGACCTGACGAAGGCACTCGAGCGCCGCAGGGCCGTGCAGGGGACGCTCATGCGCACGACCATCCACTTCGTCTCTGCGCGCGACTTCCCGCTCTTTAGCGTCGCCGTGCGTGACGCCCGGCGTGAGCAGTGGCTGAGGGCCCGCAGGGGCAAGGTCGACGTCCGGCGCCTGAAGGCGAGCGCCCGCCGGATCGAGGCGTTACTCGCCGACGGGCCACGCCATCGCGACGAGCTTTTCGAGCATGTCGGCTCCGACAGCGTCGCGTGGAACGGCGTCGGCGTCTTCGTCGATCTCGTCCGGGCGCCGCCGTCCGGTACGTGGGAGCACCGCCGTGCTGACATCTTCGCGCTCGCCGACGAGTGGCTCGGCGTGTCGACCGTGACGCAGCAGGAGGGTGTCGACCATCTCGTGCGCCGCTACCTGAGCGCGTTCGGGCCGGCGCGCTCGCACGACGTCGCCGACTGGGCGGGCCTCCCGCTGCCGACGGTGACAGAAGCACTCGCGCGGCTGAAGCTACGGCGGTTTCGCGACGAGTCCGGACGCGAGCTGGTCGACGTGCCACGCGCGCCGTTGCCGGATCCCGACACTCCGGCGCCTGTGCGGTTCCTGCCGACGTGGGACGCGACGCTACTCGTCCACGCGCGCCGGACGGGCATCCTGCCCGAGGCCTTCCGTCCGCGTATCTTCACGTCGAATACGCCGCACTCGCTCGGGTCGTTCCTAGTCGACGGCGCCGTCGCGGGCACGTGGCGTCCGGAGCGGGGAAGGATCGTAACGAAGGCGTTCGGACGACTCTCGCGCGACGCGAAGCGCGAGCTCGATGACGAGGCCGAGCGCCTCGCCGAGTTCCACTCCTAGGCTCTGACGACGCCCATCGTGATCGACGCGACGTAGCCTCCTGCGCCATCTGCGCGGACGCTGAGCATCGAGTTCTTGCCGCCGTTCGCAAAGACGAAATCGTTCGAGTTGCGCGTCGTGCGTCCCGGCCGCGACTTGTACGGCGCCTTCCGATAAACCTTGTCCGTCAACGTGTCGGGGAAGTAGAGCTGGCCGGTGTGTACCACGTTGCCGCCGACGTGGATCTTCACGTGGATGTGCACGGTGCGTCCCTGGTACCAGCCTGGATAGATCGTCTTCAGAAGCGCGAGCCCGCTCGCATTCGTCCTCTGCATGCCGCGCAGGAACGTCCGGCTGGAAGCGCCTTGCCCGAACCCGGAGTAGACGCCACCGGCGTCGCAGTGCCAGATGTCGACCGCGGCGCCCTTGATCGGTTTGCACGTGGACGCGTCGACGACGGTTGCGCGCAGTGTCAGAGGCGTGCCGCGCCGCCCGTCCGTGATGTTCCGCCGCACCTTCTCGCTCTCGATGTAGAACGGTCCCTCGGTCTGCTCAGGCGTGAGCACGCACTTCACGGCGCCCGACGCGACGCCTGCCGGGCCGTCTCCGGCTTTCAACGCTTCGATCCCAAGGCCGGCGCCGACGAGACCAGCCAGCCGGAGCAACGTGTTGCGGCGTGTCAGCAGCTCGTCCATGCGCCTGAATCTACCGCCCGTCCCTGGGAACCATTTGTGAAGTTACGCGGCACGGGCTTCGAGCATGGCAAGCTCGGGGCGTGCACACGACCAGACCGCTCGTCGTCGTAGACGCCGAAAACGTGAGGCGCTCGACCTGGCCGAACCTCTCGAAAGAGGAGCTCGTCGCGCGCGCTCGTACCTGGGCGGCGCGTGAGGACGCGGACCTGCTCGTCGTCTTCGACGGCGATCCACCCGAGGTCGCGCCGGACCTCCTCGGCTCCGGTCGGCGCTCGGCGGACGACGTCATCGCGTCGCTGGACGGGCCGTTCACTCTGGTGACGTCCGACCGCGGTCTGCGCGATCGCGCTGCAGACAAGGCCGAACGAGTCATCGGCGGAGGCTCCTTTCTCCGCGAGCTCGAGGCGGTGCGACCGTGACCCAGCTGACCGATCTAGCGCTCGAGATCGAAGGCGTCGAGCTCGGGCGAAAGGAGATCATGGTCTCGCCGGAGTTCCGTCGCGTGACGACCATCGTGCAGCTGCGAGGCGCCGGCGAGGAAGGGCTGGGCGAGGACGTGACGTACCTGGCGGACCTGCACGACGACGTGCCGGTGCCGCCTGTCGCCGGCAGCTGGACGCTCGGCTCGTTCTCGGAGTCGCTCGACGGGTTTCGCTGGTTCGCCGACCTGCCCGAGGACAACGCGGCCTTCGACTATCGGCGGTGGGCGTGGGAGAGCGCTGCGCTCGACCTCGCGCTTTCGCAGGCGGGGCTGACGCTCGCCGACGCCGTCGGCAAGGTCGCGCGGCCGGTGACCTACGTCATCTCGACACGGGTGACGAATGTGGAACAGCTGCTCGAGGTGTATCCCGACGCACGCTTCAAGCTCGACCCGGATCCCGACTGGGGCGACGAGACGATCGACCGTCTTGCGGAGCTCGGCCGCGTCGACACCGCGGATTTCAAGGGCGTCTATCGCGGCTCGTTCGGCCAGCCGCCGAACCCGGAGCTCTACCGGCGAATTGCAGAAGCGTTCCCGAAGGCCTGGCTCGAGGATCCTGGCCTCGACGACGCGACCGACGAGGTGCTGCGGCTGCACCGGGACCGCGTCACCTGGGACGCGCCGATCCACTCGGTAGCCGACGTGGAGGCGTTGCCGTTTCCGCCCCGCTGCCTGAACGTGAAGCCGTCGCGCTTCGGCACCGTCGATCGCCTGTTCTCCTTCTACGAGTGGTGCGAGGCGAGGGACATCGGGCTCTACGGCGGTGGTCAGTTCGAGCTCGGCGTCGGGCGCGCTCAGATTCAGGAGCTCGCGTCGCTATTCCATCCGGACATGCCGAACGACGTCGCGCCATCGGAGTTCAACCAGGCCGAGACCCCTCGCGGCGTGACGCCCTCGCCGCTCCCCCCGCCGCGCGCCTTCGGCACGAAGTCCTGACAAACGGGTGCGCCGAAGCGCGGTAGCGTCGCGGCCGTGGTCACGACGGCATTCGGGCGAGCGGAGGTTGCAGAACAGGTCACGCTGAAGCAACGCGTGGGCGGCAAGCAGTTCACGACGCTGGTGCAGCTGCTCGAGGACGAGAAGGGGGACTGGCTCGTCCGCTTCGCGTACGCGACCGAAGGAACGGCGCGGCGCGGCCCGGTGACGTTCCGCGGCGCCGACCTCGAACGGCTCAGGGTCGCGCTGCGCAAGACCCCGCGCCTGCGAGCGTTGCTCGGCATCGCCGAGTGAGC
>DASVFB010000151.1:0-18792 GCA_036380275.1 Gaiellaceae bacterium | reverse complement strand
GCCGACCCGTTCGATTTCAAGGGTCTCAAGAGCTTCGTCACCTTCATCAAGATCTTCCTGCTGGGGTTCGCCGGCATTGCGCTCTTCGTCGGCGCCTTCATCATCTTCAACACGTTCGCTATCACCGTCGCGCAACGGACGCGTGAGTTCGCACTGCTGCGGACGATTGGCGCGTCGCGCCGCCAGGTTCTCCGCTCGGTGGTGCTCGAGGCTTTCATCATCGGCCTCGCGGCCACGATCGTCGGCGCCGCGCTCGGCGTGCTGATCGCGAAGTTCCTGAACGCGGTGATGAAGGCGGCGGAGATCGACCTACCGCAGGCGGGGCTGGTCTTCTCGCTGCGCACGGTTTTCGTCAGCTTGCTGGTCGGCGTGGTTGTGACCGTCCTGGCCAGCATCATCCCGGCGGTGCGTGCGACTCGCGTGGCGCCAGTGGCAGTGCTACGCGAGGGATCGACGATGCCGAAGTCGCGCCTTTCGCCGGCGACGCCGTTCATCGCGATCGCCGCAGCAGGCGGTGGCTTCGGTCTGCTCCTCTTCGGCATGTTCGGGCACGGTGGAGGCACGTTCGTTCACGTGCTCGCGATCGCTGGGGGAACGCTGGCGCTGTTCATCGGCGTTGCGTTGCTCGCGCCGCGCCTCGTTCGCCCGATCGCCTGGGCGGTCGGTGCGCCTGCGGCCCGCTTCGCTGGCGCACCCGGACGACTCGCCCGCGAGAACGCGACGCGTAATCCCGGTCGCACGGCCGTCACGGCGTCCGCGCTCATGATCGGGCTCGCGCTCGTCACGTTCGTAACCGTGCTCGCGCAGGGGATCCGCAGCTCTTGGGGCTCGACCGTGAGGAAGCAGGTCTCGGCCGACTACATCCTCACGACGACGTCGGGCTGGGACTCGTTCTCCCCCCGAGCGGCGGCGGCGATCGCGCGCACACCGGGCGTCGAGGCCGTTTCGAGCGTCCGGAACGCACCGGTCAGGATCGATAAATCACAATCGAGCGTCTCGGGCCTCGACACGGCGACGGTGCCCCGCTTCTTCCACTTCACGTGGGTCGACGGCTCGAACGCGACGCTCGCGAAGCTCGGGAGCAACGGTGCGATCGTGCTCGAGCAGTTCGCGAAGGACAACCACCTCCAGGTTGGCGAGCCGTTCCACGTGACGACGACGGACGGCAAGAAAGCGACGCTCGTCGTGCGCGGCATCCACAAGCCTGCGGGTCTCGACTCGCTGCTCGGGAGTATCGCGATCTCGAACGGTGTGTACGACAAGCTCTTCACGCACCCGCGAAACACGATGGCGTTCGTCGCAGCGCGGGAGGGCACACCGCGCTCGACGCTCGAGCCGGTACTCAACCGCTATCCCGATGTGACGCTCAACACGGAGTCGGAGGTCGTGAAGGACCAGAACGCGTGGATCGACAAGATGCTGATGCTGCTGTACGTGCTGCTCGGCCTGTCCGTGCTCGTCAGCCTGTTCGGCATCGTCAACACGCTCGTGCTGTCGATCGTGGAGCGGACGCGCGAGCTCGGTGCGCTCCGCGCCGTCGGCATGACCCGGCGCCAGCTGCGGCGGATGATCCGGCACGAGAGTGTGATCACGGCGCTGATCGGCGCAACGATGGGCTTCGCTCTCGGGATCGGGCTGGCCGCGCTCGTGATCCGGCGCCTGTCTGACTACTCGGTCTCGACCGGCGGCGACGGCATGCACCTCGCACTGCCGATCGGCTCGCTCATCGTCTTCGCGCTCGCGGCGGTCGCCGCCGGCATCCTCGCGGCGGTGTTGCCTGCGCGCCGCGCGGGCCGGTTGAACGTCCTCTCGGCGCTCCAGTACGAGTGAGCGCAGGCCCGGGGGCGGCGCGAGCCGCCCCTGGGCGATTCTCGTGACACGGGCTACGATCCGGGTGTGGCCGAGCAGATCGTCGGGCTCCCGGTCGACGACCTCGTTCCTAGGCAGGAGCAGGAGATCGCTCGGCTGGAGATGCTTGTCGAGGCCGCCGGGCGCCTTCTCGGCACACTCGATCTCGACGCGGTTCTGGCCGACGTGCTCCGCCTGGCCCAGTCGACGCTCGACGCTGACGGCTATTCGCTCTGGCGCCGGGATCCACGCGAGAATGCCTGGTCGCTGTACGCGAGCTCCGGCCTCTCCGACGACTACGTGGCCAGGGCGCCTGCGGCGGTCGTTGGGAACGAAGACATGCCCGCCGAGTGGCCGCTCGTCGCGAGCGACATCGCCTCGACGGACTGGCTGACGCCCGAGCACAAGGCGGTTCACGCCGCCGAGGGGACGCGCGCGATGCTAGTCGTTCCCCTGTGCGACCGCGGCGAGCTCATCGGTACGCTGGCTTTCTACTCGCGTCGGCCGCGGTCGTTCGACGAGTCGGAGCTCAGGGCGGCGAACGCGCTCGCGACACTCGCTGCGGCCGCAGCGGGGACGGCAGCGGTCTACGAGGAGCAACGGCGGCTCGCCGAGAGCCGGCGTCTGATCGCCGAGGTGAGCGAGCAGCTCGCGTCGTCGCTCGACTACGAGACGACGCTGTCGAACGTTGCCGCGCTCGTCGTGCCCGCCCTCGCGGACTGGTGCGTGATCGACATCGTGGGAGACGATGGAGCCATTCAGCGCCTCGCCGTGGCTCACCAGGATCCGGACAAGATCGAGCGGGCGAAGCACCTGATCGAACAGCTGCCGATCAAGCCTGACGCTGACCGCGGGCCCGGTGCGGTGATCCGTACGCAGCAGCCGCAACTCACTCCGGAGATCGTCGACGAGGAGCTCGACAGGCGCTTCGCGGACCGACCGGAGGTGCTCGCCGACCTACGTAGCCTCGGCCTGCGTAGCAGCATGACGGTGCCGCTCGTGGTACGCAGGCGCGCCATCGGCGCCATCACGCTGGTCGCCGCAGAGTCGAGACGGCGTTACGGAGAGGCCGATCTGGCGATCGCCCTCGATCTCTCGCGGCGCGCTGCGACTGCCGTCGACAACGCGCTCCTGTACCGCGAGGCGCTCGCGAAGGAGAGCCAGGTTCGTTTTGTCGCCGAGGCCGGTGGGATTCTCAGCGAGCTGCTCGACTACGACGAGACGCTCGCGGCGATCGCACGCCTCGCCGTGCCGCGGATCGCGGACTGGTGCATCGTCGACGTGATCGACGGGGCCGAGATCAGGCGCGTCGCCGTCGCCGCGGACGACGAGGAGAAGCAGGCTGCGCTGGAGGAGCTGCGCGAGCACTATCCGCCGACGTGGGACTCGCCACAGCCGGCCGCACGTGCGCTGCGCGACGGAGCGCCCGTGATGTTCGAGAAGCTCGAGGGCGAGCGTCTCGAGGAGACGGTCATCGACGAGCGGCACCTGAGGATCATCCAGACGCTCGATCCGCATTCCGCAGTCGCGATGCCGTTGGTCGCGCGCGGAGAGAAGGTCGGCGCGATCACGTTCGCTTGGTCGGAGACGCTGCGTCGTTACGGCGAGCGTGACCTGCCGCTGATGGAAGACCTCGCAACGCGTGCGGCGCTCGCCGTCGACAACGCTCGTCTGTACGCGCGTGAGCGTGCGACCGGCGATCAGCTCGCGTTCCTCGCCGAGATGAGCTCGGTGCTCGCCTCGTCGCTCGACTACGAGACGACGCTCGAGAACGTCGCGCAGCTGATCGTCCCGCAGTTCGCTGACTGGTGCGCGGTCGACATCGTCGCAGAGGACGGCTCGATCGAGCGCATCGCGGTCGTCCACAAGGACCCCGCCAAGGAACCGTGGGCGCGCCGCTCGCGCGACCTGCATCCTCCCGATCCCGCCGAGCAGGAGGGCACGGCGCGCGTCGTCAGGACAGGCGAGCCGGTCCTCTACCGGCGCATCACCGACGAGTTCCTTCAGCAGACCGCGCCCGGGCCCGAGAACCTCGAGGTTCTGCGAGAGCTGGGCATGGCCTCGGCCATCGTCGTGCCGATGAAGGCGCGCGGCCGCACGCTCGGCGCGTTGATGCTCGTGTCGTCGAACCCGAAGCGGCTCTACGACGACGATGCGCTCACTTTCGCCGAGCATCTGGGCCGTCGCTCGGCCACCGCCGTCGACAATGCGCTTCTGTACCGGCGTTCCGAGCAGCGCGCGCAGGCGGCGCGGGCGCTCGCCTTCGTGGCGGACGGCGTGGTGCTCGTCGACGAGGGCGGGATCGTCCGCATCTGGAACGCGGCGGCGGAGGTGATCACCGGCCTGCGGGAGCAGGACGTCTTCGGCCGCCCGGTGAATGAGGTCGTGCTCGGCTGGGCATCGGTCGAGGCGCACGTCCCGGTCGCCGCTGGCCCCGGCACTCCGCGCGCCGAAACCGTGCCCGTGGAGCTCGCGACCGGCGAGCGCTGGCTGTCGATCTCGGGCGTCTCGCTCCCGGGCGGCACCGTCTACGCGTTCCGGGACCTGACCGAGGAACGGCGCGTCGAGCGCCTGAAGAGCGAGTTCGTGGCAACCATCTCGCACGAGCTCCGCACGCCGCTCGCCGCGATCTACGGCGCCGCCCTCACGCTTCGCCGCGAGGAGCCTGCGTTGCTGGCGCAACGCGAGAGTCTACTCGACGTCGTCGCCACGGAGTCCGAGCGGCTCGCGCGGATCGTCAACGACATCCTGTGGGTGAGTCGGCTCGAGTCGGGCACCTTGCTGGTCGCCGTCGAGCGCTGCGACGCGACCGAGCTCGCCTCGGCTGTCGTTGCAGCGGCGCGTGCCCACCTACCGGGGAACCTGACGCTGTCGCTCGAGACCGAGCCGGACGTGCCGCCGGTCGAGGCCGACGCGGACAAGGTGCGCCAGATCCTCACCAACCTGCTCGACAACGCGGTGAAGTACTCGCCGGACGGCGGGAAGATCACCTTGCGCATCGGCCACAGCGACGCGTTCGTGAGCTTCGCCGTCGCCGACCAGGGTCTCGGCGTGTCCCCTCAGGAGCACGACCGGATCTTCGAGAAGTTCTACCGCCTCGACCCGGAACTGACGCGAGGCGTCGGCGGGACTGGCCTTGGCCTCTACATCTCGCGCGAGCTCGTGCGCCACATGAACGGCCGCATCAGCGTCGAGTCCGAGGTAGGCACTGGCTCGACGTTCAAGGTGGAACTCCCGGTCGCCAGATGAACGGTCGCCGGCAGCCGGGCTTGGCCCGGCTGCTCACTGGCCGATTTCGAAGGGCTCACCCTCCAACAGGCACAAAAAAAGGACGCGCCCGCCGAAGGCGGGCCCGTCCGGTCTTCATCGCGGAAAGTGCGGAGCACTTTTCCGCGAGACGAAGTCAGACTTCGTCTACGTAGGTGGTGCGCCTGCGCGCGGGGCCGCCGACGCCGCCCCACGACGACCAGAAGATCATCGAGATCACCAGGCCGACGATCCCGACGATGAGCAGGATCACGCCGACCGTCTGGATGCTCACGCCCGAGACGGTCGCGGTGACCGCCCACGTGAGGATTGCACCCGCGGCGATGAGAAGAATGCTGACACCGACTCCCATGTGAGGTCCTCCTTCGAGTTGGGAGCGCGCCTGGAGATTCTCCCGGCGGCTCGGGGTTAAAACGGTCGAAAGGCTCGGTTGGTTACGCGGCCCAAACCTGCACCCTGTAACCGCCTCAAGCGATAGGCTCGCGACCGCGTGCGCAGGGGTGCCATTCTTCAGTTGACGGTGCTCGCCCTGATCATCGGCGGGCTCACCACTGCGGTCGCGGTCATACCCAACTGGCTACCCCCGACCGCCGCCGAGCAGGCGGACCGGATCGATTTCGTCTTCTGGTACGTGACGATCATCTGCATCGTCATCTACGCGGTCGTGGGAGCCGCGCTCGTGTATTCGGTCTGGAAGTTCCGTGTCCGCCCGGACGACGACGCGGACGGCCCGCCCATCCACGGCCACACGGGGCTCGAGATCGGCTGGACGGCGATCCCGTTCGGGCTCGTCACCTCGATGGCGATTATTTCGGCGATCGTCCTCGCCCGGAACGACCACACAGGCTCGAACCCGCTGAAGGTGGACATCACCGCCCAGCAGTTCGCGTGGACGTTCACGTATCCACAGCACGACAAGCTCACTACGAACATCCTCCGCCTGCCGGTCAACCGCCCGACGCGCTTCACGCTGCAGGCCCTGGACGTGATCCATTCGTTCTGGGTCCCCGAGTTCGGCCAGAAGCAGGACGCCGTCCCTGGGATCCGGACGCATATCACGGTCACGCCGAACAAGATCGGCACCTACCCGATCATCTGCACCGAGCTCTGCGGCCTCGGCCACGCGGTGATGCGCTCGACTGTGATCGTGATGCCGCAGGACAAGTTCACCGCGTGGGTGAACCAGTCCGGGAAGGCCGTGAGCGGTGGTGGTGCCGCGGCGGGCAAGGCTGTGTTCGTCAGCCAGGGGTGCGGCGCTTGTCACACGTTGCAGGCCGCGAAGAGCACGGGGAAGGTCGGTCCCGACCTCGATAAGCTCCCCGATTACGCACAGCAGGCGGGCATGCCGCTCGAGCAGTTCGTCCGTGAGTCGATTGTGGATCCAGAGGCCTATGTCGAGAAAGGCTTCCCGCCCAACGTGATGCCGCCGACATTCAAGTCGTTGCCAAAGGCCCAGCTGAACGCGCTCGTCAAGTTCCTCGTGGACTCGTCGAAGGCGGCGAAGTGACGGAAGTCGCGACCAACGGGCACGGAGCGCACGTCGAGCACGCCCCCGCGCCGCCGCCGACCGGCCTGAGGCGCTTCACCGCGCCCGGCTGGTGGCGCGTGCTCTGGATGATGCCTCTCTTCTGGGGCATCGGCGCAGGCATCGTCCTGCTGCTTCGCTGGTACGCAGCCTGGGATCCGCTCTGGGAGTGGAACGCGCTCGTCGTCGTCGCGTTCCTGACGACCATGCCGATCGGCTTCCTCGCAGGGCTCGGCGCCTTCGACTACTGGGTCCACTACGCCCTCGGCGGCGAGACCCTGCCGGAGGATCACTCAGGCCACGGCGCACGCAGCTGGAAGGACTACTTCCGCGTCAACACCGACCACAAGGTGATCGGCATCCAGTACCTCGTGACGACATTTTCGTTCTTCGTCATCGGCGGCCTTGCCGCGATGGTCGTCCGGGCCGAGCTAGCGAAGCCGGGGATGCAGATCACGGACAACCAGGGCTTCAACGGCCTGTTCACCGTCCACGCGACCCTGATGATCTTCCTCTTCGTCATCCCTGCGTTTGCGGGGCTGGCGAACTACGTCGTGCCGCTGATGCTCGGCGCGCCCGACATGGCGTTCCCCCGTCTGAACGCGCTGTCGTTCTGGCTACTGCCGATCGGCGGCTTGATGCTCGTCGGCTCGTTCCTCGCTCCCGGCGGTCCTCCGGCGGCCGGCTGGACGGGGTACGCGACGCTCTCAACGCACCTGCCGATGGGCACCTTGTTCTTCAACATGGCGGTGCAGTGGGCGGGCGCGAGCTCGATCATGACCGCGCTCAACTTCCTGGTCACGATCATCACGATGCGTGCACCGGGGATGACGTTCTGGCGTATGCCCCTGCTCGTGTGGGCGAACTTCACGACCTCGCTGCTCGTCGTGCTGGCGACGCCGTTCATCGCCGGCTCGCAGTTCTTCGTGATGTTCGACCGCATCCTGCACACGCATTTCTTCAATCCGGTCGGCGGCGGCTACGCGCTCGGCTACCAGCACATCTTCTGGTTCTACTCGCATCCGGCCGTCTACATCATGGTCTTGCCCGGCTTCGGGATCATCAGCGAGATCATCGCCGTCTTCGCGCGCAAGCCGATCTTTGGCTACCGGCTGATGGCGCTGTCGATGTTAGCGATCCTCGTGCTCGGCTTCTCGGTCTGGGCTCACCACATGTTCGTGAGCGGCATGGCGGACTACCTGCGCGTGCCGATGATGATCACGACGCTGCTGATCGCCGTGCCGACTGGGGTGAAGGTCTTCAACTGGTTAGGGACGCTGTGGGAGGGGCGCATCCACTTCACGACGCCGATGCTCTGGGCGCTCGGGTTCATCTCGACCTTCGTGATCGGAGGGCTCTCGGGCGTCTACCTCGGCGCGGTGCCGATCGACATCCACACGAGCGACACGTACTTCATCGTCGCGCACATCCACTACGTGCTTTTCGGCGGCTCCTTCTTCACGATCATGGCCGGCGTCTACTACTGGTTCCCGAAGATGACCGGCCGGATGTACAACGAGGCGCTCGGGAAGATCCACTTCTGGACGACGTTCATCGCCTTCAACCTGACGTTCTTCCCGATGCACCTAATCGGCACGCGCGGGATGCCGCGACGTGTCGCCGACTACGCGCCGCAGTTCGCTGACTGGAACCTGTTCATCTCGATCTGCTCGTTCGCGCTCGGCGCGTCGATCGTCATCTTCTTCTACAACATGATCCATTCGTGGAAGTTCGGTCCGAAGGCGCCCGGCAACCCGTGGCATGCGCTCACGCTCGAGTGGCAGGTCAGCTCGCCACCGCCGGTGTTCAACTTCGACGAGATCCCGCAGGTGATCGGCAGCCCGTACGAGTACGGCGTGCCTGGCGCGCGGCACGCGCTGCTGAACGGCGCCAAGACGCATGAGCTAGAAGAGGTCGAGCGCTGACCGCGGGTGCCGCAGCCGAGCATCACGGCCCGCCTGTCGCGCACCAGAGCTCGCGGGTCAGCTCGCAGGTGCTTGGAATGCTGCTCTTCATCGCATCCGAGGTGATGCTCTTCGGCTCGTTCTTCACCGCGTATTTCTTCATCCGCGTTGTCAACGGGTATCCGTGGCCGCCTGAGGGCTTCGAGCTACCGCGCTACGTCGCCGGGGTGAATACGGCGATCCTGGTCACGTCGAGCTTCACGATGCACTGGGCCCTGCAGTCCATCCGCCGAGGCAACCGCGCGGGCATGCAGGCGGGGCTCGTGCTCACATTCCTGATGGGCTTGACGTTCTTGCTGACCCAGGTGATCGAGTACGCACGGGTCGGCTTCGCGCCGCACGACAACGCCTTCACGACGATCTTCTTCTCACTAACGGGACTGCACGGCGCGCACGTGTTCGTCGGGCTCACGATCCTGCTCTTCATGACGATCCGCGCCTACCGCGGCCATTTCTCTCCAGAACATCACTACGGTGTCGAACTGGGCGGCATCTACTGGCACTTCGTCGACATCATGTGGATCGTGGTCTACACCACCGTTTACATCATCTGAGAGAGGTCAAGAACAGGCTGTGAGGAATCCCCTCCGAAGCGAGGCCGAGGCGTTTCGGTTCCTGCTCCTGACGATCGGCTACTTCGCGGCCATCGCCATCGGCGCGCTCATCGACAAGTGGGTCGGCTTCGGAGTGTTCATCGTGCTGTCGCTCGTGGTCCTCTACGTCGCCTTCCTACGCGGCCGGGACGAGCCTCCGCAACGCGTTGCGCCGACGCTTCAGCACGACCCGGAGGAGCGGCGCATCCTCGTGATCGCGAACGAGACCGTCGCCGGCGACACGTTGCACTCGATGATCCGCGAGAAGGGCGAGGGCTACCGCACGAACGTGCTCGTCGTCGTGCCGGCGCAGCCGTCACCCTTGCAGCACTTCGCGTCCGACGACGATCCGAGCCGTAAGGCCGCGCGGAAACGTCTCGACGCGAGCCTCGCAAAGCTCCGCGAGGCGGGTTTCTCAGCGGAGGGAGAAGTCGGCGAACCCGATCCCCTGCAAGCGATCGAAGACGCGCTGCGGACGTTCGGGCCGGACGCGATCATCATCTCGACACATCCCGAGGGACGGTCGCACTGGCTCGCGCGCGGGGTCGTCGAGCATGCGCGCGAGCGCTTCGCCGTGCCGATCACGCACGTTGTCGTCGACCTGGAGAGCGACCGCTCCCAAGTGCGCTAGCCACTGCCGACGAGCGAGCGGAGCTCGTCGGACAGTGTCGCCAACTTCTCGGCCTGGAGCGAGTAGACGACGTAGTACCCCTCGCGCTTCGTCGTCAACAGGCCTGCGGTTGCGAGCAGGCGGAGCTGCTTCGACGCACCCGCTTCCGTGAGGCCGACCAGTGGCGCGAGCTCCTGCGTGCTGCGCGGCTGCTTGGCGAGCAACCCGAGGATGCGGAGCCGCGTCGGGTCGCCGAGTGCCTTCAGGAGCTGGACGAGCTGCGGCGGCGTCGCCTGTCGCAGCCTCTCGACGAGGAACGGCGCGCGGTAGACGACGGACAGCGGCCAGGGCGCGTCGCAGTTGATCCGCACGTGCGGCCACGTGTAGACGCTCGGGATGAGCAGCAGCGGGCTCTTCGGGCCGATGGGGACGCGGTGGTCGTGCGGGACGTCGAGCCCGAAGCTGCGCCCGCCCGGATCGACCCGAAGCTGCGGCACCAGCGAAAGCAGAAACGCGTGCATGCCGTCGCGCGCGATCTGCCGGCCGGATTGCTCGACGCTCGCGGCGAGCTTCGGCTCGATCCGCTCCCACTCCGCTGCGAACGCCTCCTCCCAGTACGCCTCGAGCAGGAAGAGAAAGCGGTCGACGATCCGTGCCGGGTCATCGAAGATGAGGGCCGCCGCACGGCGTGATTGCGGGCCGAGCGTGCCGGCGCTCCTCAGCGTGACTGCGCGCACTTCTGGCGACCCCAGGATGCGTCGCCTCGCCGGGCGCGCTCCCCCGCCGTGGTCGTAGAGCCGGCGGAGGAGGTCGAAGGCGACGACCTCGGTGCGAAGGCCGCGAACGCGGCGGATCTCCGCGTCGAAGTCGTCGTAGCCCGAGTCGGCGGTCGGGAGCAGGAAGTCGGGCAGCGTGTGGCGGTAGAGGAACGAGAGCGTCGTGATCTCGCGCCGCAGCGACGCCGGCAGTGCCCGCATCGCGCGGACCCAGCCGTGTTGCAGGGCATGGTGCTTCGGCACTGCGAGAACGTGGAGGCTGAGGACCGTCTCGAGGAGAGGCGAGTAGCCGAAGGCCACGACGCCTTCCTGTTGCTCCGGAAGCTCGAAGCGAATTGCCATCAATCAACCTTCGGGCCCGCCGGGCGCCGCGTCAAGCAGCGGCACTCCGATCTTCTCTTGAGCGAATCAGTTGACTGAGCGCGGGCGGACGCCGACCCTGGGGACGTGCGTCGGATGTTGCTTCTTTGCCTCCTGCCGCTCGCTCTCGGGGCTCAGCCGGCTGCGAGCGCGGACGCGACTCTGATCGTCGGCACCGTCGGGCCCGGGTTCACGATCGATCTCGCCGACGCGAACGGCAAGCACGTCGACATCCTCACGGAGGGTCACTACACGCTCCTCGTTCACGACCTTGCCGACATCCACAACTTCGTTCTCGGCAGCAAGTCGACCGGGGAGCGCCTGGCAACGACGGAGGTCGCCTTCGTGGGAGACCAGACGTTCGACATCAGCCTGGCGCCCGGCCAGTACGTGTACGCGTGCTCTCCACACTTCGAGACGATGTTTGGCCGCCTCGCGGTCGTCCCCGCTCAGACGACGACGCCGCCGACGGGAAAGCTATCGGCGAAGGTGACTACGACTGCCGTGTCGGTCAGCTCGAAGAGTGTGAAGGCGGGCGCCTACAAGCTCACGGTCGCGGACCGCTCGCGGACGCGGAACTTCCACCTCGTCGGCTCCGGTGTGAACCGCAAGACGAGCAAGAAGTTCACGGGCAGCGTGACCTGGCGCCTCGATCTCGAGGAAGGCACGTACAGGTTCGGGAACGACCCGCGCCTGACGGGACGCCTCGTCGTCCGCAGCGGCTGAGAGACCGGAGCCGATGCCTTGGCTCAACCGGACGTGACCCGCGTCGAGGACTACGGCCACGTCTCGCCGGGACGCCCGGTGGGCGCACCGGCGGCAGGGCTAGGTCGGGTCCCGTCGGGGTCATGGCCCGGTCGCGCATGACCCGAGTCCAGGACTTGGGTCATGTCTGGCCGGGACGCCCTGCCAGGTCGCGGCGTCCGCAGCCGCGCGAAGCTACTTCGCGCCGGCGGCGAGGAACGCGACGAGCGCGTCGAGTGTGCCCTTGGGCAGCGAGCTGAATGTCGTCGGCATGACGCCCTTCGCGTAACCCTTCTCGATGTACGAGTCCGGGTTGACGATCGACTCGTGGATGAACTTGTCCAAAGGCATGTTCGCGGCCGCCGCGTACGCCTTCAACTTGTCGAGGTCGGGTCCGATCGTCCCGGTCGAGCTCGCGGGCGCGAACGTGTGGCACGCGGCGCAGCCGTTCGCCGCGAACGCGGCCTTGCCCGCCGCCAGATTGGCTCCGCCTCCGGACGGCGGCGGCGTGGCGCCCGTTGTGGTCGGTGCCGGAGGCGGCGGGGCGGCGATCGTGACCCCCTTCTGCGGGCCGACGACCGCGGCCACGTAGTCGGCGACGTCGTCCACGTCGGAGCCGGTGACCAGGTTCTTCGGCATCGTCACCGGCGACGCGCCGTAGTTGCCGGCGTACTTGATCTGGTCGGCGACGACCTGCCTGACCGTCGAATCCTTGAAGCCCTGCCTGAGCGACGGCCGGAAGGCCAGGTCGAGGTTGGGGCCGATCTTGCCTTGCGCGTTCGCGTCGGCGAGCGTGTGGCACGCCGCGCACTTCTCGATGAAGAGCTGCTTGCCGTGCGACCGGTCGGCATTTCCGGAAACGGCGGAACCGACGCCTGAGCCGCAGCCCGACGTGGCGAGCGCAAGAACCCCGAGCGCAGCGACAGCCGCAGCCCGCACTACGTTGTGGACGCTCCGATCGTCGCCAGAGCTTCTTCGCGGGACGGATAGATCGAAAAAACCCGGTCAAGGCCGGTGATCTCGAAGATCTTCGTGATGTTGCGGTCGCTGCACACGAGTGACAACTGGCCCTCGTTCGAGCGGAGGCGCTTCACGCCGCCCACGAGCACGCCGAGAGTCGTCGAGTCGATGAACGTCGTGTTCGAGAAGTCGACGATCACGGTCTTACCGCCCTGTCCAATCACCTCGAGCAGCTGCTGTTTGAACTCCGGCGCCGTGTACAGGTCGACCTCGCCCGCGAGCGAGATCACGTAGGCGTCGTCACTGACCTGTTCTGTCTTGATGTCGAAGTTCATCGCGGTTTCCCCCCGGTTTGTGTGGCCGGGAGTCTATCCGCGCTAGCCGGTGGAAACGGCCGGCTGCTGCTGGAGCGACTTGATCCGCTGCTTCACGGCGGGCGCGAGCGAGTCGTCCGGCGCGAGCTTCAGGAACTGCCTGTAGGCCGCGATCGCCGTCTTCGTGTCTCCGGCCTGCTCGGCTGTCTGGCCGAGCGCGACCTGGATACTCGCGTCGCTCGGGCTCTGCTTCGCTACGGCCTGGTACGCGGCAACGGCCTGGCTGTACGCGGCCGTCATCTTCGAGTAAGCCTGCTGGAACTGCTCGTTGACCTGGCCTTCGAGGGCGCTACCGATCGGCGTCGAGAACCCGGAGTACGCCTTGCCGATGGCCGTAGAGGGCGCCGGCGCGAACGCGCTCTGAGGCACGACCGTCTGGGCCTTCGCCTGCGCGACCTGCGCCGCGACGCGGGCGACGTCGGCCTTCCGCACATAGATGCTGGCGAGCTGGGTCAGGCCCTCGACGTCCTTGGGATTCACGGACTGCAGCTGCTGCAGCGTGGCGATCGCGCCGTCGAGGTTTCCGTCCGCCGCCTGCGCCGCCGCGAGATCCTTGTAGGCCGCGTAGTTCTTCGGGTTGTCCTTGATCAGCTTCTGATCTTTCTTGATCTGCGCGGACGAGCTGCTGCTGCTGCTGAAGATGTCGCTCCAGTTGCCCTGGAGGACGTCGCCGAGCCCAGCCGAGCCGGAGCCGACTCCGAGGAAGACGAACCCGCCGGCGAAGATGACGATGAGGAACACGAAGACCCACTTAGCGTGATTCCGCAGCCTCGGGAAGAACATCGTGTCTTCCGCAATCTGCGTGCCTCCTCCCGCTGCGCGAGGGCGGCGCTGCACCTGGCGCGCCTGGCGCGCAGCCTGGCGGCGGTCAGCCCGTGCCATCGAGATGCTCGGTTCTCATCGACACGAGAGTAGCCGTTGTCGTCGCCGCCCAGTCGAAATTTTCCCCGACCAAAGCGAGGCGCGACCTCGTCGTCTCGTCGCAGAGCGCGCCCGCCACGCCGGCTTCGTAGAACGATCGCGGCTCCACGCCCAGCGACGCGGCAGCGTCGCAGTCTCGCGTGAGATCGGTCCCGAACATCGCCGGATCGTCGGTCGAGATGGAGCAGCGCACGCCCGCCGTAACGAGCGCCGGGAGCGGGTGCTCTTCCAGGGAGGCGACCGCCCTCGTCCTCAGATTCGAGATGGGACAGACATCCAGCACCGTTCCTCGCCCGGCGAGCTCGCGCACCAGCCCCGGATCCTCGACGGCGCGGATCCCGTGCCGCAGGCGGTCGGCGCCCAGCGCGTCGAGCGCTCCGCGCACGGACCCGGCGCCCGCGACCTCGCCGGCGTGGGGCACGGACGCGAGTCCCTCCGCGCGTGCGAGCTCGAAGGCAGGTGCGTACGGCTCGGGCGGATAATCCGCTTCGAGGCCGCCGAGGCCGACGCCGACGACGCCGCGGTCGCGGTACTTCGCGGCATGGCTCACGACGGCGTTCGCCTCGTCGAGCGTGAAGCCGCGGACGATGTCCGGCGTCAGACGCACGTCGACTCCGCATCGCTCGCGTGCCTCCTGCGCCCCGTCGCAGTAGCCGTTGAAGATTTCGTCCCAGTCGACTCCGCGCCGGACGCGCTCGCTCGGCGAGAAGATGCCCTCGATGTAAACGGCGCCGTGCGCGGCAGCCTCCTCTGCGTAGTCGACGACGACCTTGCGGAAGTCCTCTGCGGTGCGGAGCGCATTCGTCGTAAGCACCCAGACCTCGATGAAGTGCGCGAAGTCGCGGAACTCGTACAGCGCGCGCAGCTCTTCCGCGGTGCTGCACGGAAGCGGATAGTCGTTCCGCCGCGCGATCTCGAGCAGCGTCTCGGGCCGAACCGTGCCTTCGAGGTGCACGTGCAACTCGATCTTCGGGTACGGCACCGTGCAAATGTATCCGCCGTGCAATCCGTGCTCGTCGCCGTTCACCTGCTCGCCGCCGCGGTCTGGGTCGGCGGGACGGTCGCCCTCGTGTTTGTCGGCGTTCCGGTCGTCGCCCGGTTGGAGGGGGATGCACGCGCGCGCTCGATGCGATTGCTCGGACGGCGCTGGCGCCCGATCGGCTACGGCTCGCTGTTCGTGCTGGGAGTTACCGGCGTACCGCTCGCCGCGAACGACTGGGACTCGGGCTCGGGCTTTCGCTGGACGCTGCTGGCGAAGGTCGTCGCGGCGATCGTGCTCGTCGCGCTCGCAGTCCTACACGACTTCGTGCTCGGGCCCCGGCTCGCCCGTGAGATGCGTGCGGGCAAAGGGCCGCGAACGCGCCCGTTGCTCGTGGCCGTTGGTCGTGCCGCCTTCGTCTTTACAATCCTCGTACCGATCCTCGGCGTGGCGCTGACGAGACTCGCAAACGGCTGATACCTTGTTCCGCGGATCAATCTTTCTTTCCTTTGGAGGGTCTTTGATGTCAGTCCGTCGTCTCATGGCCGCGTTTGCTGCGCTCGCGGTCGTCGTTGGAATCGGCGCCTCGTCCGTGCTCGCTGCGCGCAGCCAGACGCAGGCGACAACGGTGAAGGTCAGCGCGCTCGACTCGCTCAAGTTCACGCTCTCGAAGAAGAGCGCGAAGCACGGGAAGGTGACTTTCGTCGTCACGAACAAGGGAAGCCTCATGCACGACTTCTGGATCGCGGGCAAGAAGACGAAGCTGCTCGGCCACAACAAGTCGCAGTCGCTTACCGTCACGATCAAGAAGGGCAAGAACCCGTACAAGTGCACCGTCCCGGGTCATGCCGCAGCCGGCATGAAGGGCACCTTCACCGGCACGTAAGGGATTTCTCTGCGGGCACGCGCGCGCGCCGCGCGTGCCCGACTATCTCTTGAAGCGCAGGTTGCGCGTGAAGACGAGGCCGAGCGGAATCAGCGCGAGCAGCGCGATGTAGGGGCCAAGCGGATGGGTCGTTCGCGTCGTGCCCATCGCGCGTGTCGGCCCGCTGCCGAGGTGCGCGCGGAGTGCGGCCGCCGCGGCCGCCAAGTCGTCTTCCGAGAACGCCTGTCCGTGCGTTGCGGCGGCGAGTGACGCGAGCGTCGCCTTGCTCGCGGGGTCCGAGCGGTAGTTCGGGTCGGGCTTGCCCGACGCCTTGTAGACCGACTCGTTGCGCCGCCAGAACTGCACCGCGACGAAGTTCGTGCGCGGCGTGACGCCGAGCGCTCGCGCAACCGCCGTGGGCTCGAAGAAGGCGGACTCCCCGTCGGTCAGCAGCACGACCGCGCGATGCGTGGCCGAATCGTCGAAGTATCCCGACGCCGGAATGGACGACAGCGCGCCGAAGTTCGTCGCGCGGACGTTGAGCTCGCGCGGAGGAGGCTGGTTGATTGCGAGCGTCTGGTTCACCGTCGCGTCGAACGCGGCGGCGTCCGGAACGGGAAGCAGGTTGGGCAACACGCGATCGGTCAACGTCGCGACCCCGGACGACAGCCCCGGGACGAGCGAGCGCAGCCGGATTGCAGCCGCGCGGGCGCGGTCGAGGCGCGTCGCTCCATCGCGGCGTCCGGCAGCAGCCATCGACTGCGACACGTCGACCACGAAGAGCACCTGCGCGTCGGTTCGAACGCGTTGCGACTCGGTGCTCGACAGCGCGGGCTGCGCGGCGGCCAGCGCGAGCAGGAGCACGACGGCGACGAGTGATGCGAGCGCCGCGACGTCCACGCCCCCGCGGGGCGCCTGCAGCATCAGCGTGCGGCGCACGACCGAGACGCGGCGCTCGGCGAGAACGAACGCGGCGACGGGGATCAGCACGGCGAATGCGACCGCGACCGCGCTCGGAGTGAGGAATACGAGACCGGCGAGGATCAATAGCCGCTCCCCGGCACGCCGCCGCCGGCGCCGCGCTGGCCGTTCGACCCTGCGCCGGTCTGCTGGCTCGGGCCGATCCGCACGCCCTGCGAGAGCAGCGTGCGCAGCACGAGCTCCAGATCGTACTTCGCGACGGCGTTCGACGGATCCGCGCGGACGGCGTCCTCGAAGTCGGACAGGCTCGCCTGTGCCTGGTCGGGATCGACGCCCACTGCGTTCTCGAACGGATCCTTGCTCGGGCCGACGTCGGTGAACACGAGCACGCCGAGCAGCGTCTCGGCCTGCGATGCGCGGGCGCCTTCGCTCGAGCGCGCGACCCCGGCGAGCGCCTGTTCGGCGTTCCCGCGGGCGACCGCCGCAGCCTGCGCGTTGTCGAGCCGAATCGGCATCTTCACGTTATCGAGATAAAGCGCGATCGCCCGCCGCGCTTCGACGTCGTCGCGAACGCCGAGGACTCGCTCAGCGAACGATGACAGATGCGTCTTCGGCCGCCACTTGGCCAGCGCCGGCGCGCTCGCGACGAGCGCATCGTCCTGGCGGAGAGTCCGCTGCCAGCTGCGCGCGTCGGCCGCGAGCAGCGCCGTCAGCGCGGCGAGCACGAGCAGGACCGCCGCGCCTGCGAAGCCGAGCGCGGCCCTCACGTCCTCGTCCTCCATTCGAGCCGCGGCCCCCAGAGCTCGTGGGCGGCCAGCGCCACGGCGGCGAGCAGCGTGAGCGTGACGAGCGTCCACGGAAACGGCGTGTGGTTGTGAGGCTGCGGGCCGGGCTGCAGCGTCCCGGCGCGCACGACCGGCGCTCCGCCCGTGAGGCGCTTGAAGAGCGCGACGTCCTTGTCCGCGGGGTTGAGGCCGACAATCCGCAACGGGATGTGGTCGCGCTTGAGCGCGAGCATGATCGTCACGAGCCGCGGCAGATCTTCCGGATCGTCGTCGAGGTCGCTGACGAGAATCGCGATCGGCTTGCTGAGGCGGTCCTGGAACGCGATCTGGTGCGCGAGCTCGAGCCCGGCGGAGATCTTCGTGCCGCCGCTGAAGTTGCGCTCCCACGGATTCGGCGGGAACGTCTGCGCGACGCCTGGGCCGCGAGACGGTGGCAGCCTGAAGTACCGCACGAGCGGCGCGAGGTCGGCCGCGCCCGTGCCGGGCGGCAGCGCTTCGTACGCCTGGTCGGAGAAGACGACGAGCCCGTAGCGCCCGTCGCTCCGAGCCAGCGACGACAGCGTCCCGCCGATACGCGAATAGGTGTCCGCAGAGATGCTGGCCGAGACGTCGAGGACGACGATCGCCGAGGAATGGGCCGGGAGCGTCACGATCGTCTCCGTGTGCGGGTTTCGCGAGACGAGGGCCACGGCGATGACGAGCCCGGTCAGCGTCGCCGCGAGCGCGATCCGCACGAAAAGCGTGCGCGTAGCCGCCGGATGAAGCGCGCGGGCGTCGGCGAGTGGGATCGACGTCACGCGCCGTCGACCTTCCGCTCGACCTGCGTGACGAGATCCGCGAGAGCGTCGCTCGTCGGAGCGGGTGCCGACCACGCCAGGTCGTCGGCCGCGCCGGCGAGGCGTGGGTCGCGCGAGCCGAGCAGGCGTGCGAGCAGCCCCAGCGCCCGGCGCCGGTCGGACGTCGGCCTCTGCTCCGCCTCGCGGGCCAGCGCGAGCGCGCGGTCGAGGCCGGTCAGCGGCGCGGTCACGCGGCGCCTGCGTCGGAGCGCGGTCGCGGCGAGGACGGCGAGCAGCAGGCCCGCCGCGGCCAGCACGGCGGCGACGACATAGAGCGTGCGCGCGAGCGCGTCGGGCCCGACTCGATACGTGACTGGAGGCGGTGTTGCGTCGCGCCGCAGCGGCGGCTGCACCTTGGCGGCGTCCTCGCGCGAGACGCGTGCGCGGACCTCCAACGCAGGCCAGCGCGCTGTGAGCTTGGTGTTCGGAGCGACCTCGACGACGGCCGGCCGAAGGGCGATCCG
>DASVFB010000150.1:0-3519 GCA_036380275.1 Gaiellaceae bacterium | reverse complement strand
GTCTACGATCTACGGCACACCTTCGCGACCTTCGCACTTCGTGCCGGCATCTCGACCTTCGACCTCTCCCGCTACATGGGCGCCAGCTTGACGATGATCGACCGCCACTACGGCCACCTCGCCCGCGACGGACGCGAGCACGCGATCAAGCTCCTCGACGCATTGAACGCGCCCGAGTTCGACCCGTGGACGCTGGTGGACGCTCGGTGGACGTCGAAAGAGCCAGCCGCCGTCAGTCCTGGAAACGAAAGCGACGACTGAGCAGGGAGAAAGCTGAAGCCCTCTGACGGACTCGAACCGTCGACCCCCTCCTTACCATCGCGGGCATGCCGGGGTCAAAGAGGGCACGAAAGCCCCGTAAACCTGAGGGATCCGACGGACAGACGTGACCCGCACGTGGACGCGAGGGGACAGCGTGATGTTCGCATGTCGTTCGCGTGGGTCGTTGGCTGTATCGGCAACGATCTCCGGCCTGGCACGGGCCGACGCATGTGGATGTCGCCTTGTGCGGCAGTTGTTCGCGGCGGATGATGCGTCCGTGACGGTGCAGCCGTCGGGAACGGTGACGCTCGTGTTCACGGACATCGAGGGTTCGACGGCGCTGCTCGACGAGCTCGGCGCCGAGGCTTTCAAGGAGGCGCTGGCCGACCACCGGCAGGCGGTGCGGGAGGCTTTCGGTGCGCACTCGGGCTACGAGGTTGATGACGCGGGCGACGGTTTGTTCTACGCCTTCGCCTCGGCATCGGCAGCCGTGACGGGGGTGGCGGAGGCGATGGCGTCGCTTGCCGACGGGCCGGTGCGGATCCGGGTCGGTGTGCACACGGGCGAACCGCTGCTCGATCCGCCCAAGTACGTCGGACCGGACGTGCACAAGGCGGCGAGGATCATGAGTGCGGCCCACGGCGGCCAGGTGCTGCTCTCGGGAGCGACCCACGAGCTGGTCGCCGACGATGGCCTCGACCTCGGCAGGCACCGGTTGAAGGACTTCGCCGAGCCGGTCTCGCTGTTCCAGCTCGGATCCGTTCGCTTTCCGCCGCTGCGGACGATCTCCAACACGAATCTACCGCTGGCGCTCTCCTCATTCGTGGGGCGCGAGCAGGAGGTGACGCAGGTTGTCTCTCTCGTTCGGGGCGAGGCGGCGCGCCTGGTTACGCTCGCCGGCCCGGGTGGGACGGGGAAGACGCGGCTGGCGCTCGAGGCGGCGGGGGAGCTGGTGCGCGAGTTCGGAGCGGGGGTGTTCTGGATCGGGCTCGCACCAGTGCGCGACCCGGCACTGGTTGTCGACACGATCGCGCAGACACTGGGTGCAAAGCAGGAGTTGGCGAGACACATCTCCGACAAGCAGCTCTTGCTCGTGCTCGACAACTTGGAGCAGTTGGTCGAGTCGGCAGTCGAGCTGGTCGCGCTGCTGCAGGCCTGTCCGAACCTGCGCTTGCTCGTCACCAGTCGGGAGCTGTTGCGGGTCGACGGCGAGGTCGTCTTCCCGGTGCCGGCTCTTGCCGAGCCGGAGGCCGTCGAGTTGTTCTGCGCGCGGGCGCGCATCGAGTCAGACGAGGCGGTTGTTGAGTTGTGCGGCAGGCTCGACAACCTGCCGCTGGCGCTCGAGCTGGCCGCCGCCCGGGTCCGCGTGCTCACACCCGCGCAGATCCTCGAGCGGATCTCGCAGCGACTGGACCTGTTCACCGCCGGTCGCGACGTAGACCCGCGCCAGCAGACGCTGCGGGCGACGATCGCCTGGTCGTACGACCTGCTCTCGCCGGACGAGCAGCGGCTCTTCGCGCGAATGGCCGTCTTCCGCGGCGGCTGCACGCTCGAGGCGGCTGAGGAGATCGTGGACGCGAACCTCGACGCCCTGCAGTCGCTCGTTGACAAAAGCCTGCTCCGGCACACGGAGGACCGCTTCTGGATGCTGGAGACGATCCGCGACTACGCCCATGAGCTATTGAATGGAAGCAACGAAGCCGACGCCATACGCGGCCGGCACGCCGACCACTACCTCGCCCTTAGCGAGCTCGCTTACACGGCCCGGTTCGAGCGCGGCCTGACCTGGGCCCGAAGGCTCGAGGAAGAGCACGACAACCTCCGCGCCGCGCTCGAGCACCTACAAGACCGCGTCCCCCTCCAGTACCTTCAGCTCGCCGGCGCGCTCGGCTGGTTTTGGTTGGCCCGAGCGCATTTCACGGAGGGCTCGCGCAGACTCGAAGCCGCGCTCGCGTCAACGGTGGAGGACGGCCCGCTCACGGCCCGAGCGCTGACCTACCTTGGGGCGATCGACGCGACGCAAGGACGATTCGTGGACGCGCTGAGTCGACTCGAACAGGCGGTCGCGCTCTGGCAGATCGCCGGGGACGAGACGGAGTCGACGGCGGCCCGCGACGAGCTGGGCTGGGCTCTGTACGAAGGAGGGGAGGAGGCGCGGGCGGTTGACCTGTTCCAGCAGAACCTCGAGCACGCGCGGCGTCTCGGGCACCACGCGCTCGTCAGCCGCTCGATCGCCGGCATTTGCCAGATGCTCGTCGTCACTGGGCAGTTCGCGCGCGCGGAACCGCTGGCACTCGAGCTCCATGCCTCGATGCGGGACAGCGAAGACGTCGTGTTCATGTGCGCGGGGGATCACTACCTCGCCGATTGCGCGATGCACCGGCGGGACTACACCCTCGCGGAGCAGCACCGGCTGAGCGCTTTCGAAACCGCGCTCACAAGCGAAAACGTGATGCAACAGACGATAGAGATCCTGGGTCTCGCCCTCTCCGCCGCCGGCCTCCGACGAGACGAAGACGCGGTCCGCCTCGAGGGAGCCGTCGACGCGAAATACGAGGAGCTCGGCACTTCCCTCGCCCTCCTCCCGTTCTTCCGGGCCTGGCGCGAGCGCGACCTCGGCGCAGCCCGTGCCAGGCTCGGCGAGGCGCGAGCCAGCGCTGTCTTCGACGAAGGACGAGCGATGACGTGGGACCAAGCCGTCGAGCTCGCACTCGCGTCTCAGGTTGGGCCGCTCGTCCGCGCGCTCCAGTAGCCCGCAGTCTGGTTCTGCGAGCTGCAACGAGCATTGTCGAGACGCGACGCTGCCGAGTCCGCGCATGCGCGAGATGCACGCGAAGGACGCGTTGCAGTCGCTGCGTTATGAAGGTTCGACTGCGCCGAGGTGGTGCGGCATGCGCAACCTCTGTGCGAGAGAAGGGTTCACATGCCGTTCAGATCCGTTTGGTCAAGCCGAAGTCAGCGTGCGACCGCGAACGGCGTGCGAACATCAGAACGACCCCGCGCGTGCCCGCGCGTGACAGGCGTTTGCCGTCTGGACAAGCGGAATAGCCAATTTGCAGGCGTTTTCGTGAAGCCCTCTGACGGACTCGAACCGTCGACCCCCTCCTTACCATGGAGGTTTCGGAGCGTCACGCACGTACACGCGCGATCATCCGCGACACAGTTTCTCCTGCAAATCGGCCTGGTCCGGATGCTGGAGATGCGTCGCGAGACGCCGCGCGTGTCGTTTCTGATGTGTCCGTTTTGTGTCCGCCGGTC
>DASVFB010000149.1:0-2527 GCA_036380275.1 Gaiellaceae bacterium | reverse complement strand
CGAGCCGGGATCGTACGGTCGCATCGTCCGCGACGGGAACGGCGCGCTCGAGGCGATCGTCGAGGCGGGCGATGCGAGCGACGACGAGCTGGAGCTACGCGAGGTGAACTCCTCGATCTACGTGTTCGCCGCGGACACGCTCTGGCCGGCGCTCGAGCGGCTTCGGCCGGAGAACGCGCAGGGCGAGCTGTACCTGACCGACACGGTTCGCGACCTCGCCGAGGCGGGTGAGCGCGTCGCCGTCTACACCGCCGAGGATCCTGCCGAGGTCGAGGGCGTCAACACTCGCGTGGAGCTCGCCGCGGCGGCGGCGGTCCTGCGCGAGCGCGTCAACAGAGAGCACATGTTCGCCGGCGCGACGATCGTCGATCCGCAGAGCACGTGGATCGACCCGACGGTCGAGCTCGAGCCGGACTCGACGATTCACCCGTTCACCGTGCTGCGCGGCCGGACGCGGGTCGCGCGCGGGGCCGAGGTCGGTCCGCACGTGGTCGCGGCCGACGCCGAGATCGGCCCGGGAGCGCTCGTTGGCCCGTTCTGTTACCTTCGCCCAGGAACCGTGCTGGAGGCCGGCGCGAAGGCAGGCGCGTTCGTGGAGATCAAGAACTCGCGGGTCGGCGAAGGCGCGAAGGTGCCACACCAGTCGTACATCGGAGACGCGGACATCGGCGAGGGCGCGAACATCGGCGCGGGCAACATCACGGCGAACTATCCACACGAGGCCGGCAAGCCCAAGGGCCGGACGACGATCGGCCGCAACGTCAGGACCGGCGTCCACAATGCGTTCGTTGCACCAGTGGAGGTCGGCGACGATGCGTGGATCGGTGCCGGATCGGTCATCACCGAGGATGTCCCTCCGGAGTCCCTTGCCGTGGCGCGGACGCGCCAGGAGAACAAGGAAGGCTACGTTCGGAGAAAGCGGGAGGAATGAGTGAGGCGACACTCCCTGGGCTCGAAACGGTCGAGCCGGTCCTGCCCGTGACGGAGCGCACGCCCTGGATCGAGCGCGGCCCCCAGAAGCGGCTGATGCTCTTCTCGGGGCGCTCGAACCCCGAGCTGGCGGAGAAGATCGCGGACAAGCTGAACGTCAGCCTCGGCGAGGTCGAGCTCAAGACCTTCGCCAACGGCGAGACGTACGTCCGCTACGACGACTCGATCCGCGGCAGCGACGCCTTCATCATCCAGTCGGGCTCACCGCCCGTGAACGACCACCTGCTGGAGCTCCTGATCATGGTCCAGGCGGCGAAGCTCGCCTCCGCGAAGCGGATCACGGCGGTCGTGCCCTGGTACCCGTACTCGCGGCAGGACAAGAAGTCGCGCCCGCGCGAGCCGATCACGGCCCGCCTGGTCGCCGACTTCCTCGAGGCCGCAGGCGTCGACCGCGTCCTGACGATGGACCTCCACGCAGGCCAGATCCAAGGCTTTTTCAACGTGCCCGTCGACCACATGACGGCCCTGCCGCTCTTCGCGACCTACTTCCGCGACAAGGGCCTCTTCGGCGAGAACGTCGTCGCGGTCTCGCCCGATCCCGGCCGCGCGAAGATGGCGCGCCGCTTCGGTCAGATGCTCGAGGCCGATCTCGCGATCATGAACAAGGTGCGCCCGGAGCACGATACGGCCGAAGTGAGCGAGGTGATCGGCAACGTCGACGGGAAGGTCGCGATCATGAGCGACGACATCATCGTCACCGGCGGCACGCTGATCGCCGGCGCGAAGGCGCTCAAGGAGGCGGGCGCGACCGAGGTCTATGCCTGCGCGACGCACGGGCTCTTCCCCGGCAACGCGTTCGAGAAGATCGCCGCCAGCGAGCTTGCCGAGGTCACCGTCACCGACACGGTCCCGATCGACAAGCTCAACCGGCCAGAGAAGATCAGGGACGTGTCGGTCTCGAAGCTGCTCGCCGAGACGATCTACAACGTCTTCTCCGACGACTCGGTCTCGGCGATCTTCGCGGGCGAAAATCAGCTCTTCTAAGCCGTTTCAGCGGCTGGGGAAATCGTCTTGGTGACGCTTTCGGAAATGTTCTTCCCGGACCTGCATAATCCGGCGTCGTTGGGGCAGGGTATGTGGGTCTGATGTCACGAGGTTCAGTGCGCAGCATCGTGGGTCGTCTGCTCGGCATCGTCGCGGTCACGCTCGTGGCCGTCGGCGTCGGGGCGTCGGCGGCGCGTTCCAGCCCGGGCCTCCTGTTCGGCTTCACCGACAACTCGCCCATGACGGTGGGGAAGAAGGCAACGGCCCCGGCGCTGGCGCTCGGCGCACGCGGCTTCGGCTACTTCCTGGTCTGGCAGCCCGGGAAGGGCTGGCCCACGAAGGCTGAGACGGACGGGCTGGCCCGAGCGATCGCTGCGTCTCCCGGAACGCGCGTGATCCTGATGGTGCGAACCGTGGGCTCGGCCACGCCGCTCACCGACGCACAACGGGATCAGTTCTGCACGTATGCCCTGAACACGGTCAAGCTCTTTCCGGCCATCAACGACGTCGTGATCGGGAACGAGGCCAACGCCCCGTTCTTCTGGTGGCCGCA
>DASVFB010000148.1:0-17427 GCA_036380275.1 Gaiellaceae bacterium | reverse complement strand
GCTGCACCTCCTGTACGACCAGGTCGCCGAAAGCGTGCTCGAGTTCGTGGATACGATCGCCGAACGGGCGACGACCCTCGGCGGGCTCGCGCTCGGCACTGCACGCATGGCGGCCGAGGCGTCGACGCTGAGCGAGTACCCGCTCGACGCGGTTGACGGCATGGACACCGTTAGCGTCGTCGCCGATCGTCTCGGCGCATATGGCGCGGCAGTTCGCGCAGCGATCGACGAAGCGCTCGAGTTGAACGACCAGGACACGGGCGATCTCTTCATCGAGGTCTCACGCGCGATCGACAAACACCTGTGGTTCGTCGAGGCGCACCTGCAGGCGTAGGCAGCGCGGCGCCCAACCAGCCGCCGCCGCTCGACGGCTACGACCTGTTCGCCGCAAACAGGCCGCTCGCCGAAGCGCTCGAGCGTGAAGGCGCCGGCTGGGCGGCCGCGCACGCGAGTGCGTTCGGAACGTTCCTGACGGGCGAGCCGCTCGAGTGGGGCCGGCTTGCGAACGAGAATCCACCGCGCCTCCGCACGCACGACCGGTTCGGCAACCGGATCGACGAGGTCGAGTTCCACTCGGCCTGGCATTCGCTGCTCTCGACGAGCGTCGAGCACGGGTTGCACGCGCTCTCCTGGCGCGAGCCGCGAGAAGGCGCGCACGTCGCGCGGGCGACGCTCTTCTATCTCATGGCGCAGGTCGAAGCCGGGCACGGGTGCCCAGTGTCGATGACGCACGCCGCCGTGCCCGCGCTTCGCGCACAACCCGAGCTGGCGGCCGAGTGGGAGCCGCTGCTCACGTCGTTCGACTACGAACCCGGGCTGACGCCTGCGGCGGACAAGCGCGGCGCGCTCTGCGGCATGGCGATGACGGAGCGGCAAGGCGGCTCCGACGTTCGCGCGAACGTCACGGTCGCGCGCTCGCTCGGAAACGGGGAGTACGAGCTCGACGGGCACAAGTGGTTCTGCTCCGCGCCGATGTGCGACGCGTTCCTTGTGCTCGCGCAGGCGGACGACGGGCTCTCCTGCTTCCTCGTCCCGCGCGTGCTGCCGGACGGGTCGCGCAACGGCTTTCACATACAGCGATTGAAGGACAAGCTCGGCGACCGCTCCAACGCGTCGAGCGAGATCGAGCTCGTATCCGCGTGGGCGCGGCTCGTCGGCGACGAGGGACGCGGCGTTCCGACGATCATCGAGATGGTCAACCACACGCGTCTCGACTGCGTCCTCGGTACGGCGGCGGGCATGCGGACCGCCGTCGAGCATGCAACGCATCACGCCGCGCACCGCTCGGCGTTCGGCAGGCTGCTTGTCGACCAGCCGCTGATGAGCAACGTCCTCGCGGACCTGTGCGTCGAGTCGGAGGCAGCGACGCTGACCGCGCTGCGGCTCGCGCGCGCATACGACCGCGGCGAAGCTCCCTTCGCCCGCATCGCGACCGCGGTGGCGAAGTACTGGGTCTGCAAGCGTGGCCCCGGACACGCAGCCGAGGCGCTCGAATGTCTCGGCGGCAACGGCTACGTCGAGGAGTCGGTGCTGCCGCGCCTGTACCGCCAGCAGCCCCTGCAGTCGATCTGGGAAGGGTCGGGCAACGTGATCTGCCTCGACGTCCTGCGGGCAGTGCAGCGGAACCCCGAGACGATCGATGCGTTCTTCGCCGAGTGTCGCGAGGCGGCGGGGGCGGAGCCGCGGCTCGACGCGTGGGTAGACGCCGTCGCGCGAGAGCTCCGGGATGCCGAGGACGCGGAGGCGCGGGCGCGACGCCTCGTCGAGCGGCTGGGCCTGGCGCTCCAGGCGTCGCTGCTCGTGCGCTACAGCGATCCAGCGGTCGCCGATGCGTTCTGCGCATCGCGACTGAACGGCGACGGTGGGCTCGCCTACGGCACGCTGCCGCAGGGCGTCGACTCCGCGGCGATCGTCGAGCGGCACAGTCCGCACGTTTGACAAGGCCGCCGCCGCGCCCGAAGGAGCGGCGGCGGCCCCGAGCGTTCGTTACTTCAGGTTCAGCCGGTAGGCGCTGCGGCCGTGCGTCGCGGCGTACAGCAGTCGTTCGCCGTGATGCTTCCCGGCCGCGAGCGTCAGTCCGGAGACCGCGGCAGCCGGTAGGCCGTCCGCCGCCTGGATCCAGGTCTGCGTTCCCTTGACCAGGCGATACACGCCGAAGTCGGTCGAGATGTAGATGTCGCCGGTGGCGACGTCGAGGACGGCGTCGTTCACGGGCTGGTCACCGATGTCGTGCGAGATGTCCGTCCACGTTGCTGCGTGCGTTGCGGGGTTGTACACGACGTCGAACACGTGTCCCAACGCCGTCGGTGTGGTCACGTTGTAGCCGGAGAACGTGACGAGCGCGTGGTTCACGTTCGTCGGATCGGCGTATATGGACGACACGGCACGGCCCGGTTGCGCATCCGTGTCGATTCGTGTGAACGTCACGCTCGCTGCGGCATCGTTCGCGTTCTTCGAGATCAGGACGCGTCCAGCTCCACTTCCGGCCCAGAGCGTCCCGACGTCCCTGCCCCGCGACAGCGAGCTGAGCGTGCTGCCGCCCTTCGTCGTCCCGAACGGGCTGGTCGGGGTTGAGTTCGTCAGCGTCACGCTGCCGAGCGGAGGCCAGTTCTCCGGCGTGCCGCACGCGCCCGTGTAGAGCAGGTCGCTCGGGAACTCGCCGACCGCGGTGTTGCAGTGCGCCTCGAGGAACGCACGGTCGCCGCCGGCGGTCTGCGTGCGCCACACGCGCTGCGCTCCCATGAAGATTGTCTTCGTTGCGAGCGGGTCGGCGATGACGGGTGCGTAGAACCGCTGCGCCTCCGGGAAGTTGACGATGAACCGGTCACCGATCCAGAGCCATGACGTCGGATCGGCGTCGTTGTAGTTGACGTCCATCTGCCCGCCCGTGTAGGTGTGGAAGCGAAGGTGCGGGTCGGTGGCGTCGAAGCCGCTGTCGCCGCCGTCGCCCGTGAGCGGCAGGAACCACTGCGGCGAGCCCGTGAACGAGAGCGTGCCGTTGTCCTGGGTGCCGGTCATCGCGGTGTCAGCCTTGTACGGGCTTACGGAGACGCTGGTCATCTGAAGCGTCGCGAGCCCGGCGTTCATCACGCTCAGCTCGGTCGGGATCTGCTTCAGCCACGCGTGACAGTCGGCGAGGAACGCGGCCGAGAGCCCGCGCGTATCGCACTGGCTCGACGCGTCCGCCCATTCACCGCTCGTGCGGATGATGCCGCCGTCCGAGCCGACGAAGAACACATCCGGCTTGCCCGGCACGAAGGCGATCGCGTGCTGGTCCGGATGCATCGACTCGCCGCCGACGTCGCCGGTGACGTCGGTCCACGTTGCGCCCGCGTCCATCGACATCAGCACGGCGCGGCCGTTGCTGCGGATTCCACCCGGTGCTGCGTACGGCTTCAACTCTTCGTAGTGCATGAGGCCACCGAGGACGACCATGTCTGGACGGTCGGGCGGAGAGAGGATGAACATGTCATACACGCACTGCGAGCCGACGAGCGGCGTGTTGCAGTAGTTGAAGACGGCGTTGCCCGGAGTGCCCGCCGCCGGATTCGAGAGCCGCGTCCATGCAGCGTTCGTCACGCCGCCGACCGTCGCAGTCAGCGTGGCCGCAGGCTGGCTTGCGTCGTCGACGCGGTACACCTGAGCGGGCGCGGGGTTCGGGGCGCCGGCACTCGCGTCTGAGAGGTAGATCCGCGTCTTCCCGTCCGAGAGAGTCACCGGCGAGAAGGAGAAGCGACCGCGGTTCAGCGAGAAGATCGTCTCCCAGCTTGCGCCACCGGTCGTGGAGCGGACCAGGCCGACGGTCGCAACGGCCGCGTACACGACGTTCGAGTTGCTCGGGTCGAACTTCACCTCGTTGACCGAGCCGGCCTGCGTGAGCGCAAACGTTGCGCCGCCGTCGATCGACTCGTAGACGCCGACCGCAGGCAACGGTGCCGGTGGGCCGACGCTGGTCGCGTTGGACCCGAGGCCGCGGGCACCCGAGCGCGTGCCGAGCAGGATGTGGTTCGCGTTCCCCGGCTGCACGGCGACCCACGCGATCGCACGGTTGTTCGTCACCGGGAATGAGCCCTGCACCAGCGACCAGTGCTTGCCGCGGTCGGTCGACTTGTAGAGGCCGAGACCGGCCTCGCTGTCGCCGCTCGCATTGGCTTCGCCGGTGCCGACGTAGATCGTCCGACCGGTGGGATCGTTCGGATCGATTGCGATCGAGCCGATCGCGTTCGTCGGGATCCCTGCGGAGATCTGCTTCCAGTGCGCGTGCTTGGCAAGCCCGTCCTTCGTGAGCCAGACGCCGCCGCCCGCCGCTCCGAGGTAGAGCCGGCACTTCTTTGCATCGCACTTGGGGTCGATCGTCAGCGCCGTCACGCGTCCGGACCACTGCGTCGCCTTGATGAACGACTGCGTGCCGAGCCTGTCGACGTCGAGAGTGTCGGGGCCGATGAAGTCCCACTGCGCGTTGCCCTTCGGCCCGTGCGCGGCGACCTTCGCGTTCGCCTTGATCGCTCCTTGAATCTCGTCGATCGTGATCTGCGACGCTGGGTACGCATCGTCGGTGTACGCCTGCGCGTCCGCGCCTCCCAGCGCCTCGCCTTGCTCGCGCTCGAGGAGCGCCGCGTGCGCCGTGCGGGTCACGCCCGCCTTGCCCATGCTCGAACCCGGCGTCGACGCGCGCGCAAGCAGCACCGACAGCAGGGTAGTCGTGCCTACCAAAACAAGAACAGCGGCTGTCCGCCGCCGGTACTTCCTCATGAGAGGCCCCCTTGTGCCCGAGGATGAGTCCTATATTTGGATCAAATCAGAGTCACGGCGTCAACTGATCAACGCTAATGGCGAAACAAGAAATCAAGGCCGTCGCCTTCCGCGCGCTTCATGCGGGCGATCCGTTCGTGATCCCGAACCCGTGGGATGCGGGCTCGGCGCGAGTGCTCGCGGCGCTCGGGTTCGAGGCGCTCGCGACGACGAGCTCCGGCTTCGCGTTCACACTGGGCCGCCTCGACGGCGGCGCGACGCTGGACGACGTAATCGCACACGTCGCGGCGCTCGACGGGGCGACCGACTTGCCGCTCTCGGTCGACCTCGAGAACGGTTATGGGCCGGATCCCGAGAGCGTCGCGCGCACGATCACTGCAATCGCCGAGGCAGGCGCCGTCGGCGGATCGATCGAGGACTACGACTCCGTTGCCGGACGCATCTACGAGCTGGGCGAGGCCGTCGAGCGGGTCGCCGCTGCGGTCGACGCCGCGCGCGGGCTCGGCTTTCCGTTCACGTTGACGGCGCGCGCCGAGAACCACATCCGCGGCAATCCCGATCTCGGGGACGCGATCGCGCGGCTGCAGGCGTTCGAGCGCGCCGGCGCCGACGTTCTGTACGCGCCCGGGCTGAGCAGCATCGAGGACGTTGCGACCATCTGCGCGGCCGTGTCGAAGCCTGTGAACGTGCTGGCGAGGGCCGATCTCTCCTTCGCCGAGCTTGCCGGCGCGGGCGCGCAGAGAGTGAGCGTCGGCGGCGCGCTTACCTGGGTCGCCGCGCGCGCAATGGTGGACGCGGCCGAAGCGATTCGCGACCACGGCGACTTCACCGCGCTGAGCGCGCGGGTTCCCCTCGGCGACTGGTTCGCCTAGCGAGCCGGCTCATAGGTGAGGATCGCGACGCCGTCGCCGACGACCTTCGAGTCGGTGAGGCGCAGCGGCTTCTTGTCGCTCGTCTCGCCGAAGATCCTTTTGCCGCTGCCGAGCACGACCGGGAAGACCATCAGTCGGAGCTGGTCGACGAGGTCGTGCTCGATCAGCGCCTGCACGAGCTGCACGCTTCCGTGCACCACGATGTCGCCGTCCACCTGCTGCTTGAGCTTCGCGACCTCCTCGGCGACCTCCCCGTTCAGCACCGTCGAGTTGGTCCAGGTCGGGTCCTTCAGCGTCGAGGAGACGACGTACTTCGGCATCGAGTTGAACTTGTCGGCGAATTCCCCGTCCCGGGACGGCCACGCGTCGGCGAAGCCCTCGTACGTGACGCGTCCCAAGAGCAGGGCCTCCGACGCCATCGTCTCGTCGAGCTTGAACTTGTCGCCCTCGTCGCCGCGGCTGATCTCGAAGCTCCAGCCTCCGTACTTGAAGTCCTCGGCTCCGCCGGGATCCTCGACCACCCCGTCCAGCGACACGAACTCGGTTACGACGATCTTTCCCACTTCGGCCTCCTCCTCGTCGACGTCTGATCCGGTACCATACTCAACGCGACAGTTGATAAACCGAGGAGATGAATACAAGTGGCGGTCGATGAGCTTACGGGCACGTTCGCGGCGCTCGCGGATCCGACGCGACGCGCCATCCTGACGCGGCTCACGGAGGGCGACGCGACGGTCAACGAGCTCGCGGAGCCGTTCGCGATCAGCGTCCAGGCCGTCTCCAAGCATCTGAAGGTGCTCGAGCGGGCCGGCCTGATCACGCGCGGCCGCTCGGCGCAGCTGCGGCCGTCGCGCCTGGCGGTGGCGCCGTTGAAGGAGGCGGTCGACTGGCTCGAGACGTACCGTCGCTTCTGGCAGGAAGGATTCGACCGGATGGACGAGAGGCTTGGCTGACGGCATCACGATCGTGCGCGTCTTCGATGCGCCGCGCGAACGCGTATGGACGGAATGGACCGAGCCGGAGGCGTTCGCCGACTGGTTCGGCGGCGCCGAAGCCGAGATCCCGCTGTCCACGGTGTCGATGGACGTCAGGCCCGGGGGCACCTGGCACGCAACGATGTACGCGGACCCGGGTCGCCGCGAGATCCACTGGAAGGGCGAGTACCTCGAGGTCGTCGTGCCCGAGCGGCTCGTGTTCACCGTCACGGACCGGCCCGACGATGATGCGCGCGAGCTGATCACGGTCGTCTTCAGCGACCTCGGCGACGGCCGAACGGAGATGCACTTCCGGCAGACGGGACACATGTCGGCCGAGCAGTACGAGCGCACAGGGCAGGGGTGGTCGAAGTTCTTCGACCGCATCGACGCGCGCCTCGTTTCGAGCTAGAGCGCCTTCCAGAAAACGGTCGTGTCGCAGGGCCGCCCGTCCGGATAGAGGGCGTAGCCGGGTATGACGCCGACCCTCGTCCAGCCGAGGCGCGTGTACAGGCGCTCGGCTGCGTCGCCGGTGACCGTGTCGAGCACGAGCAGGGTCTTGCCTTCGGCGCGAGCTTCCGCCTCGGCGCGCTCCATGAGCAGCTGCGCGATGCCGCGCCGCCGCGCCGAGGGGTGGACGAGCAGCTTCGCGATCTCGCCGCGGTGCGGCTGGTTCGGCGGCAGCGCGAGGACGACCTGCACGGTGCCGACCGCGCTGCCGTCGGAGAACGCAGCGAGAAGGAGCCGGCGACCCGCTTCCACGTCGGCAGTGACGGCTTCGAACGCGGCGCGGGCCTCCTCGTGCGAGAACGGCGCCATGTAGCTGACGGAAGCGCCGCCGGCGACGCAGTCGGCGAGCACGGCCGCGAGACCGTCGAGGTGCGCGTGCGCGTCGGCACCGCCAAGACGGCGGATTTCGATCTGCTCAGACGCCGCCATGGCGACCGAGGATAAGGCGCGGTCGCAACGAGCGGGCCTTGCGGCCCGCTCGTCGTGCCCCCCGAACCGTTAGCGGTCAGAAGCTGAGGCGGTACCTGCGCCGGTTGAGCGCCAGCGCCGCCCCTGCCAGCAGGGTCGCGCCCAGCAGCGATGCCGGGATCGCCACGCCCCAGTTGAAGGAGTCGCCGCCCGTTGCCGTCGACCCAGCCGACACGCCGCCGTGGCCACCGAGGATGTCGGGCCGGAGGTTGAACCCCTTGCCGCGGCTCAACACCGCCTGGTAGGTGGCCTCGTTCATGCCGTAGGGCCTGGTGGTCAGCGTCGAGCTGGAGACGGGGTTGCCGTTGCCCCCGAGCACGTCGGTGTGCAGGACGACGCCTTTGGCGGATCCCGAACCGCCGCCGTCCGGCATCAGCCCGCCTGCGCGGGCGGCCGGCGCGATCACGAGGGTTGCTCCGAGAACGAAAGTTATGAGGGCCTTGCGGTTCACGGTGTCCTTTCTTTCGTGCCGACCGGCAATCGCGGTCGAATTACCCACAGGACGGAGCTCCGGCTGCGCGGCGGTTGCAAACCGGTTGCAGGACGGCTACGGGGCCAACTGTCGTCGCCGGGGCGGCGAGCCGGCCGCGAACTTCCGGATCCTGGGCCCGCTTGCGGCCGAGCGCCGGCGGATAACGATTCACGCGAATGCAGGCTCGGTTCGCTCGACACACGCACCGGCTCGACGAGGCGGTTCGCTTCTACGGCGAGGGCCTCGGGCTCCCCGAGCTTGGCCGCTTCGACGACCACGACGGATACAGCGGTGTGTTTTTCGGCCTGCCGGGAACCGCCGCGCAGCTCGAGTTCACGAGCGGCGGCCGCACCTCACGCCTGACCTCGTGTTCAAGCGATGCGGTGCGACCTCGCCGGCGCGTTTGAGTGTCCGACGCGAAAGATGCTCAATACGCGTTGCTCCTTGGACAGATCGAGGCGGCGCCCGATTTCACGCTCCGTCACTTCGTAATCGATGATCTGACTGAGCGGATGGGTATAGAAGCCCGCCGCCGACAGCTCGAGCCAGACGCGCATGAGGGAGCGGCCGCTGTCAAGGATCTCGCCTGGGACGTCGCGCTCGAGAACCAACACGCTCCCGTCGACGTCGAAGAGTCCCTTCGACGTGGCGGTCAACGCACGGTGGAGGCGCGTCGCTCGCACGAGGCGGTAGATACTCGGGCGCAACAGGATTGCGACCGTTCGAGCTTCGAGGCGGGATAGGTCCAGGCACTCGTACGTCAACCCGTCGCGTTGGTAGTCGGGATGGCGCTTGCTCAAGCGCAGCCAGCGCCGGAGCTCGCCGATCGTCGCCTCCGACTCGTACATGTGCCGGTCGGCGATGACGAAGAGCGGCCACACGTCTCGCGCCTGCAGCTCGTGCAGGCGTTCGCCGGTACCGAGGTGGCGCTGCGCGGCGGTGAGTATCGCCGCAGGCACGCGCCCGGGCTCGTAGCGAAGTCGGCTTGTGCGGCGTCGGTCGACGTCGTCAAGCGTGAACGGCGTCGTGTACACACGATCGGAAGTGACGAACTCGCCGACGTCGTCGTTCGCGCGCGACGCGGCGAAACGAACCGGTACGCCCTCCGAGGCGCAGGATACGAGCACTGTCTCGACGAACGCTCCGAGGCCGAGCATCAGGTCGCGGCGGGTCGGGTCGCCGAGCGCCAGGTGCCGCGCGGGATCGAACCCGAGCGCGATCCGGTCGCGCTCGTACGCGAGTACCCACGGTTGCGTGTTGTGCGCCGACGGCGCGCGGTAGAACCAGGGCTCCAGCCGGCGCAGCGAGCGAAGGTCAGTGCTCAACGGCCCGGCCGTAGAAGGTGACGCCGTGCAGCGGCGCACCGCCCATGTGCTCGGCCTGCGAGGACGAGGCGACGTTCTCAGTCTCCACGAACGTGCCCCTGCCGGTGCGATACCCGCCCTCGCGCAGGTTCCGTAGCAGCTCGCGGTTCAGCAGCCGCATGTAGTCGTTGCCCTGCTCTTCCGGAACGGTTCCCTTGATCACGAGGATCGCCTCCCGGCGGTAGCGCTTGCGCGTCAACAGCAGCCGCAGCTGGTTCCAAAGGTTGAGATCGCCGTTGATCGCGCGGACGAACGGCGAGATGTCTGGAATGCAGAGAACGAAAGCGATCGGCTCGTCGGCCTTGAACAGGTAGAGGGCTATGCGCTCGTCGAGGAGGTAGCTGAGCCCGTCGACCTGGTACGCGAGCTCGTCCGCGTCGATCTCGGTGTAGTAGTCGAGCTGGGCGAAGCTCGCGTTGAGCATCTGGCGGATCAACGGGAGCTGTTCGGAGATGCGCTTGCGGTCCGCCTGGCGCACCTCGAGCCGCTCGGCCTCGATGCGCGCGTCGTCGAACGGGAACAACGTCTCGACGGGCGTCGTGCCCTTGTCGATGTCCTCCACGATGAACGTCGCGCCTTCGAACACGCGCTCGAAGCCGTGCCGCTCGTACACCGCGGGGTAGTGCGGAAGGTTGTACGCGCTGTCCACGAACCCGCGCCGCTCGAACCCGGAGGTGATCACGCCACCCGACTGGTTCGGCAGCAGGTTGACGGGGCCCAGCAGGCGCTCGGCGCCGATCTGCCGCGCCTTCGCTTCGAGCCCGCTGAGCAGAGAGGCGAACACATCGTCGTCCTCGACGAACTCGGTGAAGCCGAACAGGAGGTGTCGACCGCCGAGCTTTGCGTCGAGCTTGGAGTTCGTGTGCGCCGTCGTCCGGGCGACGACTTCGCCACCGTCGAAGACGCTGAGGAAGTCGATCTCACCGTGGCGGAGGTACGGTGCCTTCCCCTCGAAGAAGTCGTGGATCTGCTGCCGGAACGGCGGGATGAATCCGGGCGCGTCCGCGTAGAGGCGGTCGGTCAGGTCGAGCCAGTTGCGGAGCCCGCGCTTATCGCTGACAGCGCGGCAGTCGTTCACTCGGGCGGCTTCGCCTTCTGCGGCCGAACGGGCGGTCCCTCCGTCTCCGCGCTCGTCGCCGTGAAGCGCTCGTCGTAGCCCGCGGCACCGTCGGCGCTCCACGCGCCGTTCGCGTAGGCGCCGTCGGGCAGAGCCTCGTACAGCCGGATGAAGCCGGCGTTCGCGTTCCGCCCCTTTTCTCCATCGTGCTCGGTGACCCACGACATCAGCTCGCGGTGCAACTTGTTCCTCGCGAAGCGCAGCATCTGGTCCATGTTCTCGAACAGGACGACCTGTCCGAACGTGAACGGGAACTTGTAGTACACGTAGTGCCCGCAAAAGCCCGGCGCGGCCTTGAGCCGGCGCCGCAGGCGCAGCCACTTCGGCCAGTGCGCGAGCAGCGCGCGCACGCCCGTGTACTCGCTCGCGCCGATGAAGACCGCATTCGCTCGGCCGTAGCGCGGCAGTTTGCTGAGGTCGTTGGTCTTCATCCGCCGCCTCCCCGGAGCACGTAGACATTCTTGATCTTCGAGCTGCCGCCGGCGAACGGCCCGGTCCCGTGGTCGTGGAGCACGACACGCACCTCGGCGGCGGACGGATCCTCCCGCACCGCCTCGGCGAAGTCGCGGCTCGCCGAGCGGAGGTGGTCTACAAGGCCCGAGGCGAGCTGCGTGACGACACGCTCTCGCTCCTCCGAGTCGAGCGCGGCCGTCGATCGCAACTGCACGTGAACCACCGGCCTCGACTCGAGGTCGCTCTCCTCGTGCAGCTCGAGGCAGAAGCCCTCGATGAGGGCGGCCAACTTCCCGTCGCGGTAGAGGCCGTATTCCACGTCGATGGGATAGATGTTCGCGCCCATGTAAGAGATGGTGCTGTCGCGCCGCCCGTAGAGGAAGAGAAAGGGCGACGCCCAGCCGAGCGGGAGCGGCGCACGCTTCGAGTCGATAACGCCCACCGACACCAGTCGCCGAACGAGCTCGGGGCGCCTCATGACGAAGGCCTCGTCGCCGATGTTGTAACGGAGCTTCGGCGAGAGGATCGACAGGTTCGTCGCCGTGATCACCGCCTCGCCGTCGCCGTTCACCTCGATGTAGTTGTCGAGAGGGTTGTACTGGAAGACCATCGGCACGCGCTCCTCGTCCGGCCCGAGCAGCGCGTCGCGCACGTCGGTGCGCGCGACAAGCAGCTTCCGTACCCATACCGAGAGGTCGTTCTCGCCGGCGATGCCGAACTGCACGTCCGAGGCGCCGTATCCCGAGCGCACTTTGACGAGGCGCTGCTCGAGGTAGTCGCGCATCGCCTCCGTCATCCCTTCGCCGCCGACGATGCCGTAGACGCGCGTGGCGCCCCAGTCGAACCCGTGTTCATCTAGTGCGTCGACTACGTGCTTGAGGAACGGCGGATAGGCCGCGACGAGGTAGTCGTACCCGGTCCCGAAGCGCTCGATCGAGTCGACGATCTTCTCGACGTCCGGACCGGTCGACTTGACCATGCACACCTTGGCCAGCGCGATGCCCGTGTTCGTGCCTGTGGCCCACGCGCCCATCGAGAACGCGTTCAGGGCGAAGAGCCGCTCCGTGGGGAAGGAGAAGCGGATCCAGTTGGCCGTGTTCTTGTGCACGTCCTGAAGCTCCGCGCGCGAGCGCAGCCAGTTGAACGGCGTCCCCGAGGAGCCTGCAGACTCGTCGACTACTGTGCCGCGCAGTGGTATCCGGCCGTTCCGACAACGCGCCGCAAAGGGGTACTTCTTGACGTAGTTCTCTTTCGTCGTCTCCGGAAAGCTCTCGAGCGAGAGCAGCTTGAACTCGTGGTCGTTGTCCTCCAGGAACTGCCGGTAGGCGGGAACCCGCTTCTTCGCCCAGGCGCACATCAGGTAAGCGTTGAGGCGCGCGACGCGGTCGAGAATCGGGTGGTAACGCTGCGACAGGCGGAACCAGATCGAGTAGTGCGAACGAACGAACCGGTAGAGACCGCTGAACGCGTAGTTGAGCAGCAGCAGATAGGTCAGGCGGATCCACAGCAGCGGCGGACGGGCCCAAACGCCCCTGCGAACCGGCTTCGCTGCCGTGGTCGACGCCACCCGTCCACCGTAACCGACCGCGAATCGCTCGATCGAGGGGCCATGAATGCTCTTCGCCTGTGCCATGAGAACCCCAACGCATGCGGCGCGTTGCAGGCGAGCGGTATGGCGCACGTGAGCGCGGCCGGGTGATGGCGGCGGCTGCCTGTCGGTAACGCGTCGGCCGCTGCGGTCGGGCGGGCGGGTTCACGAATGGACCCTGAGCCGGATAAGCGAAGAGGCCGCTCGCGCGGCCTCTTCGGTGTGGCGATGGTCGCTACGGCCGAGCGACGCGGATCAATGCTCCGGGCTCGCGTGCGAAACCGGCGCGGGTGGCAGCGGCACGCCGCCCGGCCCGTCGACGAAGGTGAGCGGCGAAACCGCCGCCTGCTGGCCGACGCCGGGCAGGATCCAGTCGCACACGCCACCGGGAAACGTGGCTGCCAGCCGCGCCAACTGCGACGACGAAAAGACGACCGACCCGTAGTCCGCGGGGTTGAGCGGCTTCAGCTGGCACTTCAGGATGTTCTCCGCGAGCGGCCCGCCGGCGACCTGGCGAGGCGAGGAGTGTCGCGCGAGCCTGGGGTCGGCATCGCACGTCGCCATGTCGGTGACCGGCGTGGAGAACGTGGCGTCGCCGGTCAGGTAGCACAGGTCGAACGCCGTCGCCGGTTTCGCCTGGATGACCTCCGCCTGGGTGCGCGCGGAGTTGATCGTCTCCTTCGGCGCGCTGACCGTCAGGTTCGACAGCCAGGTGTCCATGGTCAGCAGCGAGTTCAGCGTCACCGCCGCGACCTGCGATGCCGTCGCGGGCAACAGACCCGTCCCGTAGCGCCACATCACCTGATTGCCGTGATCGCCACCGTTGGCGCCGTCGATGCGGGCACGCTCCGCGAAGCTGCGCCAGATGTAGTGGATGCCCTGCTCGTCGTAGCCGCGCGAGTCGATGATCGGCAGCTTGCCGAGGTTGGCGCCGCTGGCGACAATGCCGGCGCGGTAGGCAGTGTTCAGCGCCGCGCTGTCGGCGACGGTGCGGGCAGGCGTGCGGTTCGAATCGGCATCGAAGCCGCCGATCTTCTCGTTCAGCGTGACGAACTCCTCGGGCGAGATCGCACCTGCCAACAATGCCTTCAGGCCGTACTGAATGCCGACGTTGTCGCCGGTTTGCCGGGCGCGCAGGCTACCGGGAGCGATGCCGGTCGTCGTGCCCCAGACGGCGGCGGCGAGGTCGGCGTCGCCGCAGCGCGTGCCGTTCGGATTGGTCACGGGGTCGTAGACCAGCGCGGCGGGCAGCAGGCAGTTGTTGCGCGGCGCACCGGCCGGCGCCAGCGCGCCGGTCGTCTGGTTAATGACCAGGACCGGCACGTAATTGCCCGGCTTGTTGTTGAAGCCGAACGCGTTGTTCCACGATTGGCAGCCGAGCTGGTCGAGATGGCCGTTGATCGCGGCCTTCTTGGCATTGATCTGCGCCTGCGTCAAGCCGCTCATCAACGCCGCCCACTCCGGACTCGCGTAGAAATTGACCAGCAAGACGCAATCCCCGACCTCGAGGCCGGTGGTGATCGAGTCGGGGTAGTCGCAACTCGGCTGAATGCCGTCGAGCAGTCCGGGATAGATCGACGCGGCTGTGTTCTGCCCGATCGAGCCGCCCGAGCAGCCGTTGCCGAGCGTGTACGTGATCTCGCCGTAGGTGTCGGCGATGTGCTCCTTCATCATCATCAGCGTCTCGGCGTTCAGGACACGGTTCGAGTTGTAGAGCGAATCGGTGAGGCTGTTGTCGACGACCATGAAGCCGCGCGACAGCGCCGCGTTGTCGGCCCAGTTCTGTTCCGAGCGGAATTGAAGCCGCGGCTGTCCCGTCGACGCGCCGAAGCTGTAGACGACCTTGCTGTTCCACTGCGCCTGCGGCGAGAGCGACGACCACGGCTTGCTGGGGTCGAACAGAACCGCGATGTCGTAGATGCCGCGATTTATCGTTCCGCGTTCCACGCGCACGATGTACGGCACCGTCAATCCGGCGGTCGTAGTGGTCATGGCAAGATCGTCCGGCGCGCTACCCGGGGTGTACGGCTTGAAGCAGTTGTTC
The DNA here is from genome assembly GCA_036380275.1 of Gaiellaceae bacterium. GTDB lineage: Bacteria > Actinomycetota > Thermoleophilia > Gaiellales > Gaiellaceae > DASVFB01. Next base: position 2,813 of record DASVFB010000148.1, on the reverse strand, counting down.
GTCGGCGGCGAAGCTGGCGGGCTCGGGTCCGGCAGCGCGCTCGAGCAGCCTACGGTGGTCGTCCGGTAGAAGAGCTTGTACTCGGTCGCGATATTGCATTGCCCGTCGATCGCGAAGGTCGACAGGCCGCTCGCGTTCGTCGCTGGCGTGTTGCCCGACGCCGGCGTGGGCGTGGGCGTCGCGCAGATCCAGGGCGTCGTCTGCGAGCCCAGCAGCACCGGTCCGCCGATCGGATGATTGGTGATCGTGAGCGAAGCGCGCGGCCGGCCGTGGCCACGGCCATTCGAGTCCGCGAGAAATTCGTTCTGCCCCGCCTCCAGCCCGGTTATCACCCCGCGCATGGTGCGTGCCGCCGTATCAGTGCTGAAGGTGCTCGTGACGTTGAGGCCGTTGAGCCACAGCGTGACCTGGTGAAGCGGCACGGTCGTTGGTACGCGCACATCGACCAGCGCGTCGCCGCCGCTGATGAAATCCGCTCGGTTCGAAAGGGTCAGGATTTCGAATTGACCGGATGCGGCGTCTTTTGCAGATGCCGCGCCAGATGCCGCGACGGCAAGGAAGACGAACAGCACCGCGACAACGCGCAAGAGTTTCGACATGACTCCTCCCAGGGGAGTGGGCATTTCAATCGCGCGAGCTTAATGTGGTCGGCCGGCCGGTGCGGGCCAAGCGTTGATTTGACATCAAACGGCCTGACCCGGCGTTTGGCACGCTGCGCTGCCGAAGGGGACGGTCCCCCTTCCAGCACGTCTCGCCGCGATCGCCGACGTAGCGAGTGACGACAGCACCGTAATGACCGGCGCCTTCGATTGACCAGACGCGCACGCCGCCCGCGTGTCTGTCCGCGAAACGCAGCGCCTGAGCGTAACCACGTCCGTTCGCGCTGATCACGGTCCGACCCAGCACCGCTCCCGTCGGTGCGACGACGAACGCGAGCGTGTGCTGATCGCGGTGCGTGTCGACACCGATCACGTAATCCAGCTCGTCTGCAAGCATCCCGACCGATCCTCCGTTCGCTCGAAGGGTCCGATGACGCCGGTCTGATGCAGGGAAACCGCGCGGCAGGTCTGTGATGAATCACGCCGACAAGGCGGACATGCTCCTGATCAAGCAACAGCGGGCGCCAGACCGGCGTCGCCGTGCACGCCCGGACGATGGGTTCGCAAGGTGCACAAGCGGCCTAACCCCGGAGGAACGTGTCGAGGAGAGAAATGGTTCGCGTCGCCGTCAGGCGTCGGCTCGGGCGAGGCGTTCGACTCGTTGTGCTTTCAGCTGCTCGTAGCTGAGCTTCGGCCGGTTGTAGATCAGTTCGTCGCGAGCGTTGTGGAGAGCTTCCCAGATGCTCGCCGCCCAGGCGATCTCCGTCTCGTAGGGAGAGAAGCGGGCGCCGCGTTCGCTTTCGTAGGCGTGAAGGAAGGCTTCGGAGCTTTCGAGCGGCGCGAGTGCTGTCCTGCCATGGCTCGCGAAGATCCCGGCCGCGCTTCCGGCGATCGCCGCTTCGGGCAACCAGGCGAGGCCGTCCCAGTCGTGGACGGCGTGTGCCTCTCCGTGCCGCCAGCGCATGTTCTGCGCTTCCCAGTCGGCGTGACCGAGTACGGGTGGCAGGTCGCATCCGGCCAGCTTTGCCTGCACGCGCCGGGTGGCGTCCTCGATCCAGGTGGGCACGGCTGGGGCCGCGTGGCGCTCGGGCATCGCGTCCCATCGCACCCACTCCGGGTTTGGCAGCGGCGGATCGAGGTCAAGGGCCGCCAGGCGGCGGACGAGGTCGGCGAGAAGCCGACCCGATCTTGCGGCTGCCTCGGGTGTGTCCTTCCTCTCAAGCTCGCCGCCTCCGACGAACCGCTCCGCATGCACCGCGACGCCGTCGCTGACGATCACGTCGGTCAGCGGCATCGGACAGGGAAAGCCTTGCTCGGCGAGCAGTCTCTGCGCCGTAACGCAACGGCCCGCCCGACCTGATTCATCGACGCGACGCTTCACCACAACCTCGCGTCCATCGGCAAGTCGAACACCGACAACCTCGGACAGATGCGACACGCAGAAGAGGACGGCCACCGGTCTCGCTCCCAGAAAGGCTTGGCACCACTCATCTGCCCAGACCGGTAGATCTGGCATCAGCTCGAACCGCGCAACCCAGACCTCAACTCCCACACGAGTCGCCGATCATGACGCTGGCATGCGCCAGCGCGCGGGAATGCACCCTGACCGAGGCCGGTCTCACAGACGCCTGAGCGGTAGTAGGTTGTCCGCCGTTGAAGCCGGTGGACTTGTCGATCGACGCCCTCGGCGGCCCTGCTGATGACTTCGTGATCGTCCGGTGGAAAGCCGAGGTCGGCGATCATTGGATCGCGCCTCTCCACGTCCACCATCACGACGACGAGGCGTGGTACGTCCTGTCAGGGCAACTCGGCTTCCGACTTGGCGACGACGAGGTGGTTGCTGATGCAGGTTCCGCCGTTCTAGCTCGGGGCGGCGTCACGCACACGTATCGCAACGCCGGCCAGACCGCAGCCGTGTACCTCCTGGTGATGTCACCAAGGATCGCGCAACTGATCGAGGCGATCCACCAACCGGGAGCCGACATTCCGGCGCTCTTCCGGGCTCACGACTCCGAAATTCTTCCGGCGGTGTAGCGGCTCCCTGGGCCTGCGTTCCGGAATGACCGCCGAGGCTTACTGCGAACGGCTCTAGCCCCAGGGCAGGCGGGACCAGTATGGCGGCCGCCCTCGCCGGAACCGCTCGGCCGTCGCATAGACCTGCTCCGGATCGGATGTCTCCTTCTCCACGCTCGCCCCGTAGCGCGCCGCGAGTTC
>DASVFB010000147.1:0-4413 GCA_036380275.1 Gaiellaceae bacterium | reverse complement strand
GGCGGCCCCGACTCCTTCGGCCTCTACCCAAGAGGCGGCTCGTTCGGCTACCTCTCCTCCTCGTACTGCGGCAAGTCCGCCGCCCACACCTGGAGCGGCAACGTCTGGGACGACAACAACACGACCATCCCCTGCTGACCCAACCGGCCGTGCCCCACGCGAACCTCAAGACGGGCTCGCGTCCCGCGCCTCGCCATCGGCTTCGGCGTCGAAACGTTGACCAGCCGTTGGCCAGCGACGGTCCCGAGTAGTTCGCAGTGTTTACCTGGGAATACAAAAGGGCCGTCTTTGCGGCCCTTTTGGCTGTGGAGCGTACCGGGATCGAACCGGTGACCTCCGGCTTGCAAAGCCGGCGCTCTCCCAGCTGAGCTAACGCCCCGAGGCGTCCATTGTGCCGCTCGCGCGGCCGCGGTGGGGCACATCTCGCTCTTTGGCCAGACAACGTGTGAGCGTCATTCCGCCCGATCGAGGGCGCCGTCCTGTACTGCCCCGTACATCAGAGGAGGCGTCCTCGCTTCCCCAGGGGGCCTGCCCAGAACCCGCAGCACCCCCCAACTTCACGCTTCTGATCGCCTACGCGGCGTGGCGCTCGAGGCGCTCCTCGGCTCGGGCGCGGGCGATGATGCGCTGGCGGTCGCCCCACCGGAGCTCGGCGCGGAGCTGTCGCTGCTCTTGCCACAGCTCCTCGAGACGCTCCTCGAGGCGATGTACCTCCGCCTGAAGCTCTGCATTGTGGCCGTCGGATAGTTCGTGCCAGAGCTCCACGCGGCGGTCGCTGAGCTCGTCAATTTCCTTGTGAATGCTCTCCAAAGTTCTCATTTGTCTGTTCAACGCGATGAGGGCCGGGCTATTCCCGGGCCTCGGAAACCAACACCCGGAATTTGCAAAGCTCACCGTGTGCAGTAAGCCAGGGTTGGCAGAGACCCTGCGCTTCGAAGCGGCCTAGCGCGCGACGAAGTACCAGACCACGACGCCCGCCCCGACGACGCCTGCGACGATCGCAACGGCGTACAGGAACGTCGTCATCAGTCGTAGCCCAGCTCCTCGAGCCGACCTTCGTCGATACCGAAGTAGTGAGCGAGCTCGTGCAGCACCGTGATCCGGATCTCGCGCTCGAGGTCCTTCGCGTCCGGAAACGACTCCTCGAGCGGCAACCGGTAGATGGTGATCTTCGCGGGCATGTAGGGCTCCTCCTGGAACAGCCCGAACAGATCCGGATCGTTCGGGTGCTCGTCCTCGACGACGACGGCGACGTTCTCGAGGTGCCGTGCGATGTCAGGCGGGACGGAGTCGAGCGCGCGTCGCACGTGTGCCTCGAAGTTCATCAGGCCGAAAAGCGTGTGACCGGCTGCAGCGGGTCTCGCTGCTTGAAGAGGTTGACGGTTAAGACGCCGAACACGAAGCCGCCGATGTGTGCGAAGAACGCGACGCCACCGCCGGGTGTCGGCGTGGTGAGCGAGAACGTCCCGTCGAGCGCCTGCAGGGCGATCCAGATGCCGAGGAAGAGAATCGCCGGAACCACGCGGAATATGAAGAAGAAGCCGAGAAAGATCAAGGCCAGGACGCTTGCGCGAGGCAGGAGCACGAAGTACGCGCCGAGCACGCCCGCGATCGCACCGCTCGCGCCGACATTCGGGATGCTGGCGTCACTCGCGGTGCCGAAGTGGAGTGTCACGAAGGTCTGCGTCGCAGTCGCAGCGATGCCTGCGAGCAAGTAGAAGACGAGGTACCGGACGTGCCCGAGCGCGTCCTCGACGTTGTTGCCGAAGATCCAGAGGAAGAGCATGTTTCCACCGATGTGGATGATCCCGCCATGCATGAACATCGCGCTGAACACCGTCAGGACGACTTCCTGATGGTGCAGCGCGGGGCCGACGCACGGGCCGTCGACCGCGCACGGGTAGTACCCCCAGCTGGTCACGTGCGTGGTCAGGCCCCCGCCCGACACCTCCCAGACGTAGACGATCACGTTGGCCGCGATCAGGCCGACGGTGACGATCGGGAACGACCGCGTCGGAACATTGTCCTTGAGCGGAAGCATTTAGCGGCCCACTAGGGCACGATCAACGCGAGAAGCGTCGGGTTCCTGTCCCATCGACGTTTCTCCGCGACGGTGCTCACCGGCGGATCCTACGGAGCGACGGGAAAGCGAAGCGTGAACACGGCACCGCCGTCGGGCGCGTTGGTCGCCTCGACGCCGCCTCCGTGAGCCTCGACGACGTGGCGGACGATCGCGAGGCCGAGGCCCGAGCCAGCCGTTCCCCGCGCCGCCGGCGAGCGGTAGAAACGTTCGAACACGAGCGGAAGATCGGCCTCGTCGATGCCGGGCCCGTGGTCGCGCACGACGACGCTCCCCTGAGCGACGGACACCTCGACGGCACGTCCCTCGGGGCTCCATTTCAACGCGTTGCCGAGGACGTTGGTCACCGCGCGGCTGAGGCGCTCCGCATCGCCGCGCACGGTGCACGGCTCGGTCTTCAGCTCGAGATCGACACCAGTGGGATGCCTGCGCAACCGGTCGACCTCGATCGAGACGATCTCGTCGAGTCGGACGTCTTCGAATTTCGTCGCGGCCTCGCCGTCGAGTGCAAGCTCGATCAGATCCGTGACGAGACCGTCGAGCTCGTCGACCTGTTCGACAACGGCGCGTGCGACGGCGTCCTGCTCGTCTTCTCGGACCTTGCCGCGCTCGAGCAATTCCGCGTTGGCCCGGATGCTCGTGAGCGGGGTACGAAACTCGTGCGACGCGTCCGCGACGAGCTGTCGCTGAGCGGTCAGCGACCGATCGAGTGCGACGAGCATCTCGTTGAAGGCTGCGCCGAGGCGCGCAACCTCGTCGTGTCCGTCCTCGTCGAGCCTGACCGAGAGATCGCGCGTGCGCGCGACTTCCTCTGCCGTCTTGGTCAGGCGGCGAACGGGCGCGAGCGCCTTCTCCGCGATCCAGCCCCCGAGCAGCACCGAGAGCAGGACAGCGCACACCGCGACGATCGCGAGGATGAGCCGAAGCCGGGTAAGGGTCGCGTCGTCGTCGGCGAGCGGTCGGGTGACCTGCAGAGCCACGCCCGGCGCGACATGCGTGGTCAAGACTCGTGTGCGCGCGCCGCCGAGCGTCTCCGTCTCGGTCAGGGAGCCGGATCCCGCTGCGATCGCTCGCTCGGCTCTTCCGATCGGCAGCTCTGTCACCTGGTACGGAGGGCGCACCGACGCGCCGTCGGCGGAGAGCATCTGCACGTACTCGCCGGGCGCGGCAATGATCCCCCGGAAGCTCGTGCTGCCGGCCGCGACCGTCGGAGCGAGCTCGGCGGCACGACCCCGAAGGGTCACGTCCACCCGCGAGTACAGCTCGCGCTTGACGAGGAGGTACGCGAAAACGCTGAGCAGGACGACGACCGCGCCGAGTGCTGCCGACGTCGCGAGCACGACGCGCCGACTGAGCGTCACGGGTCGCTCCGGAGCACGTAGCCGACGCCTCGCACCGTGTGAATGAGCCGCGGCAACCCCGACTCCTCCATCTTGCGGCGGAGGTACCCGACGTAGACCTCCAGGGAGTTCGACGTCGGGCCGAAGTCGTAGCCCCAGACCTCGACCAGGATCTCGGATCGGTTGAGCACGCGTTCCGGCGAGCGCAGGAACAGTTCCAGCAGCAGGAACTCGGTCCGCGTCAGCGCCAGGCGCACGCCGTCGCGCCACGCGAGATGCGCGCCGGGGTCGATGACGACGTCGGCGTAGATCAGCTGCCCCTCGGCTTTCGGCACACGCCGGAGGAGCGCGCGCAGCCGCGCCAGCAGCTCGTCGAGAGCGAAGGGCTTTGCCAGGTAGTCGTCCGCGCCGGCGTCGAGCCCCGCGACGCGGTCCGAGACCTCGCGTTTCGCCGTAAGCATCAGGATCGGGATCATGTTGTCCGCCGCACGCAACTGCCGGCAGACCTCGAGCCCGTCCGGCGGCGGCATCATCACGTCGAGGACGGCCGCGTCTGGTTCGTCACGCTCGACCGCAAGCAACGTCTCATCGCCGTCGCCCGCGAACGCGACCTCGTATCCCTCGGAGGTCAGCGCTCGGCCGAGCGCTTCTCTGACGGCCAACTCGTCGTCCGCGATCAGGATCCGCATCGCCGTAATCTTGGCGACCGCTCCCCGAAAACGCGAGAGCCGGCGCTCCCGCCGGCTCTCGCTTCGCATTCATCCTCAAGGGGTGCGAGGAAGAGTCGAGTGTCGCGCGTGCCGCCTGAAAGGCGCCTGAAGGCCTGATAAGAAATCGATAAGAAAATCGCGTTCGTCCCGCGAAGCCCTTACGATGCTGCCAGATGACGGCGGCGCCAAAGATGATCGCGCTCGTGTTCGCGATCGCCGTCGCATTTGTCGTGGCCGGCTGCGGCGGGGGGGGCGACAACACGGCGGCTGAGACCGAGACCAC
>DASVFB010000146.1:0-5988 GCA_036380275.1 Gaiellaceae bacterium | reverse complement strand
ACGATCTCGCGCGCCGCGAACTCACGCGCCGAGGCGCGGACGAGCTCCTGCTCGGAGTTGAGCTCGAAGTCCATGACCGCTGTAATCTCACACACGCGATGCCTGATCTGAGCGGCAAAGTCGCGATCGTCACAGGCGCCGGCCGTGGAATCGGCCGCGAGCACGCGCTCGCGCTTGCGCGCGCCGGCGCGAAGATCGTCGTCAACGACCTCGGAGCTTCGCTCGCCGGCGAGGGCGCGGACGACGGCCCGGCGCACGACGTCGTCCGCGAGATCGAGGCGCTCGGTGGCGAGGCGGTCGCGAACGGCGAGAACGTCGCGGACTTCTCCGGCGCCGGGCGCCTGGTCGAGCAGGCGGTCGAGCGCTTCGGGCGCCTCGACATCCTCGTCAACAACGCGGGGATCCTGCGTGACCGCATGCTCGTCAACATGGACGAGCACGAATGGGATGCCGTGCTCGACGTCCACCTCAAGGGTCACTTCGCGCCTACACGCCATGCCGCAGCGCACTGGCGCGAGCGCTCGAAGGCCGGCGAGGAAGTGCGCGCGCGCGTCATCAACACGTCGAGCCCGTCGGGCGTGTTCGGGAACGTCGGCCAGGCGAACTACGGCGCGGCGAAGGCCGGCATCGTCGGCTTCACGCTGATCGCGGCGCAAGAGCTACAGCGGTACGGCGTCACCGTCAACGCGCTCGCACCGAACGCACGCACGCGCATGACCGAGGCTGCCTTCGGCGAGATCGGAGCGCCGGACGCCGAGTTCGATCCGGCCGACCCGGGCAACAACTCGCCGATCGTCGTCGCGCTCTGCGCGGACGAGGCGCAGGACATCACCGGGCAGGTCTTCTTCATCTTCGGCGGCAGCGTCAACATGCTGCGCGGCTGGGAGGCGGGCGAGTTGTTCTCGGCAGGCGAATCGCGCTGGGATCCGGATGCGCTGTTGCAGGAGCTGCGGGATCGGTTGCCGGACGGCGCGACGCCGGCGGGGATGCTCGCGTCGATGCACGCGGCGGGCGGCCAGTCGATGCGCGAGCGATGAGCCGGAACCTCGCCCGGCTCGCGGAAGCCACCCACGAGCGTCGGGGCGACTACGACGCGCTCTGGTTCGACGGCGCCTGGTTCCGCTCCGCCGAGCTGCTCGACCGAGGCGCGCGACTGGCACGCGGCCTCGTCGAGCTCGGCGTGAAGCCGGGCGATCGCGTCGTCGTGATGATGGAGAACTCGCCCGACGTCGGCGTCGTCTACCACGCGATTGCTCGCGCGGGCGCCGTTGTCACGCCCGTGATCTTCCTGCTCAGCGCCGAGGAGCTGCGGCGCATCGTGCTCGACGCCGAGCCCTCGCTCGTGATCGCCTCGCCCCTCGTCCTCGACACGGTCGCGACGGCGGCGAACGGTGTGCCCGTCGTCACCGACCTGACGGAGCACGAACAAGGCGAGCCGTTGCCGATCGTCGCGCGCGCGGACGACGACCTCGCCGCCCTCGTCTACACCGGCGGCACGACCGGACGGGCGAAGGGCGTGATGCTGACGCACGCGAACCTCTGGGAAGCCGGGCGTCGCGGCCACGACGCCGGGCACGTGGACGGGATCGATCGCTCGCTCTCTTGCCTGCCTCTCTCCCACTCCTACGGGCTGCTCGTCCTCAATGTGAGCCTGCACCACCCAGGCCGGCCGCAGTCGGTGCTAATGAGCTGGTTCGACGCCGACGCGTGGCTCGAGCTCGCGCAGACGCACCGCAGCCAGATCGCTCCCGTCGTCCCGTCGATGCTCTACATGCTTCTGCGCAGCCCGCTCGAGAACTACGACCTGTCGGAGCTGCGCTACATCGCCTCCGGCGCGGCGCCCCTTGCGCCCGAGGCGATCCAGGAGTTCGTCCGCCGCGTGCCCGGGCTCGAGATACGAGAGGGCTACGGACTGACGGAGACGACGGCGCTCGTTTCCACCAACCGGCCCGGTGCCGTCAAGTACGGCACGGTCGGCGTTCCCGTGCCTGGCACCGAGGTTCGAATCGTCGACGGCGAGATCTGCGTGCGCTCCGAGCTCCTCATGAAGGGCTACTGGAATGCGCCCGAGCTCACGACGGAGACGATCCGCGACGGCTGGCTCTACACCGGAGACATGGGCCGGCTCGACGAAGACGGGTACCTGACGATCCTCGATCGGAAGAAGGACCTGATCATCCGCGGCGGCTTCAACGTGTTCCCGCGCGACGTCGAGGAGGCGCTGCTCGAGCATCCGGCGATCACGTCAGCCTGCGTCGTCGGCCGCCCCGACGAGGTGCACGGCGAGGAGGTCGTCGCCTTCGTGACGCTGGCCGAGGAGATCGCGCCGGATGAGCTCGTCGCGTTCGGAAGGCAACGGCTCGGCGGCTACAAGTATCCGCGCGAGATCCACGTGCTCGACGCGCTACCGCTCACTCCGATAGGCAAGCTTGACCGGAAGACGCTGCGCGAACAGCTGACGATGCAAGGAGGAAGAACGGGATGACGACGACGCTGACGATCGAGGAGCTCGAGCAGGCCGGCGAGCGCGACCTCGGCACGAGCTCGTGGCACGACATCACGCAGGAACAGGTCAACATCTTCGCCGACGCAACCGGCGATCACCAGTGGATCCACGTCGATCCGGAGCGCGCTGCCGAAGGCCCGTTCGGCGGCACGGTGGCGCACGGATACCTGACGCTCGCGATGCTGCCGATGCTGCTCAGCGAGGTCGTCTCGGTAAGCGACGCCGTGATGGGAGTCAACTACGGCACGGAAAAGGTCCGCTTCACGAGCCCCGTCCCCGTCGGCTCGCGCGTGCGCGCGCACGCGAAGCTGATCAAGACGCAACGGCGCGGGCCGAGCGTCATCTGGAACGTCGGCGTCGAGGTCGAGATCGAGGGCAAGGAGAAACCAGCGCTCGTCGGCGAGGTCGTGTACATGGTCGCGGGAGCACCCGGTGCCTGACGCCGTGATCGTGGCCGCGGCGCGCACGCCGATCGGCCGCGCGCACAAGGGCTCGCTCGTCGACGTGCGTCCCGACGACCTCGTCGCGTTCGCGATCGACGCGGTGCTGAACAAAGTGCCCGAGCTCGACCGCGGCGAGATCGTCGACGTGATCGTCGGCTGCGGCTTCCCGCAGGAGCGGCAAGGGATGAACCTCGCCCGCCGCGCGGCGCTGCTCGCCGGGTTGCCCGAGACGGTTCCGGGCACGACCGTCAACCGCTTCTGCGCGTCCAGCCTCCAGACGATCCGGATGGCCTTTCATGCGATCCGCGCCGGCGAGGGCGACGCCTTCGTCGCCGCCGGTGTCGAGTCGACATCGCAGGTGAGCGGCTACCCGAAGGACGCCGAGGAGCTGCACCCGAAGCTGTTCGGCGACCACGCGCCGATCGCAAACGTCTACATCCCGATGGGGCTCACGGCCGAGAACGTCGCGGAGAAGTGGGACGTCTCGCGCGAGGACATGGACCGCTACGCGCAGCGCTCGCAGGAGCGCGCGGTCGCGGCGCAGGACTCCGGTTTCTTCGAGCGCGAGATCACGCCCTGGGACGGCGTCGCGGCCGACGACGGGCCGCGCCGTTCGTCGACGCTCGAAAAGCTCGCGCAACTCGAGCCCGCGTTCAAGCCCGGCGGCAAGGTGACCGCGGGCAACTCGTGCCCGTTGAACGACGGTGCGGCGGCGGTCGTCGTGATGTCGGACACGCGCGCGCGCGAGCTCGGCATCGCGCCGCGGGCGCGCATCGTCGCGTCCTCGGTCTCGGGCGTCGCACCGGAGATCATGGGCGTCGGCCCGATCGAGGCCGTGCGCCGCGTGCTGGCGCAGGCGGGGATGACGATCGACGACGTGGATGTGATGGAGCTGAACGAGGCGTTCGCCGCGCAGGTGCTACCCGTCTGCCGCGACGTGGGCGTCGATCCGTTCGGAGAGAAGCTAAATCCGCACGGCGGCGCGATCGCGCTCGGGCATCCCTACGGCATGACCGGCGCGCGGATCATGAACACGCTGCTGAACGACCTCGAGACGCTCGACAAGACGGTCGGCCTCGAGACGATGTGCGTCGGCGGCGGCCAGGGCATGGCCATGATCGTCGAGCGCCTCGGCTGAACGGGCGCTGTCCCTAGTCCAGGACTCGGGACATGTACCCAAAGTCGGCCTGACCGCTCGCGCACGCGCATTCCGAGCGGAGTAGGCCTCAGCGCCTCGACGGATCTGGACGTGACCCCAGTCCAGGACTCGGGACATGGCCAGGCGGGATGTCAGCGCAGGACGGCCTGCGACTGCACGACTCGCGCGACGGCGCGGCCGTTTGCATCCAGGACCTCGGTGTCCACGGCGATCACGTTGCGACCGACGCTGAGCGGGCGGCTGACCGCCTCGACGTAGCCGTCCCGCACGGGACGGAGGAAGCTCGTCCCCGACTGGATCGTCGCCGTCCCCGCGGCGCCGTCGGGCAGGTTGAGGTACGCGCACAGCCCGCCGGCGCTGTCCGCGAGCGCCATGAGCGCGCCGCCGTGCAGTAGGCCGCCGGCGGTGCACAGCTCTTCTCGCCACGCAAGGCGCGCGCGCACCTCGTCGGGGCTCGGCTCGCCGACGAGCTCGATCCCGAGCAGACCGCCGAACGGCATCGCTGCGTGCCAATCCATTGCGAGGGATACTGCCGCATCCGTCTCGCGATGACGATCCCGTTCACCGGCGTGCCGCTCCGCGAGCACGGCCCGCTCGTGCGCCGCATCGAGGACGCGGGCTACGACAGCGTCTGGTCGGCGGAGGCGACGGAGCTCGACGGCTTCACGCCGCTCGTCGTCGCGGCGCAGAACAGCGAGCGGCTGCGGCTCGTCAGCGGCATCGTCAACGTTTTCACCCGCGGCCCGGCGCTGCTCGCGCAGAGTGCCGCCGCCCTCGCGGACGTGAGCGACGGGCGCTTCGTGCTCGGGCTCGGCGCGTCGTCGAACGTGATCGTCGAGCAGTGGAACGGCATCCCGTTCCGTCGACCGCTTCTCAAGGTCTCGGAGACCATCGACTACCTGCGCGCCGTGCTCGCCGGTGAACGTGGCCCCGGTGGGTTCAAGCTCCAATCACCGCCCACACAACCGGTGCCGATCGTGCTCGCCGCGCTGCGCGAGCGGATGCTTCGGCTTGCCGCCGAGAAGGCGGACGGCATGTTCGCGAACTTCCTGCCGCTCGGCAACGTCGAGCAGGTCGTGCGCACGTTCGGCAGGCCGGAGAAGGAGCTCGCCTGCCGCCTGTTCTCGATCCACGGCCCCGAGGAGGAGACCCTGGTGGCGGCCAAGCGCACGTTCGTCGCGTACGCCACGGTGCCCGTCTACGCAGACTTCTTCCGCTGGCTGGGTCGTGGCGACGAGATCGACCCAGTGGTCGAGGCGTGGGGCGCGGGCGACCGCAAGCGCGCGCTCGAGCTCGCACCCGAAGCTCTCGTCCGCGAGGTCTTCCTGCTCGGTCCGATCGAAGCGCAGCGTGAGCGCGTTGCGGCGTTCGCCGCGGCCGGCATCGACACAACCGTCCTCGCGGTCTCCTGCCCGCCGGCGGAGCTGCCGCGCGTGATCGACTCGTTCGCCGCGACGTAACAGGAGATACTGCGCCGCGTGGCGAGCAGACCTTCGGGCGGTCAAGTCGTACTCCTGACGCTGGCGGCGGGCCAGTTCCTGATGACGCTCGACAGCTCCGTGATGAACGTCTCGATCGCGACGGTCGCGAAGGACGTGGGGACGACGGTGACCGGCATCCAGGGCGCTATCACCGCGTACACACTCGTCATGGCGGCGCTGATGATCACCGGCGCCAAGATCGGCGGCATCATCGGCCGCAAGCGGGCGTTCGCAATCGGCTGCGTGATCTACGGGTGTGGATCGTTCACAACGGCGATCGCGCCGAACTTGCCGGTGCTGCTGTTCGGCTGGTCGTTCCTGGAAGGCGTGGGCGCGGCGTTGATCCTGCCGGCGATCGTCGCCCTCGTCGCGTCGAACTTCGCCACCGAGCGGCGGCCT
>DASVFB010000145.1:0-7976 GCA_036380275.1 Gaiellaceae bacterium | reverse complement strand
GCCGCAGCACATGAACGTGATCGCGCTCGGCATGGCCGGGCCGACGATCATGGCCCACGGGACGGAAGAGCAGAAGCGGCGCTACCTGCCGAAGATGCTCACGGCCGAGGAGATCTGGTGCCAGGGCTTCTCCGAGCCGGGCGCCGGTTCCGACCTCGCGGCGGTTCGCACGCGCATCGAGGACAAGGGCGACCACTTTCTCGTCAACGGGCAGAAGGTCTGGTCGTCCGTCGCGCATCTCGCGAGCTACTGCATCCTCGTCGGCGTCGGCGATCCCGACGCGGCCCGGTACAAGGGTCTGACGTACGTGATCGCCGACATGAAGGCGCCGGGCGTCGAGGTTCGTCCTCTGCGGCAGATCACCGGCGAGCCCGAGTTCAACGAGATCTTCTTCACGGACGTACAGGTGCCGAAGGAGAACCTGCTCGGCGAGATCGACGGCGGCTGGCAGGTGGCGATGACGACGCTGCTGCACGAGCGCGGCACGCTCGGGTTCGCGCTCGGTGGCGCGCTCGAGCTACAGGTGACGAAGCTGCTCGCGCTCGCGAAGGAGCGGGCAGCCGACGACCCGCTGATCCGCGACCGCGTCGCGCAGGAGTGGATCGAGCTACAGGCGCTGAAGCTGACGAACAACCGCTCGCTGACGACGCTGATGCAGACCGGCATCCCAGGACCGGAGGGCTCCGGGTCGAAGCTGCACTGGTCGGAGCAGAACCAGCGGCTGACGAAGCTCGCGCTGGAGATCCTCGAAGGCGAGGACGACGGCTACTGGCGCTACCAGCAGCTGCGCTCGCGCGGCAACACGATCGAGGCGGGGACGAGCGAGATCCTCCGCAACATCATCGCCGAGCGCGTGCTCGGCCTCCCGAGGAGTCGATAGTGCCCCTTCCGGTGATGGTCTCGCGTTTCTGGCGACTGCACGAGGTCGCCAGGCAAGGACGCAGGGAGGCCCAATATGCGGGCATATTGGGCCGACTGAGGACGCCGCATGGCGGCATCGTGCACCGCCAGAAGCGCACTGACTATTGCCGGAAGGGGCACTAAATGCAGTTCGCGTTCACGGAAGACCAGGAGACGCTGCGGCGCGAGGCGCGTGACGTGCTCGCGAACGGCGGCTGGGGCAAGGACGAGGTCGCGGAACTCGGTTTCCTCGACCGCGCCGTGCTGTACGAGGAGGCAGGGCGCGTCAACCGCGGCGAGGAGTTCTTCGACGCGGACGTGCAGGAGAACGAGCGGTTCGCCGCGCTCTCGCTCGAAGCGGTCGGCATCGGTGCGAAGGCGCTCGAGCTCGCGCTCGAGCACGCGAAGACGCGCGAGCAGTTCGGCAAGCCGATCGGCACGTACCAGGCTGTGTCCCATCAGCTCGCGAACACGTACGTCGAGCTGGAGCTCGCGCGGTCGCTCGCGTACTGGGCGGCGTGGTGCGTCGCCGAGAGCGACGAGCAGGCCGACGTCGCGTGCGCGGCGGCGAAGGCATATTGCGGCGACGCGGCCGTCGATGCATGCGAGCGGTCGATCCAGGTCCACGGCGGCATCGGCTTCACCTGGGAGCACGTGCTGCACGTGTATTACAAGCGCGCGCAGTGGATCCAGGCGTATGGCGGTTACGCGTCGAAGCATCGCGCGCGCATCGCGGCTCATCTGCTCGATTGAGAGCGGTCTTGATCACCGGCGCGTCCTCCGGGATCGGAGCGGCGTGCGCGGTCAGACTGCGCGACCGTGGCTGGCGCGTGCTCGCAGGCGTGCGGCGCACCGGCACGGCGCCCGAGGGAACCGAAGAAGTGCTCGTCGACGTGACGGACCCGCCGGAGCTCGAGCTCGACGAGCTGCACGGCCTCGTGAACAACGCAGGCGTCGCGGTCGCTGGGCCGCTCGAGTTCCTGCCGGCGGACGAGCTGCGACGGCAGCTCGAGGTGAACGTCGTCGGACAGTTGCGGATGACGCAGCTCTGCCTGCCGGCGTTGCGCACCGGTCGCGGCCGCGTCGTCAACATGGGCTCGATCTCCGGGCTGAACGCGCTGCCGCTGCTTGGTGCGTACGCGATGTCGAAGTTCGCGCTCGAGGCGATGACGGATGCTTTGCGGGTCGAGCTCGCGCCGTGGGGCATCCACGTCGCGATCGTGGAGCCCGGGACGATCAAGACGCCGATCTGGACGCGCGAGCGTCCCGATCCGCCTGCCGAGGCGCTGACGCTCTACGGCGCGCGCCTCGACGCGTTCAGAAAGCTGGCCGTGAAGCGCGGCACTGCAGGCGCCCCGCCCGAGGACGTTGCGGCTGCCGTCGATCATGCACTCACCGCGGACAAGCCGCGAACGCGCTACCTCGTCGGACGGGACGCGAAGCTGCGCCGACGGGTCGAGCGTCTGCCGGACCAACTCCGCGACCGAGTGATTGTCCGTCGTGTCCTCGGGGAGTAACGGTGCCCAGCACAGGCATGTCCCCAGTCCAGGACTCGGGACATGTGACGAGCGGACACCTTGACGGGCGTGTAGCAGGCGCGGCAGCGCAGGCTCGCGGAGCAGAGGGGCTTCACGAGACGTGTCCCAAGTCCAGGACTCGGGACGTGTGACGAAAGGACAGGACGAGGACGCTTGATTTCCGTACCTAGGTACGGGTCTATAGTCGGAGCGTGAGAGTCGGTGAGGCCGCGCAGCGCGCCGGAGTGAACGTCGAGACGCTCCGCTACTACGAACGACGGGGGCTGTTGCCAGAGCCGAAGCGAGATCCGAGCGGACATCGCCGGTACGACGAGGAGACGGTGCGGTTCCTGCGCGCGATCAAGGAGGCGCAGGCGGTCGGCTTCACACTCGCAGAGATCGGGGAGTACCTGGGCGTCTCGCGGCGCTCGGGATCTCCCTCGGAAGCGCTGCGTGTGCGGATGGCGGCGAAGATCGACGAGATCGACTCACGCATCGCCGGGTTGCAACGGATGCGCGACGAGCTCGCACGCGTCGTCGGCTGCGCGTGCGACTCGCTCGACCATTGCACCTGTGGCGCGGCGTACCTTGCCCGGCGCGGCCGGGATGTCGAGATGCCGGCAGTGCTGCACGTCACGAACGGCGAGAGCGCAGGGAACACCTTGCGTCAGACCGCGCTCGGCGGCGCGGTGCTGCCCTGGCAGGACGTTCTCCACGAAGGGCCCGTGCCGGCCGTGTCGCGGCCGCAGCTGTTGCGCTTGCGCGCGGCGTTCCTTTCGGAGTGCGGCTGGGGCAGTCGCCGCGCAATTCTCTCGTCGCTCGAGCGGCGGGATCGCCGGCTCGTCGAAGCTCTGCGCGAGGGAGTGCACGTCGTGCTCTGGTTCGAGCACGACCTGTACGACCAGCTGCAACTGCTGGACGCGCTCGCGCTCGGATACGAGGTGGGGTCAGCGCCGGAACTGATCGTGATCGACTCGTTTCCCCGCAAGCCCGGGTTTCGTGGGCTCGGCGAGCTGACCGCGGATGAGCTGGAGACGCTCTGGCCGGCCCGCCGCGGCGCCAGTCCGGAGGCGCTCGACGACGCGGCTGCCGTCTGGGACGCGTTCCGCGCGGCCGAGCCGAGCGCCCTCGCGCACTGGGCTGTTCGGGGATCGGACGCCTTGCCCTTCGTCGAAAGCGCGTTGCTGCGCCTGCTCGAAGAGCTCCCCGCGCCGGAAAACGGATTGTCGGGAACCGAGCGGCGGGCGCTGGAGGCGATTGCGGCAGGCGCACGCACGCCGCTTGCAGCGTTCGTCGCCGAGCAGAAGCTCGAGCTTGCGCCGTTCCTGGGCGACGCGTGGTTCTACCGTGCGCTCGCAGAACTGGACGGCCTCGTCGAGACCATCGACGCCTCGCCGCTTCCGGCGCCGCCGCCGCTGAGCGACGCGAACGTGTTCGCGCGTCTGTCGATCCGCCTGACGAAGAACGGCGAACGCGTGCTTCGCGGCGAGGCCGACCGCGTCGAAGTGCTCGGCATCGACCGGTGGATCGGCGGCACGCACGTCACCTCGCAGAACGTCTGGCGCTGGGACGTAGCGAAGCGCGAGCTCGTCAGCTAGACAGTCCCGATGGAGGATCCGTGCTTGCTTTTCTCGCGCGGGGGGTTCAGAGTGGCGGGAGTCGGCTGGGTCGAATGCGGCGCGCTGCGGTACTTCCGTCGCCGAATCGCTGCCGGTCGGCGTTGGGCGTGCGTTCAGGAGAGGGCAGATGCGGTTCTGGCTTGCAGCGGGGGTTGCGGTCGTTGCGGCGCTGTTCGTGACGGGTGCCCAAGGAGCGACACGCGGCGACACGGGCGTGCCGGGCGACGCGCGGAGCGTGGCGGCGGTGCCGCCCGTCGCGAACCCCTTCGTCTCGGCGCCGGCCGATGTCGTGGTGAGCGAGAACGTCGGGTTCGTCGACTTCACGGTGAGTCTGTCGGCGCCTGGATTGAGCACGGTGTCGGTCGATTGGCTCCTGGAGGATGGAACGGCGACCGGCGGCTTGGCCTGCGACAACGACTACGCGTCGGACCGCGGCAATCTGACGTTCTTGGCGGGCGACACGACGAAGGTCGTCCACGTGCAGATTCTCGATTGTCCGGTTGCCGAGCATTTCGAGAGGTTCACTCTCCACCTGTTCAACAACTCTTTTATCGCGAGAGCGAATACGGGAGTGGGGATCGTGGACAACGACACGGTCGTCGCGAGTCCGAGCATCGTCGTCCATGACGTCGTGGTCGACGAGCAGGCCGGCAGCGCGCTCGTCACCGTGCTGCTCGGCGGATACGAGGGGCAGGCTTCGGCAAGCACCGTGACCGTCCACTACGCAACGAGTGACGGCACTGCTACAGCCGGCGCGGACTACACCGCCGTCAACGACACGCTCAGCTTCGCGCCGGGTCAGGTCGCAAAGACGTTCGAGGTGCCGATTCTCGACGACGGGTTACCCGAGCCTGCGGAGGACTTCTCGCTGACCTTGAATGGTGCGACAGGCGGCGCGACCATCGGAAAGGGGGCCGCGCGGATCGTGATCGGCCCCAGCGACGCTCCGGCGACGGCCGAGCCGTTCGTCTCGGCCCAGCCTGACGTGGTAGTCGGCGAGAGCGACGGACTCGTCAATCTGACAGTGAGTCTGTCAGCGCCCGGGTTGAACCCTGTGTCGGTGTCGTGGATCCTAGACGACGGCACGGCAACCGGCGGCGCGGCTTGCGACAAAGACTACGTGTCGGACCGTGACAACATCACGTTCTTGCCCGGGGAGACGACCAAGGTGCTGCACGTGCAGATTCTCGACTGTCCGGTCGTCGAGGGTTTCGAGACGTTCACTCTCGACCTGTTCAACAACAGCAAACTCGCCAAGAACAGCGCGCTCGTGACCATCGTGGACCGCACGGTCACGCTGAACAACATCGCAGTGACGCCTGCCAATCCGACGATCGCCAAGGGCACGAACAGGCAGTTCTCCGCAACGGGCACTTACTCGAACACCGTGAGCCTCGATCTGACGTCGACCGTCGTTTGGACATCCGCCAACACGGCCGTCGCCCGAATCGGCACAGGTCTGTTCGATTCGGGTGGCCTGGCACACGCGCAGAGCCAGGGAACGAGCACGATCACCGCCACGCTCGGCGCGTTCAACGCCAGCACGCTCCTCACCGTCGGGCCTCCGGTGCTGGCCGGCATCACCGTTACCCCGGCGAACCCGACCATCGTCACCGCGGCCGACCAGCAGTTCACCGCAACCGGCAACCTCACCGACAGTACGACTACGGATCTCACCGGCACGGCGAACTGGTCCTCAGCGACGCAGACCGTCGCCACAATCGCCGCCGGCGGACTGGCGCACGCGGTCGCCGTTGGCAGCAGCCTGATCAGCGCGAGCTTCGGGGGGATCACAGGCTCGACGACGCTGACCGTCGGCAAGGCCAACCAGATGATCACGTTCGCTCCGCTCCCCGACAGGACGTTCGGCGATGCCGACTTCGCCGTCAGTGCCACGTCGACCTCAAACCTCACAGTCACCTTCAACGCGAGCGGAAATTGCACGGTCAGCGGGACGACAGTCCACGTCAACGCCGCCGGCTCGTGCACGATCACGGCGTCACAGACCGGCAACGCCAACTACAACGCGGCGACGAGTGTCCCGCGGACGTTCCAGATAGCCAAGGCAAACCAGACCATCACGATCAACACGCACGCGCCGGCCACGGCCGCCGGAGGCTCGAGCTTCTCGGTCGGGGCCAGCGCACCCGGCGGTTCGATCGCCTACTCGAGCTCGGGTGCCTGCTCGAACTCCGGCTCGTTCTTCACGACTGCGAGCGGGGGAGGAACCTGCACCGTCAAGTACGACCAGGCGGGGAATGCGAACTACAACGCCGCGCCGGAGGTCACGGAGTCCGTCAGCGTGACGGCGCAGAAGCTCTCTCAGACGATCACGTTCGGAGCGCCGGCGAACAAGACGTACGGCGACGCGGACTTCACGGTCAGCGCGACCGCCAGCTCGGGCCTTCCGGTTTCCTTCGCACCGAGCGGCAATTGCACGATGAGCGGCGCGGCCGTGCACCTAGGCGGCGCCGGCTCCTGCACTGTGACGGCGTCCCAGGCGGGCGACGCGACCTACAACGCGGCAACGTCCGTGTCGCGGACGTTCTCGATCGCGAAGGCGAGCCAGACGATCAGTTTCGGCGCGCTCTCGAACAAGACCCTCGGCGACGCCGACTTCGCCGTCAGCGCCACGGCGTCCTCGGGGCTTGCCGTCTCATTCGCACCGAGCGGTCCTTGCACGGTCAGCGGCTCGACGGTGCATCTCACGGATACAGGCTCTTGCACGATCACGGCGTCGCAGGCGGGGAACGTGAACTACAACGCCGCGTCACCCGTAACGCAGATCTTCCGGATCGAGTCGAACCTGACCCCGCCGGCGAGTTGCAACGTGCCGAGCCTCATCGGGACGTCGCTTGCGGCTGCCAAGAAGGCGATCACCGGCGCGGGTTGCGGCGTTGGGACGGTGACCTACACCTACTCGAAGCGGAAGAAGGGCACCGTCGTCTCCCAGAGCCGCCGCGCGGGAGCCGTCGTCGCGGCGGATTCGACCGTCGACTTCGTCGTGAGCGCAGGCCCTGTCCCGAAAGTGCTGGCCGAGGCAGTGATCACGAACCGTTGCACGCGTATTACCGCCCGGCTGCTCCTTGCGCGCAACCGCCTCGGCGACCTCGGCGATCCGAAGCTGCGCGATCCCGTCGGACAGGTGCTCTGCGGCACGTTCGTCGGGAAGCGCAGCCGCGCGATGGCCGTAACGCTGGCGATCCCGAGCTGCGGCCGCACTGGCAGCTGGGTCGTGTTCCGCTGGACGGGGCGCGCGTGGAAGGTCGTGATGAAGCAAAAGCACGGCGCCGACCTCGCGGGAATCGGCTCCCAGATTCGCGAGACGCAATTCGTCTTCCGCTCAGGAGACGGCCACTGCAGCCCGACCGGGGGAACGAGATCGCGGGCCTGGCACTGGAACGGTCGCCGGCTGGTCGCCGGACCGTGGAAACGCTCGCGCTGACGACTTAGAGTTACCGTCGTGGACGGCCTGATGATGGACTTCCCGCTGACGCTGCCGCACTTGCTGCGGCGCGCGGCGACGTACTTCCCCGAGAAGGAGATCGTCACCAGGCTTCCCGACAAGAGCTTTCACCGCTACACGTACGCCGACATGACGCGGCGCGCGAAGCAACTCGCCGTCGCGCTGAAGGGCCTCGGCCTGGAGCAGGGCGACCGCGTCGCGACGCTCTGCTGGAACCACTACCAGCACATGGAGGCGTACTTCGGCATCCCGTGCGGCGGCTACGTCCTCCACACGCTGAACCTCCGCCTGCACTTCGACGACGTCGGCTACATTGCAAAGCACGGCGGCGACCGCGCGCTGATCGTCGACCGGTCGCTGCTGCCGCTCGTCGAGCTGTTCAAGGACAGCACCGACATCGAGCACGTCTTCGTCGTCGAGGACTCGTACGAGGATCTGCTCGCGGGCGCGAATGCCGACGAATGGAGCGATCCC
>DASVFB010000144.1:0-5666 GCA_036380275.1 Gaiellaceae bacterium | reverse complement strand
GGACTCTGATCCAGCGGTTTCAAGCGGTCTTTGGCGGAAGAGGCGAACCAGCTCGCCATGACGAGAAAAGCCTGCTCAGGCTCAGTTCGCGTATGAACAAAGCGGATGCCCCCGGCATGAATCGAACATGCGCACGCGGTTTAGGAAGCGGCGTGCATCGCTGAGAAAACTGCTGCAAGCGCCGGACTTTTAGAGCTAAGCGGCGAGTTGCGCGCCAGTGATTGCGCCAGTGCTGCGCGCGTGACCCGCGCGGCCGGAGTCGGACCAGCGCGAGCACGAGGTTGGACGTGGTCAACACCCAGTGCAGATCGCCGAGGTCGACTTCGAGCTCGCGGTAGATCACGGGCAGCGCGAGCACCGCGACCGACGAGTCCGCCAACACGAGCCCGACGGCGAGGCTAAACGCGGCTGACCGCACAGCAGTGGAACGGAGGTTTCAGCGGTGCGCTTCTTGTACGAGAAGCGCGATCTGGACGCGATTGTCGACGCCGAGCTTCGTCAGCAGCCGGGAGACGTGGGCCTTGACCGTGGCGACGCTCATGAACAGCTCGGCGGCGATATCTGCGTTCGCGAGCCCGCGCCCGACGGCGAGCGCGACCTCCTGCTCGCGGGCGCTGAGCGCGGCGAACCTTGCACGTGCGCTCTCGTGTCGCGCCTCGGCGTCGGGATCGCCTGCGACGAGCGCAATCAGCCGCCGGGTGACGGTCGGCGAGAGCATGCCGTCGCCCGCGCCGACGAGCTCGATCGCGCGGACGATCTCGGCCGGCGGCGTGTCCTTGAGCAGGAAGCCGGCCGCACCGGCGCGCAATGCGCGGAGCACGAGCTCGTCCGCGTCGAAGGTCGTCAGCACGAGGACGGCCGGTGCGTTGGGCTGCGCACGCAGCAGGCCCGTTGCGGCAATGCCGTCCAACTGCGGCATGCGGATGTCCATCAGCACGACGTCGGGATGATGTGCGTCGACTGCGGCGAGCACCCCGCGGCCGTCGTCGACCTCGCCGACGACCTCGATTCGCTCGGCACCGGCGAGCATCATCTTGAGGCCGGAGCGAACGAGCGCGTCGTCGTCGACGAGCAGGACGCGGACGGTCTCGCTCAGGGTGTCCACGGCAGCGTCGCGCGCAGGACGAAGTCGCCGTTCGGGCCGGGGCCGTGGTCGAGCCTGCCGCCGGCCAGCGCGACGCGCTCCCCCAGTCCGACGAGCCCGGTGCCCGCACCGGGGAGCGGGTCGGCGACAGGAGCGCCGACGGCCCGCCGGCTGGTCACGACGAGCAGCAGCGGCGGGCCCGGGTCGAGCGTGACCTCGACGGCGGCGCCCGTCGCGTGCTTGCGCGCGTTCGTCAGTCCCTCCTGCACGACGCGGTACGCCGTACGGCCGAGCGCGGGGGGAATCGTCTCGAGCGCGGACGCGCCGTTGCGCCAGCGGACGTTCATACCGGCCGCGCGCGACTCCTCCATGAGCGCCGGAAGCTGGGCGAGCGTCGGCTGCGGAGGCTCCGGGATCGTCTCCTGACCCTCGTCTCGCAGGACGCCGATCACCTCGCGGAGCTCCTGCATCGCGGACTGCGCTGTCGCGCGAATGACACCGGCGGCTTCGGCGACCTCCTCGGGGGATGCGTCGGAGTGGAACTCGAGCGCGCCTGCGTGGACGCTCAGCAGCGAGATGCGATGGGCGAGTACGTCGTGCATCTCGCGCGCAATTCGCCGGCGCTCGGCTTCCCGCGCCTGCTCGACGCGAAGCCGCTGCTCGGATTCGAGCCGCTCGGCACGTTCGTGCAGCGAGCTGATCAGCTCCCGCCGCGCGCGGGTGAAGAGCCCCCAGCCGATCACCACGATCGTCGCCAGCAGGCAGAAGATCACCTGAGACGGGTACGAGCCGAGGCTCGGGTAGAACGCCGGGAAGATCACAAGGGCTGCGACGGCGAGCGCGGTGATCGCCGCCAGTGCTCGCGGCGAGGCACGGATGGCGGCGTTGAAGACGGTGACGAGCGCAGCTGGACCCGCCATCGCCGACAGCGCCGATACCGGCACGGCGTACAGCGCGACGGCGACGGGCCGGCTCCGGCGGAAGAAGAGGGCTACGCAAGCGACGGCTCCGAACGCGACATCGAGGACGAACGTCAGCGGGTTGTGGTCCGGCGCCGTGACCGCGACGAAGAGGATGCCGCCCGCGGCCGCGAACAGAAAGAGCAGGACGTCGACGACCCGGTCCCGCGCTGACCGGCGCCCGCCCGCCGTCCCGACGAGCTCGTCCGGAAGGAGCCGCCGCTGCCAGCGCGGAACGCTCGCCGGCTGTCCTGCAAGGTCGGTCATCACGCAAAGCGTACGTCCTGGAACCCGAGTCGACCCCCGACCAAAGTCGCTTCGAATGCCGACGGAGGGCGATCGAGCTCTCGACCGGCGGCCCTATCGCAGGCCGCAGGCGCAGAGGCAGACTCGACGCATGATCGAGTCACAGAACCTCACCAAGAGCTTCGGCGGCCGCACGGTCGTCAACGACGTCTCCTTTCGCGTAGAGCCTGGAACCGTGACGGGGTTCCTCGGCGCGAACGGCGCCGGCAAGACCACCACCTTGAGAATGCTGTCAGGGCTGTCGGAGCCGGACTCCGGACAGGCGGTCGTCCTCGGCGGTCGCTATCGCGACCTTGCCAATCCCGGCCGCCGCGTCGGGATCCTGCTCGACGCGGCAGCGCAGCACGACGGTCGCCGCGGACGTGAAGCGCTGATTGTCTCCGCGCAGATGATGGGCGTCGACCCGCGCCGCGTCGACGGCCTGCTCGACCTCGTCGGCCTCGACCGCTCGGCGGCCCGGAAGCGCGTGCGCCACTACTCGCTGGGCATGCGTCAGCGCCTCGGCCTCGCGCACGCGTTGCTCGGGGACCCGCAGGTCCTGATCCTCGACGAGCCGGCTAACGGACTCGACCCGCCGGGGATGCGCTGGATGCGAGAACTCCTGCGCGACTTCGCCGATCGCGGCGGTTCGGTGCTGCTCTCCTCTCACCTCTTGCACGAAGTCGAGGCGCTTGCCGACCGGCTCGTGATCATCGACGTCGGCCGCATCGTCGCTGAGGGCTCGCGCGCCGAGCTCCTTGCGGGAGCCGGGACGCTCGTGATCGCCCCCGACGAGGCGGCGCTGCGTGCGGCTCTCGACGCCTCGAACCTTCCCGCACGACCGGCCCGCGACGGCGGCTTCATCGTCGACGCAGAGCAAGAGGACGTCGGTCGCGCAGCCCTGGCCGGCGGCGTCGTCGTCAGCCGGATCGGACCCTCGGGCGGTTCGGGCCTCGAGCAACTGTTCTTCGACCTGACCAAGCCACTGGAGGCGATCGCATGAGCGCTACAGCTGCCACCCTCGAATTGCCCGTCGCCGGTCTCGATCACGACAGGCGTCCCGGGCTCGCGCGCCTCACGGGCGTCGAGCTGCGCAAGATGGTCGACACCCGCGCGGGCTTCTGGCTCCAGCTTTTCAACCTCGGGCTGATGATCGCCTTCGTGGTCGTCGCGCTCATCCTGGCCGATGCCCAGGACAGGACGTTCCAGGACCTCATGTGGGTCGCGTTGTGGCCGGCCAGCTCGCTGCTCCCCATCGTCGGAGTTCTGCTGATCAGCTCGGAGTGGTCGCAGCGCACCTCGTTGATCACGTTCGCGCTCGTGCCGCGCCGCACGCGGGTGTTGGCCGCCAAGCTCGGCGCGGCGTTGATCCTCTCCGTCGTCATGCTTGCGACGGCGCTGGCGATTGCAGCCGTCGGTACTGCCGTCGCAGGGCCGAGCGTGGACGGAACCTGGTCGCTCCCGCCGGAGATGCTCGGCCAGGCCGTGGTCTACATGACGACCTCGTTCATCATGGGCCTCGCCTTCGGCGCCATGTTCCTCGCCTCGGCGCCGGCGATCGTCCTCTACTCCCTGCTCCCGGGCGGCTGGGCGCTCCTCAGCACGATCCCGGCCCTCGAGGTCCCCGCGCGCTGGCTGGACAACGCACACACGCTCACCCCGATGGCCGACCACGTGCTCAGCGGCACCGAATGGGCCCGCGCCGGAACCACGCTGGCGTTGTGGGTGCTCCTGCCCGCAGTGATCGGAGCCTGGCGCGTCATCCATGACGAGGTATAGCCAGCCGCCGAGACTCAACCCGAGCGTCGTCTCACAAACAGGCGTCCCGCGCGCTCAATGAACACCACTATTGGAAAGGTCGTTGAGCGATGCACCGTGAAAGTGATCGCAAGGTGTCGAGACAAGCAGTGGGAAACGTCCTGGCAGGTGTGGTGTTCCTCATCGTTGCGATCGTCGACTTCACCCGTGACTCGTCGGGCATAGGCGTGGTCTTCCTAGTGTTCGCGGCTGTCTTTCTGGGACTCGGGTTGTCAGGGCGCAAAACCGCAGCGCCTGAGAACGAGTAGCGCCTCACCCGCATCTATCCCGGGACTGTGCTTGGTTGTTCCGCGCGTCATGCGCTCGCCGGTCCGACGTTGGCGAAGGACTGCCTGCTCAACGCAGGAGTAGCCGCAACAAAGCGGGATGCCCCCGGCATGAATCGAACATGCGCACGCGGTTTAGGAAACCGCTGCTCTATCCACTGAGCTACGGGGGCGTTTTATGCGATTTTGCAGGTATTCCTGCTCAATCGTCGCCCTAGTGTAGCGCCGCCGCTGAGCGCGTTAGGACGAGAACCGCTCGGGCCTGCTGGCGAATTGGCCGGCGCACGACAGCGAGCAGAAGAAATAAGCCGTCCCCTGGTGCACCAGCCGGCCAGGCGCGCGGCCGGGGTCCACTGCCATGCGACACACGGGGTCGATGGGGAGACGCTCGGCCGTTGAATCGAGGCGAAGGACAGCGAAGAGCTCAATCGGTTCGCTCACGTTCCGCAGCTCGTGCCGGCCCCTCGACTCGTAGACGATTCCTTCCAGGTCGGGAGCCAGTGCAGCGGTCGAGCCCGATACAAAGACGTCGCCGCCACCTGCGGCGCCGGAAACGCGGGCGGCGAGGTTGACCGCTGCTCCGAAGTAATCGCCGTTTCGTTCGACAGCTGGTCCGTGGTGTAGGCCCACGCGCACGGGCGCAGAGCCGTGATCTCGAAGGGTCCGCTGCGACACATCGAGACCAAGACGGATGGCGTCTCCGGGCTCCGGAATGCGGAGCATGACTGCATCGCCGATGGTCTTCACATGCTCTCCTCCGATCGTCGGCAAATCGCGGCAGACGGCCGCCACGAAGTCCTCGACGACGGCAACAGCCTCCTCGTCGCCATGCGCTTCGGTTAACGCCGTGAAGCCCGCGATGTCCGCGAACATGAACGTCGCTTCGCTCATCGCGTCAGAGAGCTCGCCATCAAGGATCTACGTTGAAGCTGAACATCATCCCGCTCTCGTGATGCTCGGCAATGTGACAGTGGGCCATCCACCGGCCAGGGTTCGTCACGTCGAGAAGGATGTCGACCGTCTCACCCGTGCGAACGAGGACGGTGTCTTTCCATACGAGGTTCGGCTCCTCGACGCCGTCTCGCGCGAGAACGAGAAAACGCCCCGCGCCATGAACGTGGAACGGGTGCGGCATTGGGTGGTCTGAGTCCATCTCGTTCACCAGGCGCAGCTTCACCTGATCGCCGACACGGAACGTCCAGTCGATCCGGGCGTTCTCAGCACCTGTCTCCGGGTCGACGAGCTTCCACCGCA
>DASVFB010000143.1:0-5311 GCA_036380275.1 Gaiellaceae bacterium | reverse complement strand
CCGGTCAGCGTCACCGTATGAGCAGTGTCGGGCGCTACGCGCTGGGGGAGCGGCTCGGCGGCTTCATCTACGGCACCATCATCGTCCTTGCAGTCCTCGTCGCGGGGGCCAAGGCGTATCCGCACGACGCCGGCAAGATCGCCGCGCTGATCGTAATCACCTGTGTCGTCTTCTGGCTCGCACATGTCTATTCACACGCGGTCGCGCTGGTCGTCGCGCGGGAGCAACATCTCGCGCTCGCGGAGCTTCGGCACATCGCGCGCCGGGAGGGCTCGCTCGTCGAGGCCGCGGTTCCGCCGGTCGCCGCGCTGCTGCTCGGAGCCTTCGGGCTGATCTCGACGCGGGCTGCCGTGTGGACGGCTTTCGTACTCGGCCTGGCCGTACTCGCCGTGCAGGGAGTGGTCTTCGCGCGCGTCGAGCGCCTCGGGTGGCTCGGAACCGCCACGGTCGTCACCATCAACGTCGGCCTGGGTGTCGTGCTCGTCGCGTTGAAGCTGCTCGTCGCGCACTGACGGCTATAGCCTGCCGGAGTGCCGATCGCGGTTTCCGAACACTCGATCAGAGAGCACGCACGTGGACTCCTCGAGGCCCCGCAGGTCGCGCGCGGAGACCTCGCGCTCGCATTCTCCGAAAGTAGCGCATCGTCGACGGAGGTGCTTGTCGAGGGGGCGAGCTTCTACCCGCCCATGCTCGACGACATTCGAGCTGCAGCGTCCTCGGTGCACATCAACCAGTTCGGCTTCCGCCCGGGTCTCGTTGGAGACGAGTTCGCGGAGACGCTCGTGACGAAGGCTGCGGAAGGCGTCCCTGTTCGGCTCGTGGTGGATCGGAACGGCTCTGACCCGGAGCGGTCCACACGCGACTTCTACGACCGTCTCGTTGCGGCAGGCATCCAGGTGTGCTCGACACGTGCCACGCGGTTGCGCGCGCCCGTAGCACCGCTCGGAACTGACGCGCCCCTGAGCTGGAACCTGGGCGGGCTCGGTCACATCGACCATCGCAAGGTCGTCGTCGTCGACGGCCGGATCGGCTGGGCGGGCGGCGCGGGAATCGAGGACCACTTCCAGGACGGTCGCTTCCACGACCTGTTCCTGCGCGTCACCGGCCCGGTCGTCGCCCAACTCCAGCTCGTCTTTCTCGCCAGCCTCCGCTGGCTGGGAGGAGCGGTTCCCGTCGCCGAACTGGACGCCCTCTTCCCGTCGCTCGAGGGAGGCGCGGTTCCCGCTCGCGTGCTGCACAACGCGCCGGGCAGGTACCGGCCGATCACCGATGCCATCGCGCGCCTGCTCGAGACCGCGACCGAGACGCTCGACGTCGTCAACCCCTATGTCACAGACCGTGGGATGATCAAGCGGATCGAGAACGCAGCCCGACGTGGGGTTCGTGTCAGGCTGTTCGTCCCCGCGAACGCGAACAACTGGGCTTGCGCCGCTGCGCAGCAGTTCCACCACGCGGCGTTGCTGGACGCGGGCGTTCGCATTCTCGAGTACCCGACGATGCTGCACGCGAAGGCATTCGTCCGCGACGGCGAGGAGCTGCTCGCAGGAACGTGCAATCTCGAAGCCTGGAGCTTGAAGCGCTTCTTCGAGATCGATCTCTTGGTCAGTTCGAAGGACGTCGCAACGCAGTTCGAAGAGCGTTTCAGTGTTCCAGCCGAGGAGGTGTCGGCACCCGGGCGGCCACTAACCGGTACGAAAGAGCGGGCCAAGGCCCTGGCGTTCGCCGCCCTCTCGCCCTTCCTCTGAAAAGCGTCAGGCCGCGCTGGCGGAAGACCGCCGTCGTCGTACCCACCAGACGATGCCGCCGGCCAGCACCGCCAGGGCGAGGATGCCGAACGCGATCCAGCCCCAGTCCGTGCTGCTCTCCGTTTCGGCGTTGTTCGACGCCGCAGCCGCTCCTGCCGCAGCTGCCGCCGCAGGATTCACTCCCGTGGTCGTCGTCGTCGAGGTGGTCGTCGAGGCCGCTGCTGCAACGGTCACGGTCTCGGTTTCTCTCTGGGTCTCGGTCCTCGTCACAGTCACTGCCCTTGTCGTGGTGGAGGCAAGTGTCTCGGTGACAGTGGCCGCCGGGAGGGCGGGTTGTGTTGTCGTGTCCGCCGGCGTCGTCGTTGGCGTCGTCTCCGTGGCTGTAGTTGTCGGCGTCGGTGTGGTTCGGGCCGGTGTCGTGCGCGTCAGCGTGGGGAGTGTGCCCGTGACGCCGGTCGAGAGCGCGACGCCGTCGCCGCCGCCGCCGCACCCGGCCGCCACGAGGACGACGAGGCCTGCTGCAGACGCAGCGATTCCGGTTCGTCTCACGGTTCGACCATAGGTTTTGGTGCGCGGCGATTCATCGTACGGAACGGGTGAACAACCACCAGTGTTACCGTCAAGTGCGGACGGAACGGAAAGGGAGGTTGCGCATGGTCGATGAAGCACGGCTCGTCGAGACGGAGAACGGCCTGGTGCCTGAGGGTGAGGGCTGGTTCGTCGTCAACGCGCGCGAGGCGCGCTGGTGGCATCACGACAAGTTCGGCTCCGCCGTCGTGTTCGAGGGGGACACCGGCTTTTCCCAGTTCGGGATCAACGTGCAGGTCCTCCAGCCGGGAGAACCCAATTGCATGTACCACGGCGAGAACGGCCAGGAGGACTTCCTCGTGCTCTCGGGCGAATGCCTCTTGCTCGTCCAAGGCGAAGAGCGCCCGCTCAAGCAGTGGGACTTCGTCCACTCTCCTCCCTGGACCGAGCACGTCTTCGTCGGCGCCGGCGACGGCCCGTGCGTGATCTTGATGGTGGGCGTGAGGCCGGGGCCGGAGAACGAGGAGCTGCTGTATCCGGTTTCGGAGGTCGCGCAAAAGCACAACGCCGGTGTGGCCAAGGAGACCTCGTCGGGTCGCGAGGCTTACGCTCCGTTCTCGAAGTCGAAGGAGGGTCGCTACATGGAGGGAAGCCTGCCGAACCTCTAGTAGGCCGAGCTGCCGCGGTCGCGTTCGGCTGACGCGAAGATCGTGATCCCGATTGCGGCGAGGGCGACCGCCACGAGGAACTGGATTAGCCAGCCGGCGTCGAAGATGTCCGCGAGGATCCCCCCGAGCAGGCTCGCCGCGATCCCGACCAGCGCCGTCGCGAGCAGACTGATCTGCTGCTGGCCCGGAACCACGAGCCGCCCGAGGGCGCCGATGACGACGCCTGTAATCACGAGCCAGAGGAGCTCGAACACGAGCCCGACGAGCGCTCCCGCCAGCAGTAGTGCGAGAACGATCGCGATCAGGATGACGACGATGCCCACGGTCGGCACGCTAACGAACCGAGAGCGTCACGCGGAGCTTCGATCGATGTACTGCCGACGTAGACCGCCATCTAGTCTAAGAACCTCCTAGGGGCGAGTAAGGAGGGCAACAAGTGAGTGCAACACGTGCGAAGGAACCGCGTCTTTCCGACGACGATGTGGCGAGCGTCATCGCGTTGATCAAGGAGTCCGACACGGTCGAGCTGAAGCTCACCGTCCCGGAATCCGACCACCGCTCAACCGTCGCGGCGCTGGACATGGATCCCTTGGAAGCGCAGATTCGCCAGGTGTTCTTCTTCGACACGCCGGACCTGGCGCTGAACGCGAACGGCGTCGTGGTCCGCGCCCGACGCGTACAGAAGAAAGGTGACGACTCGGTGGTGAAGCTCCGCCCGGTCGTCCGCTCCAAGCTCCCCGGCCGCGTGCGGAGTGTTCCTGGTTTCGGGATCGAGGTGGACGCGATGCCTGGAGGGTTCGTCTGCTCGGGATCGATGAAGGGGACGCCGGCGAAGAGCGTTCGAGAGGCGGTCGCAGGCAAGCGGCCGCTCAGCGGCTTGTTCTCCAAGGCACAACGGGCGTTCTACGCGGAGCACGCCCCGGAGGGCCTCGCGCTCGACGACCTGACGGTTCTCGGCCCGATCTTCGTGCTCAAGCTGAGGTTCGTGCCCAAGGAGTACGGTCGCAAGCTCGTCGCCGAGCTGTGGCTGTATCCGGACAACTCGCGGATTCTCGAGCTCTCGACCAAATGTGCCCCCTCGGAGGCGTTCGAGGTCGCCGCGGAGACAAGGGCGTTTCTGAACGCCCGCGGCGTCGACCTCGGCGGCGAGCAGGAGACGAAGACCCGCAAGGCGCTCGAGTTCTTCTCAGCGCAGCTGAAGGCGGCAGCGGTTTAGCGGCGCAGGGTTCGCCGCGTTCGCGAAGAAAGGAGGACGCGAAAGGAGGCAGGAATGTCAACAAGAAACAGCAGCTGGACGGGTTGGATCGCCTTCGCCGGCATCCTGATGGTCCTCATCGGTGCGATCGACGTGTTCCAGGGCCTGATCGCGATCATCCGTGACAATTACTACTTCGCAACCGGGACCCAGGTCATCGTCTTCGACACCACGACGTGGGGCTGGATCACGTTGCTCTGGGGGATCGTCATCCTTCTGGCCGGCTTCGGGCTTCTCTCGGGAGCGGGTTGGGCGCGCTGGCTCACGATCGTTGCAGCAAGCGTCAACGTTCTCGGCCAGCTCGGTTTCGTCGGCAATTCCCAGTACCCGCTGTGGGCCCTCACAGGGATCACGCTGACGTTGGTCGTGCTCTACGCGCTGATCGTGCACTGGAGCGACAGGCCAGCGATGGAGGCGTAGCGAACCTCCGGATCGATTTCGGCTTCCCGGGCGCATGAGCTGCGGCCGGGAGGCCGAATTCTCGATGCTGTATATCTCCGCGTGACATGAGTGTCCGCGGCGCCGCCTTTCTCGGCATCGGCGCGATGGTCGGCGCCGGCATCTTCGCGTTGCTCGGCGAGGCCGGAGCCGTCGCCGGGTCTGCCGTCTGGCTCTCGTTCCTGCTCGCCGGAATCGTCGCGGTGCTGCTCGGCTACAACGTCGTCAAGCTGGGCGTTCGCTATCAGTCCTCGGGCGGGCTAATCGCCTACCTCCTGCAAGGATTCGGCAACGGGCGGTTGGTCGGGATCTCCTCCTGGCTCGGTTACTTCGCCGCGATCGTGATCGTGTGCGCGATGGTGGCGGTCGCCTTCGGGAGCTACGCGACGTCACTCTTCATCGGTAACGACGCCGCGGCCGGCTGGGACAACGTCTTCACCTCGGGGATCATCGTCGCGATGGTCGGGATCAATCTGATCGGCGCGCGGTTCGTCGATCGCGCCCAGTCGCTGATCGTGGTTGTCCTCCTCGCCGTGTTTGCCGTCTTCATCGTCGCGACCCTCGTCGACATCGACCCGCACCTGCTCGCGTTCAGCGGGTATCCGCCCGTCTCGGACATCATCGCCAGCGTCGCTCTCACCTTCTTCGCCTACCTGGGCTTCAGCGTGATCACGTTC
>DASVFB010000142.1:0-18037 GCA_036380275.1 Gaiellaceae bacterium | reverse complement strand
GAGGAACGCCGCGAGGTGGTCGAGCGCCTGGAGCTCCGCGAACCGCAACCCGCTCGCCGCGAACGCGTTCACGGCGTCGCGGAGGAGCTGCTCAGCCTCCGCGTCACGGCCCTGCGCGGCGCGGACGACGCCGAGCGCCATCCGCGTCGTCCAGATCGAGAGCTGGTCCTCGGGGCCGACCGCCTCGATCGCCTGCAGCGCGAGCCGCTCGGCCTCGTCGACCTTGCCCCGCGCGACGAGCGTCTGCGAGAGGAAGCGCTGGGCCTCGCAGAGGTGCCCGCGGTCGCCGACTCGCTTGAGGGCGCGGACCGACTCCCGCAACATCGCTTCGGACTCGTCGCCGCGCCCGCTGCTCTGCAGCAGCCGGCCGAGATACATCTGCGCGGCGCCGACACCTGGGGAGTTGCCGATGTCCGTGTAGAGCTGGATCAGCTCACGGTAAGAGCGCTCTGCCTCGTCGTAGCGGCTCTGGATCTCGGCCAGCCACGCCTGGGTTCCCAGCGCGGCCGCACGCGCTCGGACGCTGCCACTCGCCTCGGCGAGCTCGGTCGCTTGGCATGCGAGCGACTCCGCCTCGACGACGTCGAGCGAGACGATCGCGTTCTGCGCCACGGCCTGGATGACGATCGCCTCGAGATCCTTTCGGCCTGCGGCGCGGACGAACGCGAGAGCCTCGTGGCCGATCCGCTCGACCTCGGCGAAGTCGCTGCGCCACGAGGCGATCAGCCCCGCGGCCGCGTAGACGTCGAATCGCGCGTCGACGTCGTCGTCGTCCTTCAGCACCTCGTCCGCCTTTTCGATCAGCGTGCGCGCCTCGTCGGCGTCGGCCTTCCTGTAGAGGGTCATCTCGCTGAGCGCCGTAAGTGCACGGCCCTGGATGCGCCGCTCGCCCGCCGCTTCGGCCTCCGCGACAACCTGCTCCATCTCGACGGCGACCGTCTGCATGTCCTGCAGCCGCCAGGCCGCGAGCGCCGCGAGATAGCGGCGGCGCAGCGTCGGCTCGAGCTCCAGCGCACGCAGCAGCTGGGAGCGGGCGGTCTGGAACGCCTCGCGGTTCAGCGCGCGCTTTCCGGCTCCCTCGAGAGCCGTCGCGGCGCGAAGCCGGAGCTCCTCGGGCGCCGCGCCTTCCAGCTCTTCGCGCAAACAGACCGCGCGGTCGAGGTGGTACGCGCGAATCTCCATCAACTCGTCGCCCGTGCGGTCGTGCAGCCAGCGCGCGAACAACTCGTGCAGCTCGGCGCGCCTCGCCTTGCTCACGCCTTCGTACGCGACCTCGGCGATCAGGATGTGCTTGAAGCGGAACGCCCGCTCGCCCGCGATCGTCGAGCGCTCCTCGGCGAGGACGAGCTCACGGTCGATCAATGCGTCGAGCAGCGCGGCCGCGTCGAGCCCCGGAGCGAGCTGCTCCAGCGCGCCGTGCCAGAAGACACGGCCGATCACCGAGGCCCGCTGCAGCAGCTGCTTCTGGTCCGGCGGCAGAGCGTCGATCCGCGCGGCGATCAATGCTGTGATCGTGTCGGGGATGACGCTGCCGTCGCCGCCACTCTCCGCGAGCATCCGTACCGTCTCCTCGAGAAAGAGCGGGTTCCCCTCGGCCTTCTCGAGCACGAGCGCACGCTGGGCAGGAGCCAGCGCGCCGTCGGGCTGGAGGCCCTCGGCGAGCTGCTCGCTCTCGTCGGGAGTGAGCGGCGCCAGCTCGATCGCCGTCGCCCGGAGGTTGCCTCCTCCCCACGACGGCTTCAGCTCGAGCAGCTCGGGGCGCGTCACGCAGATGATCAGCAGCGGCGCGTCGCGAACCGCCCGGGCGATGTGCTCGATCACGTGCAGCAGCGGCTCCTCGGCCCAGTGGATGTCCTCGAAGACGAGCACGAGCGGCTGCATGAGCGCGAACTCCTCCGCCCACGCGCGCGCGGCCCAGAGGAGCTCCTCGCGCTTGTGCTCGCGCTCGCTCGCACCGAGCAGTCCAGCTGCTGTGGCGAGGAGGTCGGCGATCGCGTCGCTCTCGCAGCATGCGCGCAGCTTGTCGAACGCCTCCGCGACGGGATCGTCGTCGCTGATGCCGGCGGACTGCTTGACCATCTCGGCGAGCGCCCAGTACGTAACGCCTTCCCCGAAGGGCAGGCTGCGGCCGCGCAGGATCGTCGCCCGCTCGATGCCTTCGGCGAACTCGCGGATCAGCCGGCTCTTGCCAATGCCCGGCTCTCCGAAGACGGTGACCAGGTGCGCGCGGCGGTCGCGTACCGCGCGCGAGTACGTGTTGTGCAAGAGGTCCAGCTCGACGTCGCGCCCGACGAACGGGGCGGCGGCAAGCGCGCGCCCGGGCTGGGAGGTGATCTCGACGAGCCGCCACGACGGGAGCGGCTCGGGGCGGCCGGCGACAAGGACCGACTCGCTCGGCTCGGCGACGACGCGCCCGTCCGCGAGCCGGCGCACGCCGGGGCCGATCAGGATCCCGTCCTCCGGCGCGGCCTGCTGGAGGCGCGCGGCGAGGTTCACGGCCTCACCGGTGGCGAAAGTGGAATCGGCATCCTCGACGACGACCTCGCCGGCTTCAACGCCGATCCGAACCTTCAGTCCGAGCTCCGTGACGGCCGGCACGATCTGCAGAGCCGCCCGCAGGGCGCGCTCCGCGTCGTCCTCGTGCGCCAGCGGGACGCCGAAGGCAGCCATCACGGCGTCGCCGGCGAACTTCTCCACGGTGCCGCCGTGCATCCGGATGCAGCGCGACACGTCGTCGAAGTAGCGGTTGACGCGCTGGCGGACGACCTCGGGATCGGTACCCGAAACGAGGCCGGTCGAGTCAACGAGATCGACAAAGAGGACGGTTGCCAGCTTCCGTTCCATGCATCAAGTGTAGGCAGCGGGGACTGTGCTACGGAGGCTTCCCGTAGCATCCGCGCGGTGCTCGATCCCACTGTTTTCAAGGCGTACGACGTCCGCGGGATCTACGGCGAGCAGCTCGACGAGGAGGGCGCGTACGCGATCGGCCGTGCCTACGTAGAGGAGTTCGTGCCGAAGCGCATCGCGGTCGGCCGCGACATGCGCGTGCACGCGCCGGCGATGGCCGCGGCCGTCATCTCCGGCGCCGCGGACGGCGGCGCCGACGTTCTGGACATCGGGATGGTCGGGACCGAGATGCTCTACTTCGCTGTGGGCGAGCTCGGCCTCGACGGCGGCATCGAGGTCACCGCGTCGCACAATCCGAAGGAGTACACCGGCATGAAGATCGTCCGGGGCGGCGCGCTGCCGGTCGGCGGCGAGTCGGGGCTCATGCAGGTGCGCGACCGGGCCCTGGCCCTCGCGGCCACGCCCCAGGGACAGTCCCTCGGACAGGTGCGTTTGGAAGATGTCTATCCGGCCTTCGTCGAGCGGGTGCTCTCGTTCGTGGACGTCGAGGCAATCGACCCGTTGCGCATCGTGATCGACGCCGCGAACGGGATGGCGGGCGCGATGCTGCCGCCGGTGCTGGCGCGGCTGCCGGTCGACGCGGTGACCTGTTACTTCGAGCCCGACGGCACCTTCCCCAACCACGAGCCGAACCCACTACTGCCGGAGAACCGGGAGTTCATCGTCGCCAAGACGCGCGAGGCGGGCGCGGATCTTGGCGTTGCGTACGACGGCGACGCCGACCGATGCTTTTTCGTCGACGACACCGGGGAGTTCGTTCCAGGCGATTTCGTGACAGCGCTACTCGCGGAGTCGATCCTCGAAAAGGAGCCCGGTGGCAAGGTGATCTACGACGTGCGCGCCTCCTGGGCTGTGCCTGAGACGATCGAACGCGCCGGCGGCGTGCCGCTCGTGAACCGCGTCGGCCACGCATACATCAAGCACCGCATGCGCGAAGAGAACGCTGTGTTCGCCGGCGAGGTGTCGGCGCACTACTACTTCCGCGATTTCTCGCAGGCCGACTCGGGCGTGATCCCGTTCCTGCTCATGCTCGAGCTGATCTCGAAGCGTGGGCGCAAGCTTTCGGAGATCCTTGAGCCGTACCGGTCGCGCTACTTCATCACGGGCGAGATCAACACGCCGGTGCGCGACGTCGACGCGAAGCTGCGGGAGCTCGAGGAGCGTCTCGCTCCGGAGGGATCGGTCTCGCATCTCGACGGGATCTCCGTCGTCGCGGATGACTGGCACTTCAACGTGCGCCCGTCGAACACGGAGCCGCTGCTACGGCTGAACCTCGAAGCGCGCTCGCGCGAGCTGATGGAACGCAAACGCGACGAGGTGCTCGACGTCATCCGCTCCTAAGAACCGGCGTCTGACACCGGAGACTGTCCATCCGAGACAAAGCGTCGGTACGCGAGACATGCCTCGGCGCGCCGGTTGCTGAAGAGGCTGTGTACGAAATCGACAGCAAGGAACCGTGGTGCCTCGTCGAGGCCGGCACAAGAGCGATGGCCACTCCAACGCCAGCGCTCAGGCGTCGAGCAGAGTCCTGCACGCACGGGATTGCGCACGACGTAGCGAATTGTCTCGAGGAGCTGGGGATCGCTCTCGACGGGCTTCGACCAGAACCGATTGCGGAAGAGATGCCCCGTCCGGCCGTATCGGGCATTCGTTCGGCGAGCGTAGCCGCCGTTCAGGAACTGCATGCCTTCGGAAAGCCCTGCCTGCGGCACATGGACGACGAGGTGAAAGTGATTGAGCATGAGGCAGTAGGTCATGACGATCCACTCCCAGCGGCGCGCGACATCGCCAAG
The DNA here is from genome assembly GCA_036380275.1 of Gaiellaceae bacterium. Taxonomy (GTDB): domain Bacteria; phylum Actinomycetota; class Thermoleophilia; order Gaiellales; family Gaiellaceae; genus DASVFB01. Next base: position 13,337 of record DASVFB010000142.1, on the reverse strand, counting down.
GAGTTCGAGAAAATCGGCGCGGTCGCGGTCCTCCCAATAGACGGGCTGGCGGTTGTTGCCGCGGCTGCCCACGTGGTAGATCCCACCCGGAACGACTTCGCGTATCGGGCGAGGCACGAGACGAAGGTAGCCGCCCGAAAGGAGCCATCTTCGCCCGCGTTGAGAACTGACACGCACTTGGAACAGACACGTCACGGCGTCTGACACCGAGGATCGTCCCCAGTGGCCTTGGCCATTAGCATCGTGCGTCGATGAAGACGCCATTCAAGTTCTCGACACGTACGCGCGTTGGCTTCTCCGACACGGACGCGCAGGGAATCGTCTACTACGGGCGCTACCTGCCCTACCTCGATCTCGCCAGGGTCGAGTACCATCGCAAGCTCGGTCTCCTGGGCATGGAGGTCGGTGAGCCCGGAGTCGAGTTCGTGATGCGCGCGTTGGCGATCGAGTACCACGCGCCCGCAGTGTTCGACGACGAGATCGAGCTCTTCATCCGCGTCGCGCGCATCGGGCGCACGAGCGCGACGTACGAATGCGCCGCGTACCGCGTGCGCGACGATCTGCTCCTCGTCACGGCAACGCAGACGCCTGTGCTCGTCGACCTCGACCAGCGCAAAGCGTGCGAGATCCCGCAGCACTTCCGCGACACGATCCGCGCGTTCGAGGGAGATGACGTCGCCCTCTAGCTCGGGCGCCCTCGAGGCCGTCGAGCGCGTCCTCAACCGCGGCGGCGAGCCCGGCGTCGTGCTGCAGCAGGTGGTGGATGCGCTCCATGCGCGCACGTCAGCCTGGGTCGGGATCGCATTCGTCGACGACAACGGCGTCGAGCTCGGCCCAAGTCGCGGCGGCGGCGCGCCGCCCGCAGACGCCCAGCGGCATCCGATCGAGCGGCAAGGACGCAAGATAGCGGAGCTCTGGACGAGCGCCGACGCCGATCCCACACTCTTTGCACGCGTCGCCGTGATCGTCTCGCCGTACTGCGTGCGCGCGTGAGCGCGCGCCCGGCCGTTCCCACAAGGCGGCCGAGCGACGCTGCTCGTTCCCACTCTCCCCCACACACCTTGTACTCCAAAATGGGTGCCGCGTCATCCCTCGCACGAGGTACCTTCCGTCGATCGAGTGACGATCCCTCGTTCGAGGGACGGGACTAGCTAGGCGTCACTCTGTACGCATCGAAGACCGCCTCGATGTTGCGGAGAGCGGTCAGCAGCCCGCGCAGGTCCTTCACGTCGCCGATCTCAGCCGTATACCAGTTCTTCGCCAGTTGGTCGTCCACGATGCCGCCGTAGCTGACGATGTTCGCGCCGTGCTCGGCGAACGTCCTGGCGACGTCCTCGAGCAACCGCGGCCGGTCCCACGATTGGACGGCGATCTGGACGCGGAAGCCGCGCTGGACGGCGCCCTCTTCCCACTCGACGAGCGTGAAGCGCTCCGGGTTTCGCTTCAGCGCCTTCACGTTCGGGCAGTCCTCGCGGTGGATCGTGATGCCCTTGCCGAGCGAGATGTAGCCGACTATCTCGTCGCCGGGAACGGGCGTGCAGCACTTGGCGAGCCGCACCAGCACGTCGTCCACACCCTGGACGTTGACGCCGACCTGACCTGACGAGATCGTCCGCTTCGCCCTCGAAGGCCGGAGCGGAATCGCCTCTTCCTCGGCGACCTCGTCCGTCTTCAGGCGCTGGATCACCTTCTTGACGATCTGCGACGGGCCGAGCTTGCCCGAGCCGAGCGCCAGGTAGAAGTCCTCAGCCTTCTTGAAGCCGGCCTCGCGGATTACTTGCGCCAGCACCGCCGACCCAGCGAGCTTCTTGTGCGGAAGGTTCTGGGACTTGAGCGCCTGCTCGAGCGCCTCGCGGCCCTTCTGCTCGGTATCGGCGCGCGTCTCGCGCGAGAACCACGCGCGGATCTTGTTCCGCGCGCGTGAGGACTTTGCGATCTTCACCCAGTCGCGCGACGGACCGCGGCCCGACTTCGACGTCAGGATCTCGACGAAGTCGCCGTTCGCGAGCCGGTAGTGCAGCGGCACGATGCGACCGTTCACCTTCGCGCCGACGGTGCGATGGCCGACGTCGGTGTGAACCGCGTACGCGAAGTCGATCGGCGTCGCGCCCGCGGGCAATGTCTTCACCTCGCCTCGCGGTGTGAAGACGTACACCTCGTCCTCGAAGAGATCGGTGCGGAAGGCCTTCAGGAACTCGACCGAGCCGGCCTCCGTCTCACTCGTGTCCATGAGCTGCTTGACCCACTCGCGCCACTCCGCGTCGGCGGGACGGCCTTTGCCGGTCTTGTACGCCCAGTGCGCGGCGATCCCGAGCTCCGCGGTCTCGTGCATCTCGCGCGTGCGCAACTGAATCTCGAGCGGCCGGCCCTCCGGGCCGATCACCGTCGTGTGCAGCGAGCGGTAGCGATTTACCTTCGGCATCGCGACGAAGTCCTTGAAGCGGCCGGGCATCGGCTTCCAGAGGGAGTGGATCAGCCCGAGCGCGCCGTAGCAGTCGCGCGTCCCCTCGTCGCCGATGCGCTCGACGATCACGCGCATCGCCGTGAGGTCGTAGATCTCGTTGAACTCGCGGCCCTTCTTGGCCATCTTGTCGTAGATGGAATAGAAGTGCTTTGCGCGGCCGACGATCTCGGCGGGAATGTCGACCTTGTCGAGCTCCGACTTGAGCACCGCCGCCGCCTCGCGCACGTGGGCCTCGCGGTCGGCGCGGCGTTCGGTGACCATCGCCTTGATCTCGGCGTACTTCCGCGGGTGCAGCGCCTGAAACGCGAGGTCTTCGAGCTCCCACTTCATCTGGTGAATGCCGAGACGGTGCGCGAGCGGCGCGTAGACCTCGAGCGTCTCCTTCGCCTTCTGCACCTGCTTCTGCTTGCCCAGGTACTCGATCGCGCGCATGTTGTGCAGCCGGTCAGCGAGCTTGATCAGGATGACGCGGACGTCCTCCGCCATCGCCACGACCATCTTCCGATAGTTCTCGGCCTCGGCCTGCTCGCGCGACTGGAACTGCACGCGCGTCAGCTTCGTAACGCCGTCGACGAGTTTGGCGATCTCGTCGCCGAACTCGTCCCTGACCTCGTCGAGCGTCGTGTCGGTGTCCTCGACGACGTCATGGAGGAGCGCGGCGGCGATCGTCTCCTCGTCGAGCTTGAGGCTCGCGAGGATCAGCGCCACCCCGTACGGGTGGTGGATGAAATCCTCACCGGAGCGCCGCTGCTGCCCTTCGTGGGCGTTCGCAGCAAAGCGAAACGCCCTGCTGAGCAAGTCGCGGTCGACGTTCGGGTTGTATGCCGCAACCTCTGCGAGCAGCTCCTCGACGAGGCTCTGATATCGCTCGTCAAGCTCTACAACTGCCATGCGATCAGTGTACTCCGGGGGTTTCCGCGTACCTGCCCGGGAGGAAACGTCGTTGTGAAGGGGAAGTGGGCATGCCCATGATCAGACGTTGGCGTGAACGACGCAGGCTCCTGGAGCTCGCGCGGCTGTTGGCCCAGCTCGACGCATACGCCGAGACGCGTTAGTCGTCAGCTACGCCGCGGCAGGCAGCGCCGCCGGCTCGGCGAGCAGCGCGCGGAAGCCCTCGGACTCGAGCAGGCTGCGCTTGACGCCGTCTTCGAGTTGCAGTTCGTCAAAGACTTCCTGCGCAGCGGGATCGCGCGCTTCGAGCTTCCACTGAGCGCGCAGCCACGCCGCGAGCTCTTCGTAGCGGTCTTCGGAGTCGAAGACGCGGCGGACCACGAGCTGCGGCGCGACCGTCCCGTTCCAGCGGTTCTCCTCGAGCCGGAAGAGAACGTCGAAGCGGCCGGCGCGACGCAGGCGGTCGAGGTGCGACCCGAGCCCGAACGCGATCGCGCTGCCGGCGTCGCCGCCGTTCTCGCCGCGCACCCGAAACTTGAGGTGCTTGCCGTCGCCGACCGTGCCGAGATCGCGCAGCTCGCACGAGGGTGCGAGCAGCGTCACGCCCGGGTTGCCGAGACCGAACGGCGCGAGCTGTGCGAGCTCCTGCGCTAGGTCGAGCGTCAGCGGCAGACCGCGCGGCACGATCGCGTCGACGGACGCGACCGGCGCGAGCTCCTGCTCGGACAGGATCCCGTCGGCGTGCTCGGCGAACGCGCGAGCGAACGCGTCGACCTCCGACGGATCGATCGACAGGCCCGCGGCGGCACGATGACCGCCCCAGCGCAGCAGGTGGTCGGAGCACGCAGAGAGCGCCTCGTGGAGGTCGAACGCACCGACGGAGCGGCCCGACCCCTTCCACGCGTCCTCCCCGCCGGCGATCAGCACGACGGGACGGTGGTAGCGCTCGACGAGCCGCGACGCGACGATGCCGATCACGCCCTCGTGCCAGTCCACGTCGGCGAGCGCGTATCCGTGGCGCCGTCGTTTGTTCTCCGGCCACGACTCGATCTGCGCGACAGCGGAACGGAGGATGCGGTCCTCGACTGCCTGGCGCTCGCGGTTCACCTCCTCCAAGCGGTGCGCGAGCTGCCTCGCCTCGTCGACGTCGTCGGTCAGGAGCAACTCGAGCGCCTCCCGCGGATGGCCCATCCGCCCGGCAGCGTTGATGCGCGGCGCGAGCCGAAACCCGACCGCGCCCTCGTCGACCGCCGCCGGATCAACGTGCGCAACGTGCATCAGCGCGCGCAGGCCTGGCTTCTGCGTTCGCGCGAGCGCGCGCAGACCAGCGAGTGCGAACGCGCGGTTCTCGTCGACGAGCGGAACGACGTCTGCGATCGTCGCGAGCCCGACGAGGTCCTGGTGCTCCGCCATCGGGACGCCCAGCGCCTCGGCGAGCTTGGCCACGACGCCGGTGCCGCACAACTCGGGGAACGGGTACTCGGACGGCCGCGTGGCGACGATTGGACAATCCGGAAGCTCGTCGCCCGGGCGATGGTGGTCGGTGACGACGACGTCGAGCCCGCGAGCCTTCGCACGCGCGACCTCTTCGACGGCAGTGATCCCGCAGTCGACCGTCAGCACGAGACCGCAGCCTTCGTCGACGAGGCGGTCGAGCGTCTGGCCCGACAGTCCGTAGCCCTCGTCGAAGCGGCTCGGCAGATGCCAGTACACCTGGGCGCCAAGCGCGCGGAGGCAAGTCAGCGCGAGAGCGGTAGCGCAGATGCCGTCGACGTCGTAGTCGCCGTGGACGCAGATGCGCTTCCCGGCCGTAATCGCAGAATGGATCGCCTCGACCGCCGCGGCCATGTTCCCGAGCAGGAACGGATCGTGCCCGGGAGGCCTCCCGGCCAGGAAGGTCCGGGCGCTCTCCGGATCGGCGCGGCCCCTGCGGACGAGGACGCTCGCCGTGAGCTCGCTGACCCCGAGCTCGCGCGTGAGCGCCAGGACGGCGTCCGGCGGGCAGGGTTTGATCGTCCAGACACCGTGCTGCATGGGCAGTCCACGGTACGAGCCAAGTCGGACGGCAATCGAAAACCCGGAATTTGGGAATACTGTTTCGTCGAATGATTCACCGCGCAGTCATTCTCGTCGCATTCGTCGCCCTGGCCTGCGCGGCCGCGCCCGGCGCGGCGCGCATGCCCACGATCGCGCCCGGCGTGATCGCCGGCGGCGTCTACGTGGGCGACCTGACGTCCGAACCGGCGCGCGCGCAGCTCGCGGTGCAGTTTGCGCGTCCCGTTCGCGTCGTCCACGGAGAGCAGCACTGGTTCGCGACGCCGCGGCGGCTCGGCGCCGACGCCGCGGTCGACGCTGCGGTCGAGAACGCACTGGCAGCCCAGCCGGGCGCTGAGATCACCGTCGACGTCCGTTCGTCCGAGGACAGGATGAACCGCTTCGTCGACACGATCGCGCAAGCCGTCGACCAGCCTGCCGAGGACGCCCAGCTCGTCAGCGTCTCGAGCGCCGGCCCGGTGATCAAGGAAGCGACGACCGGCGTTGCCGTGCGGCACCGCCTCCTCGAGCGACGGCTCGAACGCGCGCTCGAGAACGGGCAGCACAAGCGGATCGCTGTACCGACACAGACGGTCGAGCCCGTGCGAACGCTCGCGACGTTCGGACCGCTGATCTGGATCAGTCGCGGCTCGAACACGCTGCGCCTCTACGACGGGGTGCGCTTCGTCAGGTCGTTCGGCGTCGCGACGGGCCAGTCACGCTATCCGACACCGTCCGGGCTCTGGCAGATCGTGGACATGCAGCGCAACCCGTGGTGGCGTCCGCCGGACTCGGAATGGGCGAAGGGACTGAAGCCCGTGCCGCCCGGGCCGGGCAACCCGCTAGGCACGCGCTGGATGGGCCTGAATGCCGCCGGCGTCGGCATCCACGGCACTCCTGACGCGGCGTCTATCGGGTACTCGGCGTCACACGGCTGCATCCGGATGCAGATCCCCGATGCGGAGTGGCTCTTCACGCACGTCCAGATCGGGACGCCGGTCTACATCACCTAGAGCGGCGGATCGCGAGGCGGTAGCCGCCTCGGCCGGTCGCACTCGGCGTCAGCCGTAGGAAGTATGTTCCTGACCGCCGCGCGACGAAGCGAACCGTACTCCCTATCGGCGCCGCGACAAAGGACCTCGCGCCTTGGGTGGAAGCGGAGACGGTGCCTCGGGCGGTGCCGCACGAGCGAGCACTCAGCACGTCGCCGCGCTGGAGCGCCAGCCGGTACGTATCTGACGCATCGTTCCTCCAGTCGAGCGTCGCTCGGATCACGCTCCCGCGAGGCAATGGGGTCGCGCTGGCAGAGCTGTCGTTCGGCTCGCCGTAGTCCGCGGTTGGCACCGAACTTTCCTCGACACGCTTGAGCGCTGCGTGGATGTCCAACACGCCTGCCCCGACTTGATGGCGTGCATCAAACACGGGCCTCGCGGTCTCCACGAGCAACGCGGCGACCTGCTCAGGCAGCAGTTTGGGATCGGCTCCGAAGAGGATTGCGGCGGCGGCCGAGACCATCGGCGCGGCGAAGGAAGTCCCGGTCGGTCCCCACGCCTCGCTGTTCGCACCGCCCGTCGAGTAGCAGCCCGTAGTGCCGACGAAAGGACAGTCGGGTGTGGCGAAGTACGGGTTGTTCCGTGTCGGCCACAGCGTCGTGACGAGCTCGCCCGGTGCTGCGAGATCGACCCATCGTGCGCTGGGGATCGAGAAGCCAGCGGGCAGGCCGCCGGCAGTCGTCGCGCCGACCGTGAGCACGTGCGGGAGCCACGCCGGAGCTTGCGTGAAACCCGTCGGGGTGCAGCGTGCGAAGTGCGCGTCGAAACAGTTGCCCGCCGCAGCGACGACGAGCGCTCCGTGCGCGAGCGCGTAGTCGACCGCCTCCTTGTAACCGGCGACAGGACCGAGGCCGGCAAGCGAGAGGTTGATGACGCGCGCATGTCGGTCGGCCGCCCATCGGATCGCGTGCACGATCGAGTCCGTGTCGAAGGAGCTCGGCGAATCCCCGCCGCCGACATTGGCGACGAGCAGCCTCGCGTTTGGAGCTATCCCGTCGATCCCCTGGCCGTTGCCGTCGATCGCACCGATCAGACCCGCGACGGCGGTGCCATGCGGGTTCTTGGGGCGCAACGCCTTGCCGCTCCCGAACGATCGCGCGCCGACGATCCGGTCGGCGAGGTCGGGGTGTTCCCCGTCGACGCCCGTGTCGACGATCGCAACCTTCACTGGTGCGAGCGAGGGCAGCGTCGGCGGTCGGCCTATCGTCGCGAGATACGGCTGCGGCAGCGTGGCGATACCACGCGCGGCGTGCGGGGCGGGAGCCGAGGCCGCGAACAGGACCGCCACGACGACGCAGGTCTTGGCGATCGATCGGAGCCGTATCGGGAGTGTCCACATCTGCGCGCGCCGGCGACGCCGCCGGTTCGAAGCAGTCGTCGGCCGAGCGCGCTCCCGCCTCAGTCCCTCGTTCGAGTGACAGGAGGTCTACAACGACGTTGCTTTGCTCAGGAACCTCGGCGGCCGCGCAGGTTCTCGAGCGCAGCCTTTGTCCAGAGCAATAGAAGACCGACGATCGCGCCCGTCCCGACGACGATCACAGGCGCCAGAGCGAGAACGTGCTCGGTCGACAGCTCGAACAGCCACGCGACCCCGAAAGCCACAAGGACGCAGAGAGGGCCGCCGATCCAGAGGAGAGCGCGGCGCATGACCGTGATTATCCTTTCGTCGATGGTCAATTGACCGCGGAGCCGAACTACTGGTCGGGCGAGGACTACGTCGTCGAGTTTCTCGGCTACCGCTTCGGCTTCAACGACGAGGACTTCGAACAACGCGTGACGGCGGCCGCCGTCAAGCTCGGACTGCTCGATGGGAACGAGCTCGACGAGGACGAGACGGCCGACCTCGTCGAGCTCGCTGCCGACGGCGTGATCCAGGATGCGCGCAGCGGCCTCGGCCGGTATCTCGTCCGTCATTGGGAGCGCGTTTCACTCGTCGAAGGCGAGTCGCTCGTCTACTGGCTGCGCAAGCTCGTCTTCCGCGGCGCGTGGCTCGACCACCGCGTGAAGGAAGGGCTGCTCGAAGTGGCCTTCGAGGAGGAGAAAGGCGAGTTCGGGTACCGCGATCCGCGCGGCGGCCGCGCCTTGCTCGAGCTCGCGCCGGTGCCGTCGTGGCACGAGCTGCAGTTCAGGCGCTAGGCGAGCAGGCCTAAAACAGCGCTGCGTCTTCGGACGCTGCACCGAGGTGAGCTCGTCCGAGCTCGGTGACGATGCGCCCACGGGGCGTGCGCTGGATGAAGCCAAGCTGGAGCAGGTACGGCTCGTAGACGTCCTCGATCGTGTCCGCTTCCTCGCCCAGCGAGACGGCGAGCGTCGACAGCCCGACCGGACCCCCGCCGAAGCGCTCCACGATCGCGCGGAGCAGGTCGCGGTCGGCGCGCTCGAGTCCTAGCTCGTCCACTTCGTGCAGCTCGAGCGCTTCCCGCGCGATCTCCATCGTCACCGCTCCCTGGTGGCGCACCTCGGCCACGTCGCGCACGCGGCGCAGGATGCGGTTGGCGACTCGGGGCGTGCCGCGCGCCCGGTGGGCGATCTCGTCCGCGGCTTCGTCCGCGGTCTCGACGCCGAGGATGCGCGCGCTGCGGCGCACAATCGATGCGAGCTCATCGACCTCGTAGTAGCCGAGGCGGAACGTCATCCCGAAGCGGTCGCGCAGCGGCGTCGTCAGCAGACCGGTGCGCGTCGTCGCGCCTACGAGTGTGAACGGCGGGAGATCGAGCGTCAGCGTGCGGGCTGCGGGGCCCTGCCCGACGACGATGTCGAGCCGAAAGTCCTCGAGCGCCGGGTAGAGGATCTCCTCGACGGCGCTGTTCAGCCGGTGGATCTCGTCGATGAAGAGCACGTCGCGATCGTCGAGGCTCGTGAGGATCGCGGCGAGGTCGCCCTTGCGCTCGACCGCCGGCCCCGCAACCGTTCGGATGCCGACGCCGAGCTCGTTGCGGACGATGAATGCGAGCGACGTCTTGCCGAGCCCCGGCGGGCCCGCGAGCAGAACGTGATCGAGCGCCTCGCCTCGCGCCTTCGCCGCGTCGAGCGCGATCGAGAGCTGCTCCTTGACGCGCTGCTGCCCGACGAAGTCGTCGAGCTTGCGCGGCCGGAGCGAGCGCTCGAGCTCGGTGTCTTCCGGCAGGAGCTCTCTCGCGACGACGCTCATGCGGCCTTCTTCAACGCTTCGCGGATCTGCTCCTCCGCCGGCAGGCTCGGATCGACTTCGGCGAGCGCGCGCTCGGCGTCCGGAACCGTGTAGCCGAGCTCGACGAGCGCGTCTCGCGCCGTCAGGTCGCGTCCGGTGGCTGGCGCGACCACGCCTGCTGCGAGCTTCTCCTTCAGCTCGAGCACGACCCGCTGCGCCGTCTTCTTGCCGATGCCGGGGATCGCCTCGAAGCGCGCCGTGTCCTCGAGCGCAATCGCGCGCCGCAGCTCGGCGGGAGGCGAGCCGGAGACGATCGCGAGCGCGACCTTGGGGCCGACGCCGCTGACGCTCAACAGGTGCACGAAGAGGTCACGTTCATCCGCGGAGGCGAAGCCGTAGAGCTGGAGCGCGTCCTCGCGGACGACGAGGTACGTCTCGACGGTCAACTCGTCGCCGCCGCGACCGAGCAACGAGGGCGTCGCCTGGATCAGGTAGCCGACGCCGTTCACGTCGAGGACGAGGCCTGCCGCCGTGAGCCCCGCGCGCTTGCCGCGCAGGCGCGCGATCACGCGGCCACCCTCCGTGGCGCCGTCGCGTGGCAGATCGCGACCGCCAACGCATCCGACGCGTGCACGTTCTGGACGTCGATGCCGAGAACGAGTTTCACCATCCGCTGTACCTGCTTCTTTTCGGCACGCCCGTAGCCGCACACCGCCTGCTTCACGCGTGCTGGGGCGTACTCAGCGGCCTCGACGCCGGCGGTTGCGCAAGCGACGAGCACGGCTCCGCGCGCTTGCCCGACAGAGAGCGCGATGCGGGCGTCGGCGCCGACGTACGACTCCTCCAGGGCCACCGCATCCGGGGCGTGCTCGGCGATGAGCCCGGCCACCCCGTCGAAGATCGTCTTGAGGCGAAGATCCTGGCGTTGGCCGGCGCGGGTGGTCCAGCACCCGTGGACAGTGGCCCTGAGGCGCCCTTCGCTTTCGTGGACGATGCCGTATCCGCACGCTGCCGTTCCCGGGTCGATGCCGAGGACTTTCACGCGGACACGTTAGGCGGCTGGTCGGACGGTCCTGCCTACGAGCCCTCTTCGGCCTGGCTCCTCGGGACAACCCGGTGTCTGACACCGCACGCGGGCCGAAGATGACCTGTCGTAGCCCCGCACGGACGCGCCTGGAAGAACGGAGCCGCGTCGTCGGCGCGTGTCGGCATGCGGCCTTGGCGCTGTGGATGAATCGTCACACCGCGGTAACGGCGTCTGACACCGAATGGTGACTGTTTGGGACACGAGAACCGGTCAGATCAGCCGGCGACTGTCTCGAGCACGCGCTCCGGGATGTCGAAGTTCGAGTAGACGTCCTGAACGTCGTCGTTTTCCTCGAGCGCGTCGATCAGGCGCAGGATCTTCTTCGCCGTGCCTTCGTCCTCGATCTCGAGCGTCGTCTTCGGCACCATCGTCAGCTCGGCGTTCTCCACGGTGAACCCCGCCGCCTCGACCGTCTCGCGTACACCGGTGAGCGCCTCCGGTGCTGCGCTGATCTGGAAGGTCGTGCCGTCGAGCGCGACGTCGTCGGCGCCGCCCTCGGCTGCAGCGAGAGTCAGCTCGTCCTCGTCGGTGCCCTCCGCGTCGACGAGCACGATCCCTCGCCGCTCGAATTGCCACGCAACAGCGCCCGAGGCGCCGAGGTTGCCGTCGTGCTTACCGAACGCCGCGCGCACGTCGGAGGCCGTGCGGTTGCGGTTGTCCGTCAGCGCCTCGACGAGGATCGCGACGCCGCCAGCGCCGTAGCCCTCGTAGACGACGGTCTCGTACGCGTTCGCGTCGGCGTCCGCTCCCGAGCCACGCGCGATCGCGCGCTCGATGTTGTCCTTCGGCATCGAATAGCTGCGAGCCTTCTCGATCGCGTTCTGCAGCGCGAGGTTCCCCGACGGATCTGGCCCACCCTCGCGCGCCGCAACGATCAGCGCACGCGAGAGCTTCGAGAAGAGCGCCCCGCGTTTCTTGTCGGCCGCGCCCTTCTTGTGCTTGATCGACGACCACTTGCTATGCCCGGACATTCGCCCCTTCTTCTACCAACTGCAGGAACCGTTCGTGCACGCGCGTGTCCTCGGTCAGCTCCGGGTGGAAGGCCGCGACGAGCACGCGTCCTTGCCGCGCGAGCACCGGATGCCCATCGTGCTCGGCCAGGATCTCCACGTCTGGCCCTGCCTCGGAGATCCACGGCGCGCGGATGAAGACGCCGCGCAGAGGCGCAGGGTCTCCGTCGACGTCGAGATCCGCCTCGAAGCTGTGCACCTGCCGGCCCCACGCGTTGCGTGCGACCTCGAGGTCGACCAAGCCCAGATGGTTCCGGTCGAGCACGATCATCCCGGCGCACGTCCCGAAGATCGAGCCGCCGAACCCCCGCAAAGCCTCGTCGAGCCCGTAGAGCCGCATCAGGCGCATGAACGTCGTCGACTCGCCGCCGGGGATCACCAGCCCGTCCAGCCCTTCGAGTTGCTCGGGCTTCCGCACCTCGACCACGTCCGCGCCGAGCCGGCGCAGCATCGCGGCGTGCTCGCGGAAGTTCCCCTGCACAGCCAGGACACCGATCTTCATGGAGAAATCGTAGTCGCCGCTAAACGGGACCGGCCGCGCCGCGCCGGCGCGCGATCCACACTCCGAGGAGCATCAAGAAGAGGCCGTACACCGCATACGAGAGCGCGGCCGCCCACGGCCTGGTTGTTTCCGGCTCCTCGCCGAAGAAGGAGATCCTGAACGGCAAGAACCACTTGAAGGCGAAGTGGGACGTGACGAGGAAGAGGCCGAACGCGCCGAGCACGGCATAACTCGACCGCCCGATCGCAGAGCCGAGAAGCACGTAGAGAACCGAGGCGATCGCGATCATGATCCAGTCGAAGTTGCTCGAGTGCCAGAACGTGAGCAGTGCGCCGCCGATCGTCAGCCCGGCGACGACCTGCACCCAGAACCCGTAGACGCTGTCGGCCCCGAGCCCGACGAGCAGTGCGACGAGGCCGAAAAACAGCGTCACGATCGCCGACCAGTTACCACCGTTCGAGAGCAGGTCGGTGACGAAGAACCATGCCGCGCCTGTCGACACGAGGACGAGGAGTGGAAAGCGAAACACGCTCCGCGCGGCGACGGCGCCGATGAGAAGCGTCAGCTCGATCACGAAGTGGTCGAGATGGAACCCTGAAAACGGCGAGTCCGTATGCGCAAGCCATCCCGCCCATTCCTCGAGCGCGCCGACGAATACCGCGAGCGCGACGACCATCGAAAGCGCAAATAGCCCTGCTGCGAGCGGCCTCCGCGCGACGCGAAAGCCGACTGCGAGATCCAAGAGAACCACGAACACGAGGGCCGACCAACCGACGAACGCCGCAGCGCCGTAGTCGCCCCCCAACGTCCCGAGCAGCGACAGCGTCGCAGAAAGGATGACAAGGCCGCCCGCGTACAGCAGGAACGAGGCACTCGTCCACGGCGCCCGCACAGCCGGCACGCCACGATCGTGACGAGTCCTTCGGACATCGCGCGAAATGCAAGCATTTCGCGCGAGAAGACCTTGCAGGCGCGCTTCGCGCGCGTGCAATTTGGTTGGTGGTCGAACGGGAGATCGCTCAGGCAGTGGTGAGCGGCTAGGCGCGGCGAAGCCGCGCCTAGAACAAACGTTTGTCGAAGATGAACTCATCGCCGTCAGCGTGGCTTCGCCGCGCTGCTCACTCACGATGATCGAAGCGGTCACCCCCCAACCGGACCGATGGACGC
>DASVFB010000141.1:0-4270 GCA_036380275.1 Gaiellaceae bacterium | reverse complement strand
TGCACCTTCGTCGCGACGACGTACTCCTCGCGCGTGAAGAGCTTCGTCAGCAGCCGCCCGGTCAGCACTTCGCTCTCGCCGCCGTTGTAGACGTCTGCGGTGTCGAAAAACGTGATGCCGTTCTCCGCCGCGTGCCGGACGATCGGCTCCGCGTCCCCTTCGCCGAGGGCCCACGGCCGCTCGTCGTGCCGGCCGAAGCTCATCATTCCGAGACAGACGCGCGACACGCGCAGCCCCGTGTTGCCCAGGTTCACGTACTGCACGCGCGGATTATGCTGATCGCGTCATGAGTAAGCCGCGGCTCGTCGGGATCAACCACGTCGCGCTCGAGGTCGACGACATCGACCGTGCGCTCGAGTTCTACGGCGGGTTGTTCGACCTCGAGCTTCGGAGCCGCTCCGACAACGCGGCTTTCGTCGACATCGGCGACCAGTTCCTCGCGCTGATGAAAGGCCGGACACAGCCGCGCGACGACGCGCGTCACGTCGGTCTCGTCGTCGACGACAAGCACGCGATGCGACGCTTGCTCGAAGACGCCGGCGTGAAGATCTTTCCGGGGCGCCGCCTCGACTTCCTCGACCCGTTCGGCAACCGCGTCGAGATCGTGCAGTACGACCAAATTCAGTTCGGCAAGCGCGACGAGGTGCTGCGCGGCATGGGCCTCGAGCACGAGAAGACCGATGCGGCGCTGGCGGAGCTCCGCGAGAAGGGTCTGGCTCAATAGAATCGCAGCGTCTCGATCAACGAACGAGAAGGGGGGAGAACATGGCAACGCAGCCCATTCCCGAGGGCTACCACACCGCGACGCCGTACCTGGTGATCGACGGAGCGGCCGAAGCGATCGACTACTACAAGAAGGCGTTCGGCGCGAAGGAGCGCATGCGGATGGAGGCGCCGGGCAACCGGATCGGCCACGCCGAGATCGAGATCGGCGACTCGCTCGTGATGCTTTCGGATGCGTTCCCGCAGTCGACGACGAAGGCGCCGACCGAGTTGGGCGGCACGACTGCAGGTGTCTTCCTGTATGTCGAGGACGTCGACGCGGTCGTGAAGAAGGCCGTCGACTCCGGCGCGACGGTCACGATGGAGGTGGCCGACCAGTTCTGGGGAGACCGCTTCGGCTCGATCACGGATCCGTTCGGCCACTCGTGGTCGATCGCGACCCACGTCGAGGACGTTCCGCCCGAGGAGATGGCCGAGCGGGCGAAGACCGCCATGGCGGCGATGGCGAGCAGCTAACCGAACAGGGCGGCGAGGGGCTCTAGCCGAAGGCCCCTCGCCGCCGCTGTAAGACGTACGCCGAGGGCCCGGCGTTAGATTGAGCGATGGCCTCGGGCGGCGCCGACTCTCCGCAAGAGACCCGGTATGCGCGTTTATCCGGCCGTACGGCGTGGGCGCGCAGCCTGGAGACGCCGCTGCGGGCGTTCCTGCGCACGGAGACCGGCGGCGCTGCGGTCCTGCTGGCGGCGACGATCACCGCGCTCGTGTGGGTCAACGTCGACGCGTCGTCGTATGACGACCTTTGGACGACGATGCTCTCGATCCAGGTCGGTGACGCCGGCGTAGCGCTCGACCTCCGCGACTGGGTGAACAGCGGGCTCATGACGCTCTTCTTCTTGGTGCTCGGGCTCGAGGCGCGACGCGAGTTCGACCTCGGCGAGTTCCGCGAACGGCGGCGGTTCGCGCTGCCTCTCATGGCCGGAATCGGCGGCATGACGTGCGCGATCGCCATTTACCTGGCGTTCAACGCCGGTCGTCCGTCGGCTCACGGATGGGCCGTGACGATGTCGACAGACACGGCGTTCGCGCTCGGAATGCTCGCGCTCGTCGGCCCTCGCTTTCCGGATCGGCTGCGCGCGTGGATGCTGACGGTGGTCGTCGTCGACGACATCCTCGCGCTGGTCGTGATCGCGACCGTGTACACCGAGGAGGTCAAGCTGTCGGCGCTACTCGTCGCGCTGGGCCTGTTCGCCGCCCTCGCCGTCGCCCGATTCCTGAGAGTCAGCCGGGGCTTCGTCTGCGCAGCGCTCGGCACGGCCATCTGGGTCGCGCTCCTCAAATCAGGCGTCGAGCCGGTCATCGCCGGTCTGGCGATCGGCATGCTCACCTACGCGTACCCGGCAGGCCGGTCCGATCTCGAGCAGGCGACCGAGCGATTCCGGCTCTTCCGCGAGCAGCCGACTCCCGAGCTGGCGCGGCTCGCGAGCCAGGGTGTCCGGTCCGCGGTCTCGCCGAACGAACGGCTGCAACAGCTCTTCCACCCTTGGACGAGCTACGTGATCGTGCCGCTGTTCGCTCTCGCCAACGCCGGAATCGTGATCAACGGCGACTTCCTGACGAGCGCATTCGGCTCAGCGATAACGCTCGGGATCGTCGTCGGTTACGTCGTCGGCAAGCCGGTGGGCATCTTCGGCACGACCTGGTTGGTGAGCCGGCTCACACGCGGGCGGCTGCGGCCGCCGATCGGCTGGGCGGCCGTCGCGGGCGGCGGGACGATCGCCGGGATCGGCTTCACCGTCGCGCTGCTCGTCGCGACGATCGCCTTCGACGGGCGGGAGCTCGAGGAGGCGAAGCTCGGCATCCTCAGCGCCGGGCTCGCCGCCTCGGTTCTTACCTGGCTGCTCTTTCGCGTCACCCGCCTGCTCCCGCGTCGCCTGCGGATTCGTGCTCTGCTCGGGACTGCGGACACCCTCATCGACCTCTACGTCGACGTCGACCCAGAGCGCGACCACATTCGCGGGCCGGTCGATGCGCCGGTGACCGTCGTCGAGTACGGCGATTTCCAGTGTCCCTACTGCGGGATGGCCGAGCCCATCGTGCGCGAGCTTCTAAGCGGCTTCGCCACCGACGTCCGCTACGTCTGGCGGCACCTCCCGCTCACCGACGTCCATGCGAATGCACAACTCGCCGCCGAGGCCGCCGAGGCCGCCGCCGACCACGGCGCGTTCTGGGAGATGCACGACCTCCTCCTCGCACACCAGGACGCCCTCGAGCCGGGCGACCTCGTCGGCTATGCCGAGCAGCTGGGCCTCGACGTCGCGCGCTTCGAGAACACCTTTCGTCAGCACGAGACGACCGTGCGTGTCGCCGAGGATGTCGACAGCGCCGACCTCAGCGGCGTCTCGGGAACGCCGACCTTCTTCATCAACGGGCGGCGCCACTACGGCGCGTACGACATCGAGACGCTGTCGGCGGCCGTGCGCGCCGCGGGAGCCCGGGCGCTTGTGACCGCGTGACGCCGATGAGTTCTCGCTGGTGTGATAGTCCAAGCAGGAAGACGCATCGACCCAACGGCGACCAGAAAGGATGGCGCAATGAGCACGATCACTCCATGTCTGTGGTTCGATACGGACGGCGAGGACGCCGCGAAGCTCTACACGTCGATCTTCCCCAACTCGAAGATCACGGACGTCTCGCACTACGGCTCGGCCGGGCCGCGCCCGGAAGGAATGGTGATGACGGTCGGCTTCGAGCTGGACGGGCAGAAGTTCGTCGCACTGAACGGTGGTCCCAACTTCACGTTCAACGAGGCGATCTCCTTCCAGGTCAGCTGCAAGGACCAGGAAGAGGTCGACGCGTACTGGGACAAGCTCACCGAGGACGGCGAGGAAGGGCCTTGCGGCTGGCTGAAGGACAAGTTCGGCGTCTCGTGGCAGATCGTTCCGACGGCTCTGCCCGAGTTGCTGAGCAATCCCGACCCGGAGACGTCGCAGCGCGTCATGGAGGCGATGCTGCAGATGAAGAAGATCGACATCGACGAGCTGGAGCGGGCAGCCGCCGCCGTGCACGCATAGATCGCCCAGCCTCGGCGGGTAGCCTTGCGTGTGTGGCGGGCACCGGCCGGGTGATTGCCGTGCTCGGCTACTCGCCGAGGCGAAGCGACCAGCTCCATCTCGTGTGCTCCGCACGTGTCGAGCGCGCGTGCGCGATCGCGCGTGAAGGTGACGTCGTCGTCCTCTCGGGATGGTCGCGGCACCCCGGGGTCCAGCCTGAAGCCGAGTTGATGGCCAGCGCCTGGAACGGGCCCGTGGTCGAGCTCGTCACCGAGACGGATGCACGGCACACGGTTGGCAACGCCGCGGTAGTCGCGCGTGAGGCGCGAGCTGCCGGTGCGGAGGAGCTCGTGCTCGTCACGTCGTGGTGGCACAGCCGGCGCGCAACGCTGCTCGTGCGAGCCGCCCTTCGCGGCAGCGGAGTGCGCGTGACCTCCGTTCGCGCTCCCTCGCAGCCCTCGTTCCCGCTGCTCGTGCGAGAGGCGTTCTTTCTGGCG
>DASVFB010000140.1:0-26778 GCA_036380275.1 Gaiellaceae bacterium | reverse complement strand
CGTCGGCTCGGAAGGCTCGTAATCGACCGACATGCGGATCGCACCGAGCCTGTGCGACGCCATCTGGCCGAAGACCACTGCACCGCCATCGTCAAAGCCGAGCGGCTGGTCCTCCGTCGCGCCGACGACGAATTCGGCCGGCCCCAGCCGGGCGTTCGGCGATGCCGACGACACGCCGACCAAGACCAGCGCGGCCAGCACGACGGGAATCAGAAGAGTTTTACGCGGCAAGTCCTTGTCCCTCGGAAACTCCACCGTAAAGGCGGTGTGCGCGCTCTGGAATGACACACGTGAGTCATCCGTGCGACGGACGGAAGAGTCCAAATGGGTCATGCGGGCGGCCCGTTCCGGGTGCGACGCTCGGTGACGTGTTTCGCTACGTACTTGTGCTGCCTGACGGCGAGCCGCACGACCCTGCCGTATTGGTGACCGCGGTCGCGGACTGGAGCGTCGAGGAGGGGGTGCTGCTCGGTTCGGGCGAGCGATTGCGGATCCTCGCGATCGAGACCGGGATCTCGGATCGGTTGATCGACGCCGGCTTCAACGGCGTGTTCGTCGTCGAGCCGGTTGCCTAATCGCCGCGTCCCGTGAGCATGCGAGAGTCCGGCCGGGTCAGTTCGCCCCTGATGGGGGCCGTGCATAGCCGACGAGGTGCCTCTTGCTCCGGCGGCCCGGGTCGGCGGCTGACTATGGACTAAGGATCCGCGGGCGGCGATCATCCTGGCATGCGGCGCCAGCTCCCGAGCGCGACCGTAACGTTCGTGTTCACGGACGTCGAGGGGTCGACGCGGCTGCTGCACGAGCTCGGGGCGGAGGCGTACGCGGAGGCGCTGGCAGAGCATCGGCGAGTGCTTCGCACGGTCTTCGCCGCGGAGGGCGGTGTCGAGGTGGACACGCAGGGTGATGCGTTCTTCTACGTGTTCGCCGATGCGCGGGCGGCAGTCGCTGCTGCGGCGGCGGCGAATGCGGCGCTCGAGCCGGGTCCGATCCGGATCCGACTGGGGCTGCACACCGGCAAGGCGCTTCTGACGGGGGAGGGTTACGTCGGCGAGGACGTCCATCTCGGTGCGCGGATCGCGGCCGCGGGGCACGGTGGGCAGGTGTTGCTGTCGGCGGCTACGCGGACTTTGCTGGACAGCAGCGTGACCGACCTCGGCGAGCATCGGCTGAAGGACTTCGCCGGGCCGGTGGCGATCTTCCAGCTCGGCGAGAAGCGCTTCCCACCCCTCAAGACGATCTCCAATACGAACCTGCCGCGGCCGGCGTCTTCGTTCGTCGGCCGTGAGCGGGAGACGGCTCAGGTGGCGGAGCTGGTGCGCGGGCATCGGCTCGTCACGCTGAGCGGACCGGGCGGGTCGGGCAAGACGCGGCTCTCGATCGAGGCGGCTTCGGAGCTGGTCGGAGAGTTCAAGGCCGGCGTGCTCTGGGTCAGCCTTGCGCCGGTGCGCGACCCGACACTTGTCCTCGAAACAGTTGGGCAGACGCTCGCGGCGAAGGACGGCGTCGCCGACGAGATCGGCGAGCGGGAGCTCCTGCTCCTGCTCGACAACCTCGAGCAGGTCGTCGAAGTCGCACCCGACCTCGCCTCGCTCGTCGAGGTGTGCCCGAACCTCCATCTGCTCGTGACCAGCCGCGAGCTGCTCCGCGTGCGCGGCGAAGTCGACTACCCCGTGCCGCCGCTCGCCGAGCCGGAGGCTGTCACGCTTTTCTGTGAGAGGAGCGGGCTTGATCCGGACGAGACGATCGCCGAGCTCTGCCGCCGCCTCGACAACCTCCCGCTCGCCGTCGAGCTCGCCGCCGCCCGCACCGGTGTGCTCACCCCGCCGCGGATCCTTGACCGGCTAGCCCAGCGCCTCGATCTCCTGAAAGGGGGCCGCGATGCGGAAGCGCGCCAGCACACGCTTCGCGCGACGATCGAGTGGTCGCACGACCTCCTCACCGACGACGAGAAGCAGCTGTTCGCGCGGCTGTCGGTCTTCGCGGGCTCGACGCTGTTCGCGGCCGAAGAGATCGTCGCGGCTGACGTCGACGGGCTGCAGTCGCTGGTCGACAAGAGCCTCGTGCGGCGGACCGGTGAACGGTTCTGGATGTTGGAGACGATCGGTGCGTTCGCCCGCGAGCGTCTCGCGGCGTCGAACGACGCCGACGCGGTCGGTCGCAGGCACGCGGAGTGGTTCCTCGCGCTCGCCGAGGAGGCCGAGCCGTTCCTGAACGGACCCGAGCAGTCTCTCTGGCTGCAACGCCTGGAGGACGAGCACGACAACCTCCGCGCGAGCCTCGATTGGTTCTTCGACCACGGCGATGCCGACGGCGCGGTGAGGCTCGCGGGGGCGCTGTGGGTGTTCTGGTACACACACGGCCACGTCACAGAGGCCCGCCGCTGGCTGCGGCGAGCGCTCGACACTGCCCCGAACGAGTCGTCGGAGGCCCGCGCCAGGGTGCTCTACGGCGCCGGCTACCTCGCCTCCGAGCAGAACGAGAACGAGGAGGCGCTCGCCCTGCTCGAGGCGAGCCTCGCCTCGGCGAAGGAGCTCGGAGACACCGCGGGGGCCGCGATCGCCGCCGCCACGCTCTGCGCCATCCGGGCCGATGCCCGCAGTAGCACGTCCGATCGTCAGGAGGCACTGGCCGCGGGCGAGGAAGCGGTCGCTCTCGCACGCGCGGCAAACGACGACTTTGCGCTCGCAATCGCGCTTAACAACGTGGGCGGGGTCATGCGGATGCTCGGAGAGAACGAGCGGGCGACAGCCTATTTGGAGGAAAGCTTAGAGCTGCGCCGCCGGCTTGGCGACGTCTCGCGGATCGCCCTCGCGCTCTACAACCTCGCCGAGATGGCACTCCTCGAGGGCGGCATCGATCGGGCTGCCACTCTGCTCACCGAAGCGGCCGAGATCGCAACCGCGATCGGCGACAAACGGCATGTCTGCTTCGCACACGGCGGGCTCGGCTGGGTTGCGTATCTCGAGCGGCGCTTGGAGGATGCGGACCGGCACGCGCGCGAGAGTCTGCGGCTCGCGCGGGAGCTCGGCCAGAAGCTCCAGATGGTGGCGGAGATCTCCTGCCTCGCAGGGATCGCCGCGGCCACGGGAGACACGATGCGGACGGCTCGACTTGCAGCGGTGGCGGAGGTCCACTACTCGCGCCTCGCACTCGAACTGACGCTCGCGGACGCCGGCTACCACCGAGCGGACATCGAAAGAGCGAGGACGGCCTGCAGCCCGGAGGCGTGGGAACGAGCCTCGGCGGAGGGCCTGGCGATGAGCCTAGACGAGGCCGCCGACTACGCGCTGTCCTCCGCGTGACCGCCGCGCAGGAAACTCGCCTGCGCGAGCGTGCCGACTCTCACAGACCCCTGACGACCTTCCGTTGCGCGCACTTATGATCGTGGCATCCGGGGTCGGAGCGAGAAGGAACGTCCGTGAGAGATGCTCGTGTTGAACGCTATGCCGAGCTTCTGCTCGGTACATGCTTAGGCGTAGAGCGCGGCTGGCAGGTGATCGTGTGGGGCACGCCGTGGGCTCGGCCGCTGCTGGAGGAGGTCATAAAGCAGCTGGGCGAGCGCGGAGCTTACCCGCTCCTGCGCCTCACCTTCAGCGGCGGCAGCAACTACCACCGAGCCTGGGTGAGGCACGCACCGCTTGAGGTGATTTCCGAGCCTGCATCGATCGAGGTGCACGCGCTGGAGCATTGCGACGCGTGGCTGGGCGTCGCGGCTCCCGAGAACACCCGCGACGGCGCTGACATCCCCGCGGAGCGGACGAGCGCTGTCTCGAGGGCGTATCGTGGCGCCGGGTCACGCCTCCACCGACAGGAGACGCCCTGGGTGCTGTGCTGGTATCCGACGCCGGCGCTCGCCCAGGACGCCGGGATGACGCTGCCCGCGTTCGCGGACTTCATCTACGGCTCGTGCCTGATCGATTGGAACGCTCTGCACGAGCGCATCTCGCGTCTTGCGCAGCTCTTCGACGAGGCTGAGGAAGCCCGGATCGTCGCGGACGGCACGGACCTGCGGGTGTCCGTCGCCGGCAGGCGCACGGACGTCGACGCCGGCACCGGCACCATGCCGGGCGGCGAGTTCTTTGTCTGCCCGGTGGAGACGTCGGCCGAGGGAACGATCGCCTTCACCGAGTTCCCGGCGATGCGGAACGGTCGCGAGCTAAGGGGCATCCGCCTCCGCTTCTCGGAGGGCCGGATCGTCGACGCGTCCGCGGAGAGCGAAGAAGACTTCCTGCTCGAGACGCTCGACACCGACCAAGGCGCCCGCCGGATCGGCGAGCTCGGGATCGGCTGCAACCCCGGCATCAACCGCCACATGCGGAACATCTACTTCGACGAGAAGATGAACGGCACCATCCACGTCGCGCTCGGCCTCGGCTTCGACTACGTCGGCGGCACGAACGAGTCGGCGATCCACTGGGACATCGTCAAGGACCTCCGTTCCGGCGGACGCATCGAGCTCGACGGCAAGGTCGTGCAGGAAAACGGCATCTGGGTCGCCTGAACCGCAGCACCCGAACGCTGGCCGACCCGGGAGCCTCGCCGTACCCCCGCTACGTTTGCTCGGATGAGCGCACCCGCCGTCAGACCCGCGCGCGAAAGCGACGCGGACACGATGCGCACTGCTGTTAGCTGGCTGCGGTTACGCGCATACGCACGTAGCTGAGCAGGTCCGTCCAGTCACGGGCGGCGGCACCGTGCGCGGCTCGGGGATGGAAGGGCCGTGATTCGCGACTGGTATCACGATGGTCGCCTCAATCACACGTGGTCATGCGGCGCGCTGCGCGCTGCTGTCGCTCACCTGCCGGCCGACGGTCCCGAGATCGGGTGGCGAATCCGCGTCGCCGCGCGCCGCTCCTGCTGAAGGTCGAGCGCAGGCGCCGTGACGTCACGGCCCGGAGCGTATCGTCGGTCGCATGGGCCAGTGCGCGGGAGTACACCCCCACGGCTGGTCTCACAGACGCCTGAAGACGTGAGGCTGGATGTCGCTGCGGGCGATGAGTTCTCGCCGGTCTTTCAGTCTCTTTTGGCGCGTGTCCGCAGCAAGGTGAGCGGCCGGAGAGGCGGCCGAGAGAGGAGTCGTGAGATGCCGAGGTATCTGATCTCGTTCGATGACGGCGCGATGGACCACATCCCGGATGAGGAGGGACCAGCCGTGGGCGACGCCGCGCACGCGGTGATCCGGGAGGCTCAGAACGCCGGGGTATGGGTGTTCGCCGGGGGTGTCTATCCCCACGACGAGGTAAGCCCGAGCGTGGTCGCCCCCGATGGGACGGTCACCGACGGCGCGGAGAACAAGGCATACATCGCCGGAGTCACGATCATCGACGTGCCGTCACGCGAGGAGGCGCTGCAGTGGGCCGCCAAGATCGCCTCCGCGTGCCGGTGTGCACAAGAGGTCCGCGAGTTCGGGGCTGACCCGGCCGTCGGAAACTGATCGGATGCGTCGGGCTGGTCGGCTGCGCCAGCGTGTCTCACAGACGCCAGAGCGCTAGCGCCGCATCAGCGCCACCGGAACCGGCCGTTAGCTTGGGCCGCTCCCGAGGGTCCCCTGCTGTCGCTGCTAGCGTCGGAGAGTGGGTCGCGACGAACCGCTTGCGCGGAGCGTGCGAGAGGCCGGGGTCGGTGACCTGGCGCAGGTGAGTGCAACGCTTGCGGACGCATTCACGACCGATCCAATCTTGCAGTGGTTGGCTCCGAGCCAAAGAAGCGACCGGCGCCTGCGGCGGCTGATCGGGATCGAGCTTGCCTATTACGTGTTCCCGGCTGGACGAGTGCTGACGACCGGAGATTTCAGTGGTGCGAA
The DNA here is from genome assembly GCA_036380275.1 of Gaiellaceae bacterium. Lineage (GTDB taxonomy): Bacteria > Actinomycetota > Thermoleophilia > Gaiellales > Gaiellaceae > DASVFB01. The sequence goes on along the minus strand of DASVFB010000140.1, from coordinate 20,975 downwards.
CCTCGAGCTGCCGCCCGGCAGGTGGGAGATGTCGGTGCCTCTCTCGGCCGCGATCGGCTTCGTGCGCGCTCTCGGCCTGCGATTGCCCCGGGCGAGGCGACTGCAGAGCCTTTTCGAGAGCAAGCACCTCCAGGAGCCGCACTACTACATTCGCTATTTGGGTGTGGCAACACGCTTCCAGGGGTCAGGGCATTGGCACAGCGTTGCTGCGTCCGACGCTCGACCGTTGCGACGCAGAGGGCGTAGCCGCTTACCTCGAAGCCAGCACCGAGCGCAGTGCTGCGCTGTATGAGCGGCTCGGGTTCATCCACCTCGGCGAGCTGCGCGTCCCGGACGGACCCCGCTTCTGGCCGATGCGACGCCCACCAGCAGCCGCTTAGCACACGCGTCGTGAGCGGAATCGAGAGAAGGGAGGACGCCCGAAGACGTCACACCACTCGGCTGCGCCAGAGTGCTTACGCTCGAGCGGCGGGATTCCTGCTGGTGGCAACCTTGGCAACGCGCCGAGGTCTGCACCAGGGTCTGCACGCGATGCATTTTCGCAGCACGTCTGTCACAAATGACCACCTCAGTTAAGCCAAAACGGCCCCCACTTTGTGACTCAGAAAGGCGCATACGGGATTCGAACCCGTGCCGCCGCCGTGAGAGGGCGGTGTCCTAGGCCACTAGACGAATGCGCCCGGCGAGAGGCGCCATTGTAGCCTCGGCCTGTGGAGATCGGAGACGCGTACGGAGCGATGATCACGGCGTTCCACGAGGGTGGCGAGGTCGTCGAGATCATCGAGCGCGACGACGGGTACATCGCTGCTTCGCGCTTCGGCCCGAAGATCTACTTCACTCCGCTGCGCAACTGGTTCAAGAACGAGCGCGCAGCGATTCGGTTCGCGCGGGGCCGAGTGCTCGACGTCGGCGCCGGCGCGGGCCGCGTCGCGCTCCACCTTGAGCAACGCGGACAGTCGGTTGTCGCGATCGACAACTCGCCCGGCGCGGTCGACGTGATGCGACGCCGCGGCGTCCGTGACGCTCGCCTGATCGCGATCGAGGACATTGGGCCCGACCTCGGGACGTTCGACTCGGTGGTCATGTTCGGGAACAACCTCGGCCTCCTCGGCGGGCGCGCCAAGGGACGACGGCTCTTGCGCCGCTTCCACGAATTGACTCCTGACCGCGGACGCATCGTCGCCAGCTCCTTGCGCGTCTACGACACCGACGACCCTGTCCATCTCGCTGTCCACGACCGCAACCGCCGTCGCGGACGAATGGGCGGCCAGCTACGCCTTCGCGTCCGCTTCGGACTGCTCGCCTCCCCGTGGCTCGAATATCTGATGCTGCCTCCCGAAGAGCTCGCGGAGCTCGCGGAGCCGACGGGCTGGGGCATCGCACGGGTCCTCGACGGCGACGGCCCGTTGTACAGCGTCGTGCTCGAGAAGCTCTAGGCGCCGAGCTCGGCGACGAGCGGAGTCGTGTCGAGCGGCTCGAAGCCGAGGCGTCCGGCGATCTCTTCGCTCGACGGACGCGTTCCCTCGAAGAAGAGCGCGCGCAGCCGGTCGCCTGTCTCACCGTTGCGCCACCAGTCGTCTCCGACCTCGCGCTCGAGGTACGCGCGCAGCTGCGCCGAGCGGATCCAGGCGCGGAGGTAGTCCGCGGAATAGAACCCCGCGTCCATGTCGGAGAGGAAGGCGTCGTCGCGATACCGGAGGCCGACTGCTTTCGTGAGCCGCTCCGCGTACCCCTCGGGCGTCCCTCCCACCGCGTTGTAGCGCGACCAGAAACCGAGCTCGTACTGCAACTTCGCGACGTAGCGGCGGAAGAGCAGCAGATCGAGGAACTGCGTCGCGTTGGCGTTTTCGGCCGCCTCGGCGTCCGAGAGCCCGAAGTGCGCGACGTGCCACTCGGGCACGCGCGTGATCGACTCGAGGATGTACGAGTAGATCTCGGTGAGCGCGTGGTCGCGCGAAAGCCTGCGGAAGGTGTACGAGAGCGACGGGTCGCAGCCCGCGTAGTGGAGCGCGTGCCCGGCCTCGTGCAGGAGGGCCTGGTAATCGTGCAAACCGCCCTGCGCGCGAGTGATGAGGTGGACGACCTCCGGTGGATCCGATGCGATGACGCATGCACGTGGTGCCTTCTGCGGACGGTCGTCGAGGTCGAGCCGGATGTTCTCGTCGTGCTCCATGTCGAAGCCCAGGAGCCCGAGGGTCTCCATGCAGATCTCGACGGCGCGGTCCTTCGTGTAGGTCGACTCGAGCGGCGACAGCCGGCGCATGTAGCTGCTGTGAAACGCGCTCGGCAGGTCGTCGCGCTTCGGACCGAGCAAGCGCTCGAACCAACGGTCGCGCAGACGTGACCACGCGTCGTCCACCGCGGAGGACGTCTTCGCGAGTACACCTTCGAGCTCGCGTAACGAGATCTGCTTCTCCTCCTCGTTGCGCGCGACGTTCTCGGGCTCGCCGGTCAACTCGGCCTCGAGCGCCTCCCCCTTGGCGAGCAGCTCGAGCCGGTCGGGGTTGAACGTCGCGGATGCGTCCGCGTGCACCGCGCCCAGCTCTTCGCGGTCGGCGTAGTCGTCGAGCACAGCCAGCTTCGCCTGCGCGCTGCGCAGGGGCATCTCCTCGCCCTTCCAAATCACGCGCGCGGCGAGGATCTTGTTCTCGAACTCGTCCTGGGCTGCGGCCAGCTCGGCCGCGGCAAGCCCGCCCTCGCAGGTCTTGCGCAGCCGGTACAGGCGCTCGCGCTCATCGCCCGATGCCTGCTCCTCGCATTCGTGGAGATATGCCAGCTGCTCGCGCGAGAACAGGTCCGCGTACCTGGCGACGATCGCCGCCTGTTCGGATGTCTCCTTCTCCCCCACGCGGACTGCGCGGCCCTCCTCGGAGCGCTCGAAGAGGTATTTCTGCAGCTGCCCCTCGAACTCGGCGGGGCTTCGGATGGCTTCGGCGACGCTCATGGAGGTTAAATGTATAACGGGCTATGATCGATCCGCGTGTGAGGCAGACGGTTGGCACCGGATCGCCGCGTGCATACGCGGCCTCCATGGCCGGTCTTTGGATCGACCTCGAGTTGACGCTTGCCCGCCTCGACTCGCTCGCCGCCGATCCCGAGCGCCTCGTGGAGGACCGCGAGACCCTGCCCGCGCTGCAATACGAGCTCCACTGCGCCGCCGAGCTCGTGACCGGGCTCACCCCGCCGCCGGACGTGGCTCTCGTTCACGAGGAGCTCGGCGAATCGCTCACCGAGGCGCGCGAGCTGACCGCGGAGATGGCCGAGGCACTGGCTCACGGCGGTCTCGACGCGGCCGCCCCGCTGGTCTGGGAATGGCGTGGCGCACTGTTCCGCGTCCGCTTCGCGCGACGCCGGCTCGAACGGCCGCGCTCGGTGCTGGTGCCTATGCCCGAGCAAGGCCAGTCGAGCGGTCGGCGTGCGCCCTTCTTGGCGGCCGTCGCGGTCGGCGTCGGATCCGGGCTCGTCCTCGTGGCGGCGCTGCTCGGCCTCTGGGTGCTCGTCGCGTTCACTCTCGCCGGCACGGTCGCCGGGTCGGTGCTGCTTCGCCCGTAACGCCCACGAGCCCGCCGGCGTTTCATATTCAGAAACTGCAAAACCGCCACGGAGGTGAGAGCCGCGGGCAGACAGCGTCCTGTGCAGAAAGGCAAGCGACCGCCGACGCCGAGCGCCGCCTTCCGCAGGCGCGCCTGGCTCCGGTTCCAGCGCTCGCTCGATCCTCTAGGGCCGCCTAGGCCGCTTCGCCGACCGCCCGACTCAGGCGCCTGAGCGTCTCGTCCCGCCCGAGCAACTCGAGGCTCTCGAACAGGCCCGGGGAGATCTTCGACCCAGTGCCGGCCATCCGGATCGGCTGAAATGCCTGCCCCGGCTTCAGGCCGAGCTCGTCGGCGAGCCCGCGCAAGGCGGCCTCGATCGCTCCGGCGTCCCATGTGTCGAGCTCGCGCAGCACGACTTCCGCCCGTGAGAGGACGCGCGGATCGAGCAGTGACGGGTCTTCCGGCTCGACGTCGTCTTTGAAGTAGAAGTTCGCGAAGCGCGGAAACTCGCCGAAGCGCACGAGCTTCTTCTGCACGAGCGGCGCGATCTTCCGCACCTTCTCCGGGTCCCAGTTCGGCCCCAAGTACTCGATCAGCGCGTCTGCATATTCGTCGGGAGGCAGCGTGCGGAGGTAGACGCCGTTCATCCAGTCGAGCTTCTTGTAGTCGAACGTCGCCGGGCTCGGCTGCACTCGGTCGAACGAGAACCGCTCGATCAGCTCATCGCGCGACATGATCGTCGTCTTGTCGTCGTAGCTCCAGCCGAGCAGCGCGAGGAAGTTCATCAGCGCCGGCGCGTAGTAGCCCATATCGCGGAACTCGTCGAGTGACTGCGCGCCGTGCCGCTTCGAGAGCTTCTTCCCGTCATCTCCCGCCACGTCGGGCATGTGGGCGTACGCGGGGATCTCGGCGCCGAGCGCGCGCAGGATGTTGATCTGCTTCGGCGTGTTCGAGATGTGGTCGCGGCCGCGGATCACGTGCGTGATTCCGTCCAGCCAGTCCTCGACGGGTGACGCGAAGTTGTAGGTCGGGCGGCCGTCCGAGCGGACGAGCACGAGGTCGTCCAGCACCTCGTTCGGTGTCTCGACGCTGCCGAGCACGAGGTCGTCGTAGGCCGTCACGCCCTCGTCGGGCATGCGGAAACGAATCGCGCCTTCGTCCTCGTACGCATGGCCGGACTCGACCAGCCGTCGCGCTTCCTGCTCGCAACGTTCCGTCCTGTCGAGCTGGAAGCTCAGTGCCTCCCAATCGAGGCCGAGCCACGTGAGCGAGCGCTGGATCTGCTCCGTCGCGCCTTCGACCTCACGGCTCATGTCGGTGTTCTCGATGCGCAACAGGCACTCGCCCTCGTGCTGACGCGCGAAGAGCCAGTTGAAGAGAAACGTGCGCGCCGTCCCGACATGAAGGAAGCCGGTCGGCGACGGAGCCATGCGAACTCGCACGTGGGAAACCATGTTTCCCCCGTGTGCCCCCTTCTTCTCGCTCATGGTCGCCCTCTGCGCGTGCGATGCGGGACGTGTGCCCCCAGCGACGGCGTCCGCGGCGCAGTCGCGGGCAAAGCCCGCAACTCCGTCGAATCAGGCCGGGCTCGGAGACGGTTGCCAAACATACGCTTGCATCGTACGGCGCGAAACAGCGAGGCTGAACGACGCCGCGACGATACGCCGCCGAACGACCCTCGTCACATACCTTGCACTGATGTTCTTCGGTGCCCATGTGTCGTCACTCGGCGGCATCCACAAGACGCTCGACCGAGCAGAAGCGATGCGCGCGGACGCGGTGCAGCTGTTCACGCAGAGCCCGCGCATGTGGCGCCCGACGGACCACGACCCGGCCAACCTCGAGGCGTTCAAGGAGCGGCGCGCGGAGCTCGGCATCGCGCCTGGGGGCGTTCTCTCACACGCCATCTACCTCGTCAACCTCGCCGCCCCCGATGACGAGATCTACGAGAAGTCGCGCGCCGTCATGCGCAACACGATGGAGGTCGCGCGCGCGATCGAGGCGGACGGCGTCGTCTTTCACGTCGGCTCACACCTCGGCGCCGGCTTGGAGGTCGGCCTGGCACGGTGCGTGCCGGCCTTGCAGGAGACGCTCGAGCTCTGCACGGACACGACCTGGCTGCTGCTGGAGGACTCCGCGGGCGGAGGCGGCACGATCGGCCGCTCGATCGAGGAGCTCGCCGCGCTCTTCGACGCGTGCGGCGCGCACGAGCGCCTCGGCCTGTGCCTGGACACGTGCCACCTCTACGTCTCCGGCGTGGACATCACGAATCGCGAGGTTGTCGACGACCTCCTCCGCGAGGTGGACGAGCGCATTGGCCTGGACCGGCTGCGTGCGCTGCACGTGAACGACGCGGTCGACCCGCTCGGCTCCAACCGCGACCGGCACGCGAACATCGGAAAGGGGCAGCTCGGCAGCAAGCTCGGCGTCTTCCTCTCGCATCCGAAGCTCCAGGGCCTGCCCGCGTTCCTCGAGGTGCCCGGCCCCGACAAGGAAGGCCCGGACGCCAAGGAATTGAGGAAAGCTCGCAATCTCCACAAGCGGTGGGTCGCTACCGCTGGCTGATCCTCACGGCGGGGACGCTCGCAGCGACGAGCCTCTCCGCCGTGCAGATCGGGATCAGTGCGATCACGCCCGACTTGCAAGCTGAGTTCGGGCTGAGCCTCGGCCAAATCGGGATCCTGCTCGGCGCCACGAATGCGGGCATGACACTGACCCTGCTCGGCTGGGGAATCGTGAGCGACCGGATCGGCGAGCGGCTCGCGATCGTCATTGGCCTGACCGGGTCCGCGCTCGCGCTCGCAGTGGCGGCGAACGTGAACGCATTCCCAGCGCTCGTCGCTGCACTCGTGGCGACCGGCGCCTTCGGCGCGTCGGTCAACTCCGCGAGCGGACGCGCCGTCATGCACTGGTTCGCCGCTGACGAGCGCGGGCTCGCACTCGGAATCCGCCAGGCGGCGATTCCGATCGGCGGCTTCGCCGGTGCCGTCGCGCTACCCGCGATCGTCTCGGTCGGCGGAGTTCATGCGGCGTTCATCACGCTCGCCGTGAACGCGCTCGTCTGGGCTGTGCTTGCCGGCGTGGTGCTGCGCGAGCGGCATGTCGACGAAGAGATCGCACGGCAGTTCGTCAGTCCGCTCCGCGACCTTCGGATGTGGCTCCTCTGTTCCGCAAGCGCGTTCGTTCTCGCAGGCCAATTGGCGATCATGGGCTTCGTCGTGCTGTTCCTCCACGACGCGCGCGGCTTCTCGACGGCGAAAGCGGCGCTCGTGCTCGCAGCCGTACAGGCCGGCGGCATCGTCGTGCGGATCGTCGTCGGGCGGCGCTCCGATCGCGAGCGCCGACGGGTGCCACTCTTCATCAAGCTCGCCGCCGCGCTCGCGGTCGCACTCGCAACCGCCGCTGCGCTCGTGCACGGCCCGATCGCCGTCCTCGTCCCCGTGCTCGTTGCCGCCGGAATCCTCGGGATGAGCTGGAACGGTCTCTCGTTCACGGCGGCAGCGGAAGCCGCGGGCCCTCGCCGCAGCGGTGCAGCAATCGGTTTCCAGCAAACGGTCCTGGGCGTCGGCGGAATCGTCATACCGATCGTCTTCGCAGCCGTCGTAACGGGAACGTCCTGGCGCACCGCATTCCTGGCGACAGCGGCGTGCGCGCTAACCGGCGCCGTTCTGCTGCGCCCCCTCCGAATGCTTTGAGCTAGGCCTTAACGCGCGCGAAGATCTTGAACGTAGGCTCGCCGACCGGCAGTTCGTGGAACTCGGGATTGACGCAGCCGAGCTCGTCGTGGCGGTTCTCGTAGCAGGGGTCGACAGTCGTCGTGCACATCGGCAGCGGCTGACGCATGGCCTTCACCGCGCCGAATCCGCTCCGCGTTCGCTCAGCCGCAGCGAGAAGATTGACGTCGATCTCGACGTCGAAGACGTTCTGCATGCAGCCTATGTATCGGTGTCCGAACTCCTCGATCGCGTAGAGGAACGGGCAGCTCTTCGCGACGCACGCTGCGGGATACACGACCTTGTCGCAGTGGACATTGCAACGCCGGCACTCGACCTCGTCCTGCGGCCGCAGGGGGAGCTCGGCGGTGTGCACGCGCGTTTCCATCTGGTGTGATTGTGGATACCCAAACACGCCGAACGCAAGCCTTGACTATCCATAGTCAAGGTGCTACAGACGGCGAGCCTCTAGAGGTTTGGTGTGGAACTCGGGTGCCTCTGGGGACGGCACAGACCAAGCAGCTGAGTTCGAGCGGACGCAGTTCGCACTCGCGGTACGGGCTGCGCCCGATCGGGCGCAGATGCGCCGAGTCTGGGCCGCCATACAGAGGTGCCCTTGTTTCCCACCAAGCCTCTAGGCTTGCTTCGTGGCGCGGAAGCTCCTCTGGGGATCGCTCGTGCTCGCGCCGGTCACGTTCGTCGCTCGGTACGTCTTCCACCTGGGCGACGTGGGCCTGTTCATCCTCGCGGCGGCCTCGCTCGTTCCGCTCGCGTGGCTGATCGGCGAGGCGACGGAGCACGCCGGCGAGCACACCGGCCCAGGCGTGGGCGGCTTCCTCAACGCGACCTTCGGTAACGCCCCCGAGTTGATCATCGCCTTGTTCGCGATCAGCAGCAACCTTCCCGACGTGGTGCGGGGCTCGTTGACAGGCAGCGTCGTGTCGAACATCCTGCTCGTGCTAGGCCTCGCGATGATCCTCGGACCCGACCGCGCTCGACTCGGTACGAGGTCGCTTCTGACCCAGCTCGCGCTCGTGCTCGTGGCGGTGCTCGTTTTCCTCGTACCGGCGGTGCCCGCTTTGCACGGCAACCCCGACCGGCACTCGCTTGCGCTGGCGACGATTCCCGTCGCGATCGGCCTCCTCGGCCTCTACGTCGTGGTCACGGCGAGAAACCTGCGCCGCCACCACGCGGCCCCCAGGGAAGAAGCGCGCACCCACGCGTGGAGCCTCTCCCGCGCGCTGGTGACCCTCGGGCTCGCGACCGCGGTCACGGCGCTCATAAGCGAGATCCTCGTGCACTCGCTCGACGGCTTCGCCCGGGCGGCCGGCCTGTCCGATTTCTTCATCGCGACGGTCATCGTGGCGATCGTCGGGAACGCCGCGGAGCACGGCGGCGCGATCGTGATCGCTCGGCGCGGCAAGATGGTGCTCTCCTCCGAGATCGCGATTTCGTCGAGCGCGCAGGTCGCCGTTTTCCTCATTCCCGCGGTTGCGCTCCTGTCGTTCCTGGTGAAGCCGGCGCTGCCGCTGGCCTTCCGGCCAATCGAGCTGATCGGGATGGGCGGAGCGGCATTGTTAGTGGCGTTGGTCGTCCGTGACGGCCGATCTCGTCGCTGGGAGGGCGGGCTCCTGATCACGTTTTATGCCGCTTTCGTCCTCTGGGTGTACCTGGTCGGAGATCGGTAAGGTAGGGGCCGTGACCGGGGTCGCCGAAGCACCGGTGGCGACGACTGTAGCCGTCTCCGCTCAGGACCTGACTCGCCGCTACGGACAGGGCGGTACGTGCGTCGACGCGCTGCGCGGGGTCTCCCTCGAAGTTCGGCACGGCCACCTGACGGCAGTGATGGGCCCGTCGGGCTCGGGCAAGTCCACGCTGATGCACTGCCTCGCGGGACTCGACAAGCCGACCGCGGGCACGGTGACGATCGAAGGAATCGACATCACGGACCTCGACGACTCGAGCCTGACGAAGCTGCGTCGCAAGCACATCGGTTTCGTCTTCCAGTTCTTCAACCTCTTGCCCATGCTCACTGCAGAGGAGAACGTGACGCTTCCGCTCGCGATCGCCGGTGTGAAGCCGGATCGCGCCTGGGTCGACGAGCTGCTCGGCAACCTCGGCCTCACGGAGCGGCGCTCGCACCGACCCGCCGAGCTGTCGGGCGGACAGCAGCAGCGAGTTGCGATCGGGCGGGCGCTCGTCTCGAAGCCGACAGTCATGTTCGCGGACGAGCCGACCGGCAACCTCGACTCCTCGACGAGCGAGGAGATCTTGAAGCTCCTTCGCGCGGCCGTCGACAACTATGGCCAGACGACCGTGATGGTCACGCACGATGCGCGGGCGGCGGCAATCGCCGACCACATTCTCTTCCTCGCCGACGGACTGATCGTCCGCGAGCTTGGGAGAACGACCCAGGACGCCGTCCTGGCGACCATGGCGGAGCTCGGCACTAACTAGTCGCGTTGCTCAAGGTCGCGCTCAAGGGACTGCTCGGGCGCAAGCTGCGCGCCGCGCTGACCGCGACGGCGATCGTGCTCGGAGTCGCGATGGCGAGCGGTACGTTCGTCCTCACCGACACGATCAACGGCGCGTTCAACTCGATCTTCTCGCAGTCGTACAAGAACGCCGACGTCATCATCACCGGCAAGACCGCGTTCGAGAACCTGAACGGGAACGGTGTGCAGGCGCCGAGCTTTCCACAGACGCTGCTCCTGAAGGTCCAGGAGCTCCCGGACGTGCAGGCCGCCGCAGGTTCCGTCACGGACGACGCGACGAAGCTCGTCGGGCGGGACGACAAGGCGATCGGATCCGGGGGCGCGCCCAACCTCGGCTTCAGCGTCGACCCGGACGACAAACGATTCAACCCGCTGCAGCTCGTGTCGGGTACGTGGCCTCGCGGCAGCGACCAGATTGCGATCGACTCGGGCACGGCCAGCTCGAAGCACTACGCGGTCGGCGACACGATCGGCGTCGAGAGCAAGGGCCCGGTCCAGGATTTCCGGATCGCGGGGACAGTCAAGCTCCCCGGGGTGGCGATCGGCGGCGCGACGATGGCCGTGTTCGACCTCTCGACGGCACAGGGGGTCTTCCAGCGGATCGGCCAGCTCGACGTGATCCGCGTGCAGGCGAAGAGCGGCGTCACATCATCGGAGCTGATCACTGAGATCAAGCCCTTGCTGCCGCCAACGGCGCAGGCGCGTGATGCGTCCGCGCAGGTAAAAGAGGACAAGAAGACCGTCAGCGGCTTCACGACCTTCATCCAGAGCTTCCTGCTCGCCTTCGCCGGCATCGCGCTCTTCGTCGGCAGCTTCGTGATTGCGAACACGCTCGGCATCACGATCGCCCAGCGCACGCGCGAGTTCGCGACCTTGCGGACGATCGGCGCATCCCGGCGCCAGATCCTGACGTCGGTGATCATCGAGGCCCTGGTCATCGGCATCCTCGGCTCCGTCGTGGGCCTCTTTCTCGGGCTTGCGCTCGCCAAGTTGCTCAATGAGCTTTTCGTCGCCATCGGGATCGACCTGCCCACGGCGGGGACGGTGTTCGCGACGCGAACGGTGGTCATCTGCCTCTTGCTCGGAACCTTGATCACGCTGTTTGCGAGTCTGCGGCCTGCGCTGCGGGCGACGCGCGTTGCGCCGATCGCGGCGGTTCGCGAAGGTGCCGTTCTCCCCCCTGGCCGCTTTGCGCGGTTCAGACCAATCATCTCGGCAGCCGTGCTCGTGCTCGGGATCCTGCTGCTCTTGTACGGGGTCCTCGGTCACGGACTGGAGACGAAGACCCGGCTCTTCGCGCTCGGCGCGGGGATCCTGCTGCTGTTCTTCGGCGTTTCGGCGAACGCCGCGATAGTCGTGCGGCCGCTCGCGTCGGTGCTCGGGTGGCCCGCAACCCGGTTCGGCGGGACCGCCGGAGTGCTCGCGCGCGACAACTCGAAGCGGAATCCCAAGCGCACGGCCTCGACGGCCTCCGCGCTGATGATCGGGCTCGCGCTCGTCACCTTCGTCGCCATCCTTGGGCAGGGCATCCGCTCCTCGTTCGAGAGCGCAGTCGACGAGCTGTTCAAGGGCGACTACGCGCTCACGTCGACGAACACGTTCATCCCGCTCACGACCTCCGCGGAGGCGGCCGTCGAGAAGGCGCCGAACACCACCGCAGTCTCGGGGATCCGCGCCGGCTCGGCCCGCTACTTCGGGAGCACGGAGGACCTCACCGCCGTCGACCCTGAGTTGGCTCAGGTCGTCAACCTCACCTGGAAGGAAGGCTCGACCGCGGTGCCGGCGGAGCTCGGCAAGGACGGCGCGTTCGTCGACCACAAGTTTGCCGAGGACCACAACCTTCACGTCGGCTCCCAGTTCAAGCTCGAGACACCAACGGGAAAGTTGCTCCCGCTCCGGATAAAGGGCATCTTCAAGCTGCCCAAGGGCGGCTCGCCGTTCGCCCCCGTCACGATCTCGAACGCGCTCTTCGACGCGAACTACATCGACCCGGTGAACTTGATGGTCTTCATCAACACGAAAGGCGGCGTCACCGACGCGAACACGAAGATGCTGGACGACTCGGTGAGCGACTTCGCAGACGCGAAGATCCAGACCGCCTCGGAGTTCAAGACGAACTTCGAGAAACCCTTGAACAACATCATCAGGCTTCTCTACGTGCTGCTGGCGCTCTCCATAATCGTCAGCCTGTTCGGGATCGTCAACACGCTCATCCTCACGATCTACGAGCGGACGCGAGAGCTGGGGATGCTGCGCGCCGTCGGGATGACGCGGTGGCAGATCCGGTCGATGATCGGCTACGAGAGCGTCGTCACATCGTTGATCGGCGCGGCTCTCGGCATGGCCGTCGGCGTCTTCCTGGCGGTACTGACGACGCACGCGCTGTCGAGCGAGGGCATCGTCTTCGCGGTGCCGTGGCTGTCGATCGTCTTCTTCGTGATCGCCGCGATCGCAGTCGGCATCCTCGCGGCGATCTTCCCGGCGAGGCGCGCCGCGCGCCTCAACGTGCTCGAAGCGCTGCAGTACGAGTAGTTACGAACGCGTGCCGGTGACCTCCGGCTCGCGGCTGAACGGATATGTGGCCCAGTACATGCGCGTGACGTTCCCGTGCGCGTCGCGCACGAGCCGGAGCAACTCGCCGCGCTCGCGTCCGAAGACGGTCCGCAAGCGGTCGCCGTCGAGTGGCTCGAACCGTGTCCACGGTTGCCACTCGGCAGCTTCCGCCATCCGCGCCTCGAGCCGGCCGTCGTGCCAGCGGAAGACGAACTCCGAACCCTCGGACCACCAGCGGCCGAGCGCAGTCGCGAGCTCCGGCGGTGGCGGCGCGGTCGGGCGCCACGTCTCAGGCTCCTGTGGGACGCGCTCGCGTGCCTTGTCGACGAGCGCGAGCGCGAGCTCCACCGGCGTGACCGTCTCGCCGTTGACGAGTACCGCCGCGCCCAGCTTGTCGCTGCGGTCGACGAGCACGTTCGCCACGTAGCCCGGCATGCCGCCGTCGTGTCCGCAGTAGATCCGGTCGTCCCTGCGTACGAGCGCGACACCGACGCCCCAGGCCAGCGTCCAGTGGTAAGGATCGGCCATCGTCTGCACGGCCGTCATCACGTCGATCGACGCCGGTGACAGCACGTCGGGATCCGGGTCTGCGAGGAAGGACGCCCACCGGCACAGGTCGCCGACGGTCGACCAGAGCTGGCCGGCGGCGGCGATCCCGCCTGTCCGCTCCACCAGCATCGGCTCGCGCAGCAGGACGTCGCTGTACGGCTCGACCGAATACGCGATCGCCGTCGGCTCCTCGGGTGAGAAGCTCGTGCGCGTCAACCCGAGCGGTTGCAGCAGCCGCTGCTCGACGTAGTCCTCGTACGGCATGCCGCTCAGCTCGGCGACGAGCTCGCCGAGGAGGATGTAGGCGAGGTTCGAGTAGTGCCAGCGCTCCCCGGGAGCGAGTACCTGCTCCGCCTCCTCCATCGTTGCGAGCAGCTCCTCGGTCGACTTCGGGAACTCGAGCGTCTCCCAGACGTCGCCCGGGACCTCCCGCTGCAGACCGGAGCCGTGCGAGAGCATCTGACGTAGCGTCAGGTCGCCGCCGGCGCGCACGTCGAGATGCGCGCTGAGCCGGTCCTCGAGCTTCAGCTTGCCCTCGTCGCGAAGTTGCATGACGCACACCGCGGTGAACGTCTTCGTGATCGATCCGACGCGGTACTGATGGTCGGGCGTCGCGTCAACCGACTGCTCCGCGTCGGCGAGCCCAACCGCGTCCGCCCATACGACCTCGCCGCCGCGCACGACGGCCGCGGCTATCGACGCAGCTCGTCGTTCCGCCTGCGTCTTCGCGACGATCGCGCGCAGTTCGGTCGCGAGCTCGCTAGGCGGGGGCAAGGACTCCAAGCGCGCGCGGAATTGCGTCGATCGCCGTATCGATGTCGTCGTCGGTGACGTCGAGGTGCGTCACGGCGCGGAGCTTCGTCGGCCATACGGTCGTCGAGAGGAGCACGCCTTCCTCCTTCATCCGCGTCATCGCCTCCTCGCGCGTCAAGCCGAGCGGTCCGACGTCGACCTGCACGAAGTTCGTCTCGACCTGCTCGAGGTCGACCGGCACACCCGCTGCGTGCAGCGCCTCGGCGAGCCGCCGCGCGCGGGCATGGTCTTCGGCCAGACCGGTGACGTTGTGGTCGAGCGCGTAGACGCCTGCGGCGGCGACGATCCCTGACTGACGCATCGCGCCACCCATCAAATGCTTGCCGCGCCGCGCGCGCCACGCCAGCTCGGAGGACGTCGCAAGCAATGCGCCGAGCGGGCAGCCGAGGCCTTTGGACAGGCACAGCGTCACCGTGTCGAAGCGCCGGCCGTACTCGGCCGCCGCGATGCCGCTCGCAACGGACGCGTTCATGAGCCTTGCGCCGTCGAGGTGCAGCTTCAGGTCGAGCTCGCGCGCGGTCGTGACGACGTCGTCGATCTCGTCCATCCGCCAGCAGCGCCCGCCCGACGAGTTGTGCGTGTCCTCGACCGCGACGAGCCGCGTGCGCGCCATGTGCATCGACGTCCGGTCGCGCATGAGCGCGCGCACGTCGTCGCCGGCGAAGCGTCCGGCCTGCGTGCGTATCGGTCGCGTGACGAGCCCCGCGTGGACGGCCGGCCCGCCCTGCTCGGAAAGCAGGATGTGCGCGTTCTCCTCCGCGAGCAGCTCGTCGCCCGGCTCGGTGAGGATGCGGCACGCGATCTGGTTGGCCATGCTCGCCGTGGGGAGGTACACCGCATCGTCTTGCCCGAGCAGCTCCGCGGCGCGCCGCTCGAGCTCGAGCACCGTCGGGTCCTCGCGCTTCTGGTCGTCGCCGACCTCGGCGTGCGCCATCGCCTCGCGCATCGCCTGGCTCGGCATCGTTGCGGTATCGGAGCGAAGATCGATCATCGCGAGAGAATCTAGCGGCTGCCTCGAGAGGCGCTTACGTAACTTGACAGTTACGTAACCGATGTGTTACAGATATGCGCGATGAGCGCGCTCGAAGCTTTGTCCGATCCGACACGGCGGCAGATCGTGGAGCTGCTTGCAGACGGTGAGCGCAACGCGGGTGAGATCGCCGGCCATTTCGCCGTGAGCCGACCCGCGGTCTCCCGGCATCTGCGCGTCCTCCGCGAGCACGGTCTCGTGCAGGCCCGCCAGGAGGGCCAGCAGCGGGTTTACTCGCTCGACCCCGCGCCGCTTGCGGAGCTCGACGAGTGGCTGACCCGCTATCGCAGCTTCTGGACGAACAGGCTCGACGCCCTCGACACACAGATCAAGCGCGCACGCCGCGCACGAAAGGAGACACCATGACTACACAGACCATCGGAACGTTGAGGCGCGAAGGCGAGCAGCGCGCGGTTCGGCACGTCCGCCACTACGACGCGACGCCGGAAGAGGTCTGGGCGGCGCTGACCGAACCCGAACACGTGAAGAACTGGCTTGCGGCCATGACGATCGAGCCGCGGGCCGGCGGGCGGGTCACGTTCGAATGGGAAGGCGGCCACACGAACGAAGGCGAGGTGCGCGTCTTCGATCCGCCCATGACGTTCGAGTACACCTGGGAGGAGCGCGCTCCCTCGGTCGTCCGGATCGAGCTGTCGCCTGAAGGAAACGGCACGCAACTCGTCCTCGACCACTCTCGCATCGAGGTCGACGCGGCGACGAGCATCGCGGCCGGCTGGCACATGCACCTCGACGCGTTGGAGTCGCTGCTCGCCGGTTCTCCGCAGACGCCGGCCGAGTGGAACCCGCGCCACGAGGGGCTCGTCGGGCTCTACGAGGAACATGCGAAAGCGTTGTAGGAGCGTGTCTACCCTGTTCGCGTGGATCTTCGCGCCCTCGAGCACCGGCTGAGCGACGAGCCCGCGTACCGCGCGGGGCAGGTGTGGGAATGGGCCGCGCGCGGCGCGGCCGGCTACGAGCAGATGACGAACGTGCCGGCCGCGCTTCGCGCACGGCTCGCGGACGAGGTCCCGTTCTCGACGCTGACCGTCGAGCACGAGGCGCACGCGAAGGACGGCACGCTGAAGGCGCTCTTCCGCACGCGCGGCGGCCATCTGGTCGAGGCGGTGCTCATGCGCTACCGGGACGGACGACGCTCGGTCTGCGTCTCGTCGCAATCCGGTTGCCCGCTGACGTGCACGTTCTGCGCGACGGGTCAGATGCAGTTCGGCCGGAACCTGACGGCCTCGGAGATCCTCGACCAGGCGCTCCACTTCCGCCGCATCGAGCCAATCGACCACGTCGTGTTCATGGGCATGGGCGAGCCGATGCTCAACCTCGACGACGTGCTCGAGGCGGCACGTCGCCTGCCGGATCTCGGCGTCACGCACCGGAGAACGACGATCTCCACAGTCGGCTGGCTGCCGGGGTTGCGCCGCTTCGTCGACGAGGTGGAGGAGCCGATCAGGCTCGCGCTGTCGCTTCACGCGGCCACCGACGCGCTTCGCAGCGAACTGATGCCCGTGAACGACCGCTACCCGCTCGAGGACGTCGTTGCGGAGTGCCGCCGCTACAGCACGTTGCGCGGGCGGAAAGTGTTCGTCGAGTACGTGATGCTCGCCGGCGTCAACGACCGCGTGGAGCAGGCGGCCGACCTGGCGAAGGTGCTCGATCCCAAGGTCTTCAAGGTGAATCTCATTCCGTACAACCCGACGGGCGCCTTCGATGGCTCGTCGCGCAACGCGATCGCCGCGTTCAAGGCGGTGCTCGATCACGCGCGGCTCCCGGCGACTGTTCGCCTCACCCGCGGTCGCGACATCGCCGCCGCGTGCGGGCAGCTCGCGGCGACCCGCTAGAGCGTCGCGAGGTCCTCCTCTAGGTGCTCGCGGTCGTCGGCTTCCGCGATCGGCACCTCGGCGGCGAGCTTCTTGTACGCCTGCGCCTCGGGATCCTTGTCCGCGACCTTGTACGCGCGGGCGACCGCTTCGTACGCGTACGCGAGGTCCCAGTCGGTCAGCCCGTTCGCCTCGCAGTGATCGAGGCAGCGAAGCGCGTGACGCAACGCAGCCTCGGGGAATCCAACCACGGTGTACACGCGAGAGATCTGCCACTCCCCTCGGGCGAGGTTCTCCGGCTTGCATTCCGGAGCCTCGCCCCAGTGGTAGCGCGACGCGTGCGCCGCGTGGATCATCCGATCGTCGTCCTCGCGGCTTTGTGTCAGCCGCCAGACCTCGTTGAAGAGGTCGACGCCGAGTTGCCGGTGGTCGATCGTCACGCCGTCTGACTGAGTGCCGGCGTGCAGCTCGAGCGGCCGCGCTTCTCGAGGTACTGCTGGTGGTAGTCCTCGGCCTCGTAGAACGCCGGCGCGGGCTCGATCTGGGTGACGATCGCCTTGCGATACGCAGCCTGCTCGTTGTCCTTCGAATGCTCGGCCGCTGCCCGCTGCTCCTCGTCGTGGACGAAGATCACCGAGCGGTACTGATCGCCGATGTCCCAGCCCTGCCGGTTCAGCTGCGTCGGGTCGTGCTTGCCCCAGAAGACGTCGAGCAGGTCGTCGTATGACACCCGGTCGGGGTCGTACGAGACCTCGACGACCTCTGCGTGACCGGTCTTGTGAGAGCAGACGTCCTCGTAGGTCGGATTATCGAGCTTGCCGCCCGCGTAGCCGACGCGTGTTTTCGTCACGCCGTCGAGCTGCCGGAACGCCGCTTCGACGCCCCAGAAACAGCCGGCGCCGAACGTTGCCTTCTTCGTCACTCTTCCTCCAATCTCAATGCTGCCGAGTTGATGCAGTAGCGGACTCCGGTCGGATGCGGCCCGTCCGGGAAGACGTGCCCAAGATGTCCGCCGCACGCGGCGCACATCACCTCGGTGCGCACCATTCCGTAGGAGGCGTCGGTCTCCTCGTCGACCGCTTCCTCGCCGGCCGGTGCGTAGAAGGCCGGCCAGCCGCACCCGGAGTCGTATTTCGTCTCCGATACGAACAATTCTGCGCCGCAACCGGCGCAGTGGTACGTGCCCGGCTCGAAGACGTGGTCATACTCGCCCGTGAACGGGCGCTCAGTGCCTTTCTCGCGAAGCACGTGGTACTGCTCGGGCGTCAGCTCGGCGCGCCACTGCTCCTCTGTTTTCTTGATTTTCTCCACGCTCTATGGTCTCGCGAGAGGCTCTGGCGTTACGGTCTCGGCCTGGCCCGTGGGGTGTTCCTCGAACAGATAGCGGACCACCGGCTGCTTGGCGGCCTTCACCTCGTCGACACGCCTCACCGGCCTCGACGTAGGCGCGTTCTTGACCGTCTCCGGCTCCCCCGCTGCCTCCCGTGCAATCGCCACCATCGCGTCGACGAACGCATCGAGCGTCTCCTTCGGCTCCGTCTCGGTGGGCTCGATCATGAGGGCCTCCGGAACGACCAGCGGGAAGTAGATCGTCGGTGGATGGAAGCCATAGTCCATGAGCCGCTTGGCGACGTCGGTTGCCGTGATGCCGTGCTCGCGCTTGAGCGTCCTCGCGGAGAGGACGAACTCGTGCATGCACAGGCGGTCGAAGGGAACGTCGTACTCGTCGCGAAGGCGCTCCAGCAGGTAGTTCGCGTTCAGCACGGCGACCTCGGACATCTCGCGCAGGCGCGGCCCGTAGGTTCGGATGTAGGCGTAGGAGCGGACGAAGACACCGAACGGGCCGGTGAAGCCGCGCACCTTGCCGATCGATTTCGGCCGGTCGTGCTCGAGCCTGAACGCGTCGCCCACCCGGAGGACGACGGGGACCGGCAGGAACGGCTCGAGCATGTCACGTACCGCGATCGGCCCCCCGCCCGGCCCGCCGCCGCCGTGGGGCTGCGAGAACGTCTTGTGCAGGTTGATGTGCACGATGTCGAAGCCCATGTCGCCCGGGCGCGAGATGCCGCAGACCGCGTTGAGGTTGGCGCCGTCGTAGTACATGAGCGCTCCGGCGCGATGGAACGTGCGCGTGATCTCCTCGATGTTCTCGTCGAAGAGCCCCAGTGTCGACGGGTTTGTGAGCATGAGCCCCGCCGTGTGCCCGTCGACCTTGTCGCGCAGGTCGTCGACGTCGATGTTCCCGCGCGCGTCGGTGCGCACCGGCGTGAGCTCGTAGCCGGCCATCGTTACGCTCGCAGGATTCGTGCCGTGCGCGGTGTCGGGGATGACGATCTTGCGTCGCTGCTCGTCCTCGCCTCGGTCGGCGAAGTACGCGTGCATGAGCATGAGGCCGGTCAGCTCGCCCTGTGAGCCCGCGGCGGGCTGCAACGACACGGCGTGCAGGCCGGTGACCTCGGCGAGGATCTCCTGTAGCCGCCACATCAGCTCGAGCGCGCCCTGCGCGCCGTCCTCCTCCTGCAGCGGATGCAGATGTGCGAAGCCAGGGAGCGACACGAGCCGCTCGTTGATGCGCGGGTTGTACTTCATCGTGCAGGAACCGAGCGGGTAGAAGCCGGTGTCGATGCCGAAGTTCCGCGTCGAGAGCTCGGTGAAGTGGCGGAGGATCTCCGGCTCGGCAAGCTCGGGCAGACGTGGCGGCTCCGCGCGGCGGAGCTCCTCAGGGACGTCGGCCTGCGGCAGGCTCTCGTAGCACGGCGGCTCACCACCGCGGCGCCCTGGTTGCGACTTCTCGTAGATGAGCTTCATGCCGCGACCTGCCGGAGCACGTCGGCAAGCCGATCGATGTCGGCCGGCGATCGCTTCTCGGTGACGCACACGAGCAGCGCGTCATCGAGGCCCGGGTAGTCGCGACCGAGTGCATAGCCCGGATGGACTCCGTGGGCCCGAGCGTCGCGGACGACATCGCGCGCGCTCCGTCCGACGCGAACGCCAAACTCCTTGAACGTTGTCCGCTCTGGAAACAACAACTCGAGCCCGATCTTCTCCTGTGCATACGCAGCGAGGCTCATGCAGGTCTCCCCCACCTCGCGCAGACCCTGCGGGCCGAGCCATGACAGCGCGACCAGCCCCTGCAGGGCGAGCAACGTCTGGTTCGTCGTGATGTTGGAGGTCGCCTTCTCGCGACGGATGTGCTGCTCGCGGGTCTGCAGCGTCAACACATAGGCACGCTCTCCGTCCAGATCGGTCGTCTCGCCGATGATTCGCCCGGGCATCCGCCGGATGAACTCGTTGCGCGCGGCGAGGAAGCCGTAGTGCGGCCCGCCGAAGCTCGGATAGTTGCCCGTGCCTTGGCCCTCGCCGATCGCGATCGCGCAGCCGTAGGCCCCCGGAGCCTCGAGGACGCCGAGCGACATGGGGTCGACGTGCGCGACGGCGAGCGCGCCGGCGTCGTTCGCCGTCGCCGCGAGCTCCGGCGCGGGCTCGAGCACGCCGAAGAAGTTCGGCTGCTGGAAGATCACCGCCGCGGCATCGTTGGCTGCGCCCGCCAGTTCGTCCGGATCGGTCGCGCCGCCGCGGTGCGGCACCTCGACCACCTCGAGGCCGAATCCGGGGGCGTATGTCTTCACCACCTGGCGCACCTGAGGGTTCGTCGCCTCGGTGACGACGATCTTCGAGCGGCCGGTTGCGTGCTTCGCGATGAAGCAGGCGTCGGCGGCCACCGTCGTCCCGTCGTAGCCGGAAGCGTTCGAGACGTCCATCCCCGTCAGCTCGCAGATCGCCGTCTGGTACTCGAAGATGGCCTGCAGCACGCCCTGGCTCATCTCCGGCTGGTACGGCGTGTACGCGGTGAGGAACTCGCCGCGCTGCAGAACGGCGTCCGCGATCGCAGGGACGTAGTGGTCGTATACGCCTGCGCCGAGGAACGAGAGCTCGCGCGTCGTGTCGAAGTTTCGCGCTGCGAGCTCCTCGAGATGCCGCTGCAGCTCGGCCTCGCCAAGCGGCGGCTCGAGGTCGAGCTCCCGCTCGAAGCGCACGCCTGCGGGAATGTCGCGGAAGAGCTCGTCGACGGTGTCAACGCCGATCGCCGCGAGCATCGCCTCGCGATCCGCGTCGGTCAAGGAGAGGTAGCTCACGAGCTCTCGAGCAGTGCGCGGTACGCATTTGCATCCAGCAGCGACTCGATCTCCGCCGGGTCGCTCAGACGAATGCGGACGAGCCAGCCTTCACCGTACGGATCGTCGTTCACGGTCTCCGGCGCATCGACGACCTTCGCGTTGACGGCCAGAACCTCGCCCGAGAGCGGCGTGATCAGGTCGGAGACGGCCTTCACCGACTCGACCTCGCCGTATGAGTCGTCCTTGGAGATCGTCGAGCCCTCGTCGGGAGCCTCGTAGTGGACGAGCTCGCCGAGCGCGTCCTGCGCGAACCACGTGATCCCGAGCGTCGCCTCTCCG
>DASVFB010000139.1:0-2962 GCA_036380275.1 Gaiellaceae bacterium | reverse complement strand
GAACGGCATGGTCGTGACGCCCGACAACTCGACGCTGATCGTCGCGGAGTCGTACGGCGGCAGGCTCACCGCCTTTGAGATCGCCCTCGACGGCAGCCTCTCGAACCGGCGCACGTGGGCCGACCTCGACGGCGGCGCGCCCGACGGCATCTGCCTCGACGCGGAAGGCGCAATCTGGTACGCGGACGTGCCCAACAAGCTGTGCGCGCGCGTCGCGGAGGGCGGCGAAGTCCTGCAGACGATCGAGCTCGATCGCGGCTGTTTTGCGTGCATGCTCGGCGGCCCTCGAGGCAGAACGCTGTTCCTCGCGACGAACGACTGGCGCGGCCCAGAGAGCATCGCGGCGGGAGTGCGAGCGGGTCAGATGCTCGCCGTCGATGCGCCCGCGCGACACGCCGGTTGGCCGTAGGCCGTGTCGGTCACGCTGTCGCTCGCTGAGGCGCGCCGCCTCGCCGTCGTCTCGCAGGGATTCGGTCGCAAGCCGGCCAAGCCCACGACGGCGCACATCCGCAAGCTGGCGACGAAGCTGCACCTCTTCCAGATCGACTCGGTGAACGTGCTCGCCCGCGCGCACTACGTCCCCGCGTTCGCGCGGCTCGGCCCCTACCGCATGGAGACACTCGACGCGCTCGCCTATCGCAAGCGCGAGCTCTTCGAGTACTGGGGACACGCCGCGTGCTTGATCCCGATCTCGCTCTATCCGCTGATGCGCTTTCGCATGTACCCCGAGGACGCGCTGGCGTACATGCGCTTGAAGCGCTACGCGTACCTGGCGAGCGTGTACGCCGAGGTTGCCGAGCGGGGGCCGATCACAGCGGCCGAGCTCTCGGATCCTGGTAAGCGATCCTCGAAGTGGTGGGGCTGGGGTCGCGGGAAGGCATCGATCGAGTACCTGTTCGACTCGGGCCTCCTCGCGATCGCGGGGCGCCGGCGCTTCGAGCGGCTCTACGACCTCGCCGAACGCGTCATCCCGGCGGCGGCGCGCGATCTTCCGCCTCCGCCGCGCGAGGAGGCGATGAAGCAGCTGATCTGCCTCGGCGCGAGGGCGTACGGGGTCGGCACGTTCGGCGACATCGTCGGCTACTTCATGACAGGGGGCTGGCACGATCGGCTGTCGACCGTCCCGTGGTCGGAGCTGGAGAAGGGCGCGAAGCGCGCCAAGCCGATCGCGAAGCGGCTCGTGGCGGAGCTCGTCGACGAAGGCCGTTTGCTGCCGGCGCAGGTCGAGGGATGGGCCGAGCCGGCGTACGTGGAACCCGGCATCCGCGTCCCGCGCAGCGTCGACGCGCGGGCGCTCGTCACGCCGTTCGACTCGCTCGTATGGGAGCGCAAGCGCATCGAGAGGCTCTTCGGCATGCAGTACACGATCGAGATCTACACGCCGGCGCCAAAGCGCGTCTACGGCTACTACGTGTTCCCGTTTCTCCTCGGCGACACGCTCGTCGGCCGCTGCGACCTGAAGGCCGACCGGCAGCGCAAGGTGTTGATGGTGCAGAGCGCGTTCCTCGAGCCGGGCCAGACCGCGCGCGGCGTCGTCCCCGGCCTCGTCGAAGCGCTCCTGGAGATGCAGGCGTGGCTCGAGCTCGACGCGATCGAGGTGGCCGAACGCGGAGACATGGCGAAAGAACTGCGCCGAAGCGTTACGTGAGTAAGATCGCTCGATGGAGCGAGTCGTCATCCTCGGAGCAGGCTTCGGAGGCCTCGAGCTCGCGTCCACGCTGTCGGAAGTCGTCGGCGACGGCGTCGACGTCACGCTGATCGACAAGGAGGACTCGTTCGTCTTCGGTTACTCGAAACTCGACGTCATGTTCGGGCGGACGACGCTCGACGCCGTTCGCCTGCCTTACGGCGACATCGTCAAGCCGGGCGTGCGCTTCATGCAGGAGACCATCACGTCGATCGACCCCGACACGCGGCGCGTGACCACCGACGCCGACGTGCACGACGCCGACGCCCTCGTCATCGCGCTGGGCGCCGACTACGACATGGACGCCACACCCGGGCTCGCTGAGGGAGGCGACGAGTTCTACTCCGTCGCGGGCGCGGCGCGGCTGGCCGAGCAATTGCCCGATTTCTCACGCGGCCACGCGGTCGTCGGCGTGTGCGGAGCGCCGTTCAAGTGTCCGCCCGCGCCGAGCGAGTGCGCCCTGATGCTGCACGACTTCCTGTCGGCGCAAGGGGTTCGCGATGCCTGCGAGATCTCCCTCGTAATGCCGTTCGGTGCGCCTGTGCCTCCGTCGCCGGACACGTCGGAGGCGCTGGTCGCCGCGTTCGCCGAGCGTGGCATCGAGTTCGTCTCAAAGAGTCGTGTCGCTTCGCTCGACGCCGGCCGCAGCGTCGCCGTACTCGAAGACGGCCGCGAGGTGCCGTTCGACCTCTTCCTCGGCGTCCCGAAGCATCGCGCGCCGGACGTTGTCATCGCGAGCGGGATGACCGAGAACGGCTATGTGCCCGTGAGCTCGGAGACGCTCGAGACGAGGTTTCCCGGCGTTTACGCGGTCGGGGACGTCGCGACCGTCGGCGTGCCGAAGGCCGGCGTCTTTGCGGAAGGTGCGGCGCGCGTCGTCGCCGACGCACTGATTGCGAAGCTCCAGGACGGCGAGCAACCCGACGCGTACGGAGGGCGCGGCTCGTGTTACATCGAGTTCGGAGGCGGACGTGTCGGCCGCGTCGACATCGATTTTCTCGGCGGGGCGAAGCCGACCGGCACCTACCACGAGCCGTCCACCGAGCTGGTCGCGGAGAAGCATCACTTCGGGGCGAGCCGGCGAGCCCGCTGGTTCGGGGAGCGCGTCGTTGTCTGAGGCGCGCTTGCTCTCCCTCGTCGCGCGCTACCCGCATCGGAGAGCGCTCGCGCGCCGGTTGCGCGACGGCGCGGCGCTCGCCGCGCTCTCCCGGCTGGAGGCCCGTGGCCTGGTGACGCGGCGGCAGCAGCTGTACCGGCTCACGCGACGCGGCGACG
>DASVFB010000138.1:0-3615 GCA_036380275.1 Gaiellaceae bacterium | reverse complement strand
CTCGTCCGCTTCCGCGGCGCAGAGCTTGACGTCGCCGGTGACGGCTTCTTCGCGCGCTTCGACGGCCCCGCGCGTGCGGTCCGCTGTGCCTGTGCGATCACGGAGAGCGTACGCGAGCTCGGGCTCGAGGTCCGTGCAGGTTTGCATACCGGTGAGTGCGAGGTCATGGACGGCAAGGTCGGAGGGATCGCCGTGCACATCGGAGCGCGAGTCGCGAAGGAGGCCCAGCCGGGCGAGGTGCTCGTCTCGAGCACGGTCAAGGATCTCGTAGCCGGCTCGGGCCTTCGATTCCGGGAACGTGGGACAGCGGCGCTGAAAGGCGTTCCTGACGAATGGCGGCTGTACGCCGTCGAAGGCGCGGGCCAGGGCGCCGCTGAAGCACTGCTCGCGCCTGACTAGGCTGCGTCCCCCGATCCGGTCGCGACGGCGACGCCGCGCCACTCGCGCCGCGCAAGACCTCCCGCGAGAAGGCTGAGCGCGAGCGTGCCGGCGACGATCGCCCATTCCAGTGCGCCGCTGCCGCCGTCGGGATCGACGTTGAACACCGCCTCGATCCACTCCGCATTGATCAGCGTGACGGCGCAAAGCACGCCGCTTGCAGCGGCGAGCGCCGACTCCGTCCAGAACCTCGTACGCCGTTTGTGCGTCATCGTCTCGTCTCCCTGTCGAGCGTTGGTCATAGGGTCTTCCTCGGTCGCCGAAGCACGAACGTGTTGCCGCCGAGGACTTTCTTGCCGCGCTGCTGGAAGACCGTCAGCGAGCCTTCCTCGGCGCCCTTGCGCGGCTGGCAGACCATCAGCAGCGGGAAGCCCTTCGCGGCCGGCAACCTCTCGATCAGGCCGCCGCGGCGGGAGTCGCCGAGCGTGAAGAAGCCCTTCGTCTCGGCCACCTTGGGCTTGCGGTGGAGGAAGCGCTCGAGGGCGGCGAGTTGAGCCTCGGTCATCGTCGTCTTCTTCAGACCCGAGACCCGGACCCGGTCAGCGACCTTCGGCGGCAGGAGCAGCCCGATCGCCCATCCCGCAGGCCCCGCGCCGAGGCGCAGGTGGTCATTGAGCCGCGCGTAGATGTCGAGGTCGAACCAGAACGGGCCGGGCAGGGCGTCGATCACGTGGAGGTTCTTCAGGCCGACGCGCTTCTCGTTCGGGACGAGCGTTGCGACGTTGAAGACCTTGCTCGCCGCGGGTATCGGGTCCTGCGCGCAGTCGACGACTACGAGCAGGCACGTATGCGTGGCAGCAGAGGCCGGCGGCGTCCAGTCCCACTCGAGCACCTCGGGGCGCTTGGGCGACAGGCTCGCGATCGTTTTCGCGGCCCCGATCGGATGCCAGACGGTTGTCGTACCGTTTCCGGGGAAGGCGGTCCAGAAGTTCGCCGGGAGGTTCGGCAGCCCCGGGCTCGCGTCGGCGTAGAGGATCTTCACCGTGACGTTGTTGGCGGCCTCGATGCCGCGGTTGTTCACGTGGACGTAGACGCGGTTCAGCACGCCGCGCTGCGGGTTCCGATGCGCGAGCCTCGTCTCGAAGGCGTAGTAGTCGACCGCCGAGACGGGGAGCTGGTAGGTGTGCGTGATCGGAGCCGGCGCGTCGACCTTGACGTCCGCGCACATCCACCACCAGAGGTTGTCGCCCTCCGCGACGTGCTGCAGCGGATCCTCGAGCGTCGCGATCACCGGTGACGGAGTGGGCACGATGCGCGCCGTCGACATGCGGTGGTCGCGGAGGTAGAGGTCGACGTCCGGAAGCGAGGCCACGTCGAGCTTCCGCTCCCAGAGGCCGCGGCCGTGCGTCGCGGCCCGCAGCAGGCGTGTCGGCGAGTGCAGACGTAGGTCGTACACGGCGGTGTTTGGAAGGCCGTTCGAGAAGAGCTGCCAGCCGGTGCCGCCGTTCGTCGTGCGGAAGACGCCGATGTCGGTGCCGACGTAGATGTGGAGGGGATTCAGCGGGTCCGTTTGCAGCGAGTTCGCCGGGACGTCGGGCACGCGGTTCGGCGCCGTGCCCGAGATGTCGGTCCAGGTCGCGCTCACGCCTCCCGCGGCGACGATGCCCCGCCACACGTGGCCGGTGCCGAAGCCGGCCACGGCGACGATGACGTTGTTGACGTCGCCTGGCTTCGTGGCGATGTCCCAGATCCAGCGCGACGGCAGCGGCGCCGCTCCGATCTGCGTCGCCGTCCAGGAGCCGCCTGACTTGGCGAGCCGGTACACCTGTCCCGACGACGTGCCCGCGTAAATGAGGTTCGAGTTCGGATAGTGGACGGCGGAGACGAGGCCAACGCGTCCCGGAAGCGTGACCTTGACCGGCCAGCCGCCGGTCCCTTGCGCCGAGTCGAGGTTGATCCGGTCTGTCCCGAAGGCGATGTTCTGGGAGTTCGTCGCGTCGTAGGCGTATGTCGGATAGAACAGCGAGTTCCCGGTCAGGCCTGCCGTGATCGACGCGTAGGTGCCGAACCTGCCACCGTGCGTGGAGCGCTGCGGCGTCGCCCCGTAGTACGTGTGGATGATGTTCTTCGGGTCGGCCGCGTCGACGCCGGCCATACCGCCGTCGCCGTCGTCGGAGTGGTAGAAGGCGGGGTGGTTGCGGAAGATCTCCGTGCCGTTGTCCTGCGTTCCCCCGATCACGTAGGCGTCCGATGTCGGGTGCTGCCCGATGAACTCGAACTGCGTGATCGCGAGGCCCTCGTTGATGAGGTCGTTCCAGTTCGCGCCGCCGTCGGTCGATTTGTAGATGCCGCCGTCGTTGCCGGCGTAGACCGTGAGGTGGTCGGTCGGGTGGCACGCGAACGCATGGTTGTCGGGATGGATGCCTCCGCCGATGTTCGTCACGGCCCAGGTGCCGCCGGTCCGCACCGCCTTGTAGAGCTCGACCCCGGAGAGGTAGGCGATGTTCGGCGTCGAGATGTCGACCGCGACATTGAGCGTGTACGCGCCGTAGACGTCCACCACGCCGGCCGCTGCGCCGACAACGGCCCAGGTCCCGCCGCTGTCCGCTGACACGTAGAAGCCGCGAAGGCCGTCTCCCGCGTTCGCGACGAGCGCGTAGACGTTCGCGGGCGCGGTGGGGGCGAGCGCGAGCGAGATGCGACTCAGGTCGGTCGTCGGGAAGCCGCCCGCGAGCTTCGTCCACGACGGGTTGCCCGCGGTCGCGTTCGTCGTCTTGTAGACGCCGCTCCCCCAGAAGGCCGCGTACGCGACGTTGTGGTCGGTCGGATCGATGACGATGTCCGTGCAGGCGATCACGGTGCCGCTGATCGCCGGCAGGCCGCCGGCCAGCAGTGTCCAGCTCCCGCCGCCGTTCTTCGTGCGGTAGAGACCGACGTTCGTCGCGGCGAATGCGGTGTCGTCATGGTCAGGGTCGACGGCGATGCGATAGAAGCACGCGCCTACGAACGGCGCCGGGTCCTGGAGCGTCCACGAGTCCCCGCCGTCCTTCGACTTGAGAACGCCGGCGCCGTTGTAGCTCGCGTTGAGGCTCGAGAGCGGGAACTGGGACGTGTAGAAGTAGATGTCGCCCTCGCCGGTGCCGGCGTAGAGGACCTTGGGCTTCGACGGCGCTACCGCGAGCGCGCCGATGGCGAGCGACGCCTCGTTGTCGGACTTCGGCGTCCACGTCACGCCGC
>DASVFB010000137.1:0-23263 GCA_036380275.1 Gaiellaceae bacterium | reverse complement strand
TTTGCCGTCTTCATCGTCGCGACCCTCGTCGACATCGACCCGCACCTGCTCGCGTTCAGCGGGTATCCGCCCGTCTCGGACATCATCGCCAGCGTCGCTCTCACCTTCTTCGCCTACCTGGGCTTCAGCGTGATCACGTTCGCGGTGGGAGATTTACGCGACCCCGCCCGCGAGTTACCCAGAGCGATGTACCTGGCGCTCGGCGTCACTTCGCTTACCTACGTCCTGATCGCGCTCGGCGTCTTCGGCACGCTCACCGTCACCGAGGTCGTCGGCTACGGCGAGACCGCGATTGCCGAGGCGGCGCGGCCGACGCTCGGCGATGCGGGCTTCACGATCATGGCCGTCGCCGCGCTGCTCGCGACGGCATCGTCGGTGAACGCGACGCTCTACGCCTCCGGAGGCCTGACGGCGATGCTGGCCGAAGTCGGACAGTTCCCACCGTTCTTCGGACGCGGCTCGCGACTTGGCCCGAGGGCCGGCCTGCTGATCACTGCTTCGATCGTGCTCGTCGTCGCAAATCTCGTTGATCTCTCCGCGATCGCTTCCGTCGGCAGCGCCTGCTCGCTCGTGATCTTCCTGCTCGTCGGCATGGCCGGCTACCGGCTGCGGTCGTCGACGGGCGCGAGCGGCCCGATCGTCCTGGTAGGGATGGCGGCGACCGCCGTCGTGCTCGTCTTCTTCGCGGTCGACACGCTGCGTAACGCGCCCGAGACATTCGCGGCCATCGTCGCGATCGCTGCGCTGGCAGTCGTCCTCGACGCCGTTTGGAAGCACGTGCGCAAGGAGCCTCCGCCGTCGACGGCCGCAGCGGGACTGACTCCGTCTGCCGGGGCGTAACGCGCGACTGCCGGGGGCGTCGTCCGGCTCAGAGTCCGTGCCGGGCGCGCGCGAGCCGCATCAGCGTCTCGTGCGTTCCCTCCGAACCAACTGCAGAATCGGGATCGGGTTGCAGCTGGCGGTAGCTGCCGTCCGGCTGCATGAGCCAGGCGCTGCGACGGTCGGAGAGACAGACCTGGAGGATCTCCCAGAGGCGTGCGCGCAGGCGTCGTTCGACAATCGGAGCGGCGGCCTCGACGCGCTCGGAGAGGTTGCGATGCATCCAGTCGGCGGAGGCGATCAGGAACTCGCCGTCGAGCGGATCGTCGGAACCTGCAGCGAAATGGAAAATGCGCGAGTGTTCGAGGAAGCGGCCGATGATCGAGCGAATGTGGATGTTCTCCGTCAGGCCGGGCACGCCTGGCGCAAGGCAGCAGAGGCCGCGAACGATCAGGTCGACTCGGAGGCCGGCCTGCGATGCCCGTGAGAGGGCTTCGCAGATCTCTGGGTCTTCGAGCTGGTTCATCTTGCAGATGATCCGTGCGGGCCGCCCGGCCTGGTGGTTTTCGATCTCGCGCTCGATGAGCTCCATGAATCGCATTCGCATGTTCATCGGCGCGACGAGCAGCGACGAGAACGACGGCGTGCGCGAACGCCCCGTCAAGAAGTGGAACAGCGAGACGATGTCGCCTGTGATCGCCGGGTCGACCGTGAGCAAACCGACGTCTTCGTAGAGACGCGCGGTCCGTGTGTGGTAGTTGCCGGTGGCAATGTGGGCATAACAACGCATGCCGCTGTCCTCTTTGCGAACCACGAGCGCGGTCTTGCTGTGCGTCTTGAGCCCGCTGACTCCGAAGACGACGTGCGCTCCGACCTTCTCCAGCTCGCGCGACCAGTGCAGGTTGCGCTCCTCGTCGAAGCGTGCGTTCAACTCGATCACGCAGGCGACCTGTTTTCCCGCCTCGGCGGCACGGATCAGCGACTGCACGAACGGCGTGTCGTCGCCGACTCTGTAGACGGTCATCTTGATCGACACCGTCAACGGGTCGTCCGCCGCCTCGCTGATGAAGCGCTCGACTCCCGCGTAGAAGCTGTCGTACGGCTGGTGGAGCATGATGTCGCCGGCTCGGATCGCGGCGAAGATGTCTCCGCTGACCGCCTCGAGCCCGGTTGGCGGCAGCGGCGTCCACGGTGGGTCGCGCAGGGGCTCGAGCTCCAGCCCTGCGATCTCGAACAGCGTCGTGTAGTCGAGGAGGGCGCTCATCTCGTAGACGTCCTCCGACATGAGCGCGAACCGCTTGCGCAACTCGGCAACCATTGCCGGATCGGCGCCGGGCTGGATCTCGAGCCTGACGACCGGTTCGAAGCGCCGCTGCAGCACCTCGCGCTCGACAAGCGCCCGCTTGCTGACGCCGTCGTCCTCTTCGTCGGCCTCGACCTCGGCGTCGCGGCAGACTCGGAACAGACTCGCTTGCGCGATCGCCATCCCCGGGAAGAGCTTGGTCGCGTTCGCCGCGATCACTTCGTCGAGGCTGACGAACACACGCTCGGGCGCCGCGACTCCGGTGCGGACGCGTAGCCACTGCGGCAGCTCCCTCGGCACCTTGACTCGGACGAGCACCGACTCACCGGTGACCGGATCCTCGAGTCGGAACGCCCACGAGGTCGAGAGGTTCGACACGTACGGGAACGGATGTGCTTCGTCGAGGCTGAGCGGTGTCAGGACGGGTGAGATCTCGGTGTCGAAGACCGTGCTCAGTTCCTCACGCTGCTCGGTGGTGAGGTCTTCCCAGTCAGTGAGGTGGACGCCGTGCTCGCCAAGCCGCGGGCGGAGCACGTGCTCGTAGCACTCCGCTTCTTGCTCCAACATCGACGTGATCATCTCCCGCGTCCGGAGAAGCAGCTCGCGGCGCTCCTGCGCGGCCAGGCTTGTGTCGTCAGTCATGGGCCGGATGAGAGCCATCCGCTTCATGAAGAACTCGTCGAGATTGGACGAGAAGATCGCGAGGAACTTCACACGCTCGAGAAGCGGCGTCCGGTCGTCCAGGGCCTCGTGCAGCACTCGCTCGTTGAACTCGAGCCAGCTGACGTCGCGACCTACCCACGCTCGGCGCAGATCGAGCGGCCCCTCGGAGGTGTCGCCGGCCTCACGCGTCCCGGGCCTGGTCAGAGGAGTCGCGCTCATCGCATTAAGCGTAGACGTCGACGGCGCCACGGCGTGGTGTCTCGCCGACGCGTAGTACGACGTTGCCCGTCTTCTGGCCGGTCTCGACGTAGCGGACTGCCTCGACGATCTCGTCGAGTTCGTACGTCCGGTCGATGACGGGCCGATACTTGCCCGTTTCGACGAGTTCCTTGACGAGTAGGAGGTCGTGCTTGCGGTAGCGGCCGATGCCGACCGTCGCGCGCTTGCTGCCGACGAGGCGTGTGACGAGCGCGAGCAGCGGCACGTGGTACATGAACCCGAGGTCCATGGAGATGTAAACGCCGCCGGGTTTGAGCGAGCGGCGGCAGCGGCGGAACGAGTGCTTGCCGACCGCGTCGAAGATCACGTCGTACGTGTTGCCGTTTCGCGTGAAGTTCTCGCGCAAACGATCGAGCACCTCCCGTGCACCGAGCGATCGCACGAGCTCGACGTCTCTCGTGTCGCACACTGCCGTCACGTCGGTCTCAACGTGGTGCGCGAGCAACTGGACCGCGGCCGTTCCGACGGAGCCGGCGGCGCCGTAGACGAGGACGCGCTTTCCGTCTAGCGGATCCGCCGGTCGCAAGCAGGTCAGCGCGAGCAGCGCGCCCTCCGGGACGGCCGCCGCCTCCTCGAACGTCAGTGCTGTCGGCATCAGTGCGATCGCGCCGCTCTCGCGCACGGCTACGTATTCCGCGTTCGCGCCGCCTTTGACGCCGAACACCTCGTCGCCGACGCGGAACTCCGTCACAGCCGCTCCGACTTCCTCGACGCGGCCCGCGAACTCCGTCCCGAGACTCGTACGCCTCGGCCGGCGAATGCCGGTGAAGACCCGGGTGAATCGGTAATCCGCACCGCGCACGCCCATTGCGTCGCCGCGGGTGACCGTCGACGCGTAAACCCTGACGAGCACTTCGTCCTCCTTCGGCACGGACCGCGCGACGTCGTCGACGCGCAGCACCTCCGGGGGCCCGTACCGATCGTGGACGACCGCTCTCATCGGTTCATGCGACGGAGAGGTACGCCGTGCTTCCAAGCACGCCCGGCGCGGTACAGCTCGGCCGGCCTTCCGCCTCCCGGCCCTGGGGGAGCCGTGCGCCCGGTCGGGATGACCCAACCGTCCTCGCTCACAATGCTGCGGCGGAAGTTCGCCGCGTCGAGTTGCACGCCCCAGATCGCCTCGTACACCGTTCGGAGCTCGGCCATCGTGAAGGTCGTGCCGACGAACGCCGTCGCGATGCCCGAAACCTCGAGCTCCACTCGGACGCGCTCGATGGCATCGCGGACGATGCGCATGTGATCGAAAGCGAGCTCGGTCCTCTCCTCCAGGATGTCCGAGACGGGGACGAGCGCGGCATCGGCTGCGTCCGTGCCTGCGACGACTGCTCCCACGTCGCGAAGCACGGCCAGGTACGCGACGGTAACGACGTTCATGCGCGGATCTCGTCCGGGATCGCCGTACGCGCCGAACTGGGTCAGCAAACTGGGGACGTCGACACCAGTCTCCTCGGCGAGCTCGCGCCTCGCCGCCTCGCCTAGCGTCTCGTCGGCACGCTTGAAGCCCCCGGGAATCGCCCACATGCCCTTGAACGGCTCCTCGCCGCGACGGACGAGAAGAACGTGGAGCACGCCGTCGGCCATGGTCAGAATGGCGATGTCGACTGTGACCGCGAACGCAGGGAACTTGCTCGGGTCGTACTCCGTTCTTGTCGCCATGACTCTTACCTTTACACATGGTTCGAGTCGTGTCAACCAAAACCTCGAGCCGCGATAGCGTGAAGGTGACGTGGCCAGATTTGTCGTCGATTGCGGCGTCGTCCTCCACCTGGCGAGCGAAGGCCTAGAGGTCGCGGACGAGCACGAGCTTCTCGCGCCGACGCTCCTGCGCTCCCAGACGTTGTCGGCGCTACACGAGGCCGTGCACCGCGGCGAGATCCCGCCGGATGTCGCTCTCGATCGGCTCGCCATCATCTGGGCGATGCCGATCCGCCTCCTCGGCGATGCCGTGCTGCGACGTCGCGCCTGGAAGGTCGCCGAGCAACTGGGCTGGGCCGAGACCTACAACGCCGAGTACGTTGCGCTCACCAAGCTGCAAGCAGATGCCTTCGTAACGCTGGACGCAGATCTGGCACGCCAGGTGGAAGGGCTCGTTCCCACAGTGACGATCGAGGCGCTGCGAGCGTGACGTAGCCTCCTGTCCGTGCACGAGCTGACCAGGGAGCAGGCGCGGCGGATCGCGGTGCGCGCGCAGCTCCTCGATGCGCCGCGGCCGACCGATCTGCTTGCGGTCGTGCAGCAGCTGACCATGCTGCAGATCGACCCCACCGCGGCGATCGCGCCGAGCGCCGATCTTGTCGTTTGGAGTCGCCTCGGCTCTTCGTACCGGCCGGACGATCTCAAGCAAGCGGTGGAACAGGACCGCACGCTTTTCGAGCTCGACGCGATGGTGCGGCCGATGAGCGACGTCGGCCTCCACCTCGCCGGTGCGGACGACTTCCCGAGCTACGAGCGTTCGCGTGTCTGGCTTCGCGATAACGATCGTTTCCGGCGCGACATCCTCAAGGTGCTCAAGGGGTCCGGCCCGTTGAGCTCGCGCGACATCCCGGACACGTGTGTGGTCCCATGGGCTTCGAGCGGGTGGTCGAACAACCGCAACGTCACACAGATGCTGGAGTTCATGGCGATTCGCGGCGAGGTCGCGATCGCAGGACGTGTCAGGCGGGAGCGGCTGTGGGATCTACCCGAGCGGGTGTACCCCGTCGACGTCGCGATTCCGTCTACCGAAGAGGCTGAGCGCAGGAAGAACGAGCGGCGGCTCGCCTCGCTCGGCATCGCGAGGCAAAAAACCAGGGCGATGCCGATGGAGCCCACGCACGTCGGCGAGGCGGGCGAACCGGCCGTGGTCGAGGGCGTCAAGGGGCTGTGGCGCGTCGACCCGGACTTACTGAGCGACGACTTCGAGGGACGGACGGCGCTGCTGTCGCCGTTCGACCGGCTCGTGCACGACCGCGTCCGAACTCAGGAGCTGTTCGACTTCGAGTACACGCTCGAGATGTACAAGCCGGCAGCCAAGCGCCGCTGGGGTTACTTCGCGCTCCCGATCCTCCACGACGACCGGCTGGTCGGGAAGCTCGATGCCGCCGCCGACCGCAAGGCCTCCGTGCTGCGGGTCAACGCGATCCACGAGGACGTGAAGTTCACGCGCGCGATGACGAAGGCCGTCCAGGCCGAGCTGAAGGATTTGGCCTCGTGGCTGGGCCTGAGCGCGATCGAATAGCAGGCCCGGCTCCGCAAATGAGGCTCCCGGACAGCGCGCACACGTCCAGGCCGTGGCGGATCCATGAGCTCACCCGCGACTTCCGGCTCGAGGACGTATGGGCGCTGCCCACGCCCGGCGGCCCGCACGACTTCCCTCGGCTCGTGCAGCTTATGGCCTCGTTCAACCCGTCGCGAAGTTCTTCCGGCGCCGTCCGCACGCTGTTCGCGATCCGATGGAAGATCGGCGCGTTGCTCGCCTGGGATGGCGCGGAAAGCGGCGACCGCACCGAGCGGCCGACGCTCCGCGAGCGGTTGCCGGCAGACCTGCGCGACGGTCCATCGGGACCTGAGGCGCGCCGCTTCACGTCGCTGTACATGACCGAGGACGAGTGGGCGGCCGAGATCGTGAATCGAACCGTTCACGGGGTCATGCACGTCGGCTGGGTCCCGGACGAGTCGGGCGCGTACCGCGGCCAGATGGCTGTTCTCGTCAAGCCGAGCGGACTGCTCGGGAGCACCTACATGGCCGCGATCGCACCGTTCAGGCACGTCGTGGTGTACCCGGCGATGTTGCGCGAGATCGGGCGCGTCTGGCGAAGGCGCGCGGCCGATCCGACAGCTGGCCAGTCCGCGCCTAGAACTCGACGAGGAACTTGATGGACTCGCGCTCGTTCATCGCGCGGTAGCCGGCCGGCACGTCGTCGAGTGAGCCGGTGCGGTCGAAGACGCGCCCAGGCTCGATTCGTCCTTCGAGGACGTCGGGCAGCAGTTCCTCGATGTAGGCGCGGACCGGCGCAGGACCGCCGCCCACACTGACGTTCTTCCAGAACGCGATGCCGGCCGGGGTCGCGTCATCCTGGGGAACCCCGACCCGGCCGACGGCGCCACCGGGGCGGGCGATCTCGAGCGCGGTAACCACCGCCTGTTCGAGACCGACACACTCCAGCACCGAGTGTGCGCCGCGACCGCCGGTCAGCTCGCGCACCCGTTCGACGGCTTCGTCGCCGCGCTCGCTGACGATGTCGCTCGCTCCGAAGTTCAGCGCGAGCGCGATCCGGTCCGGGTGGCGGCCGAGCAGAACGATCTGCTCGGCGCCGAGCCGCTTCGCCGCGATCACACCACAGAGGCCGACGGCGCCGTCGCCGACGACCGCCACCGTCGACCCCGGTGCGACCTTCGCAACGACCGCGGCGTGGTGACCTGTGCCCATCACGTCGGACAGGGTGAGCAGCGACGGCATCAGCACGTCGTCCCGGCCGACAGGAAGCACGACGAGCGTTCCATCCGCCTGCGGGACGCGCATGGCCTCGCCCTGGCCACCGTCGACATCGTCGGAGCCGTACCTGCCACCATGCAGGCACGAGCTGTGCAAGCCCTCCCGACAGAAGACGCACGTGCCGTCCGCCCACAGGAACGGCGATACGACGAGGTCGCCTACGCTGATGGTGCGAACGTCGTCGCCGATGGCTTCGACCGTGCCGATGAACTCGTGCCCCATGCGACGACCTGTGTCGCTGTGCTCCATCTGGTTGTACGGCCACAGGTCGCTGCCGCAGATCGCGGCTCGGGTGACACGGACGAGCGCGTCGGTCGATTCGATCAGATGAGCGTCGGGAACGTTTTGCACCCGTACGTCGCCGGCGCCGTACATGACGGTTGCACGCATGGCGTTACCGGAGGAGCCTACGTAACCGACCGAACCTGAGAGGACGAACAATGCAGATCACGAGAAACAGCGTCGAGACGGCGCGCGGCCCAAGCGAGTGGTTCACGGGCGCCGTCTACATCGATTCCATCGCCGTGCCGTCGGGCGGATCCCGCGTGCACGCGAGCATGGTCCACTTCACGCCGGGCGCACGCACGGCGTGGCACACGCACCCGAACGGCCAGACGATCTGGGTGACCGAGGGCACGTGCCTCTGCCAGGCGCGTGGCGGAGCGATCGACGTGATCCGCCCCGGCGACCGGGTCTTCTTCGAGCCCGGCGAGGAGCACTGGCACGGTGCCCCGCCGAACCGGTTCATGACGCACATCGCGATGCTCGAGGTCGACGACGCGGGTCATCCCGCAACGTGGGGCGACCCCGTCACCGACGAGGAGTACGCGGCGGCGCCGGGCCCGGCATGAGCGTTCGCGGGGGCATCGATCTCGGAGGGACGAAGGTTCAGGCGGTTGTCGTAGACGACGAGAACCGCGTGCAGGGTGACGCCCGGCGGCCGACGCCGAGGGACGGAGGTCCACCGGCAGTCGTCGCCGAGATGGCCGTGACGCTACGCGAAGCGGCGAAGAAAGCGCAAGTTGATCCTTCGGAGCTCCGCGGCATCGGCGTCGGCTCACCGGGTGCTGTAGACGAAGCTGCGGGCACGGTCGCGCACGCGCGGAATCTTCCGATGTGGGAGGAGCCTTTCGCGCTCGGCGACGTTCTGTCCAACGAGTTCGGCACACCCGTGGTGATCGGCAACGACGTGCAGGTCGCGGTCGAGGCGGAATTCGAGCTCGGGGCGGGCCGCCCCTACTCGTCGCTGCTCGGAGTCTTCTGGGGAACCGGCGTCGGAGGCGGACTGATTCTCGAAGGGAAACCGTGGCTGGGCCGAGGTGCGGCCGGTGAATTCGGTCACATGGTCATCCGCCTCGGCGGCGCCAAGTGCCCGTGCGGACGGCGAGGCTGCATCGAAGCGTACGCCGGACGCGCGGCGATGGAGGAGCGCGCGCGGCGCGCGCACGAGAAGGGACAGAAAACGGAGCTCTTCACGTTGATGGAGAGCACAGGACACGACCGTTTGACAAGCGGCGTCTGGGCGCGTGCTCTCGATCGCCGCGACCCGCTTGCGACACGGCTCGTCGAGCGCGCTGTTGCAGCGCTCGCCGCGGGAATAGGGTCGGCGATCAACCTCCTCGATGTCGAGGCCGTGATCATCGGCGGCGGCCTCGGGACGCGGCTCGGGGCGCCGTACGCCAAGCAGATCGAACGCGCGATGCTCCCTCACCTTTTCGTTTCGGAGCGTCCGCCCGCGGTCCATCTAGCGCAGCTCGGCGACCTCGGCGGCGCGATCGGCGCGACGCTGCTCGTCGCCGAGGCGACGAACGGGCGCAGCGGTCGCACGTAACCCGACTCCCGGCCACGCCCGTTTCAGATTTGGTCTCGCTACGCGTCGGCGTCGTCGTAGAGGACGACCGTGCCCGCGAGGAAGTCCGGTAACCCGCGGCGTCGCTCGGTGAACAGCACCGGGATGAATCCGGCGAACATCGGCACGATCGCGAGCACGAGCCCGACCAGCCGCACGAGGGAGCGACCGATCGACGGCGTGCCGCCGTGCGGGCCGCGAACGCGAACGTGGAGCAGCCGCATCCCCGGTGTCTGCCCCGCCGAGCTCCAGAAGAGGACGAAGTATGTGGCCGCGATCAGCGCCCAGCCGGAGCCGAGCAGCGCGCCGGCCAGCCACGCCGGGCGCAGGCCGCCAACCAGCGACGCGATCAGCGCGGCGATGCCTGCGACCAACAAGAAGAGAACGAGCGTCAGGGCTGCATCGGTCGCGAGCGCGATCGCCCGCGTCACGATCCCGCCGTAGATCGGAGGTGCAGGTCGCGGCTGTCGGCGCACGACTTGCTCGACACGGTCGTCGAGCCGTCCGGCGGATGCACGCACGCTGCCGATCACCTCTTCTGCAAGCCCGGTTGTCTGGCGCGCGATTGCGTCTCGAAGTTCGGGGCTCGCGGCGACGTGGTGCACAGCGCGTTGCGTTTCGTCGCTCGCAAGCACGCGGTCGGTGAGATCGAGTGTCTTGGGGTTGCCGAGAGCGGCGATCACGAGGCGCTCCAACTCACCGCTTTCCGCGAGCTCCGCCACGATGCGTTCGAGCACGCGGTGACGCACGAGCGAGCGTGCGATCTCTTCCGGAAGCGGCCCGGCGAGCGCACTGTCGATCACACGGGCGATCTCAGGCGAGGAGAGCACCTCGTCGATCACTTCCTCGATCGATCCTCGCCACGCGCGCGCAGCCGCCCGGGCCGGGAAGAAGGCGGCGCGCCCTGCGGCGTCCGCCAGTCTGCGATGGCCCTCGTCGCTCATTGATTGCTCATTCGCGTGAGGGTTGCCTCGAGCCGGCCGAGCCGCTCGTCGAGGTGGTCGAGCCGCGCTTCGATCCGTTGCTCTCCTTCGACGATGCCCCCACCCTCGGTGTCTCGTTCGCGCTGAGCACGCGCGACGAAGGTCGAGGTGATCGCCGCGATGATGATCGTCAGGAAGGCGATGCCCTCGAACATGACGAACGCCGCGATGATTCTGCCGGACGGATTCCTAGGTGTGACATCGCCGTAGCCGACGGTGGTGACGGTCTGCAGGGCCCACCACATCCCCACCCAGATGCTCGAGTACTCCGAATGGTCGAGGAGTCGCATCAGTACACCGCCGACGACGACGACCATGGCCGTAGCGGTGACGATGACACTCGCGGCTGTGCGAACCGAGGGTGGCTCGCGCAGGACGCGCGACATCCGGCGCTCGATCAGGTTGGGGCGAGCTACGCGTGGCATGTGGCGCTCCATGCTACGTCGGTGCCTGCGTGAACGTCGTCGCTCGGCGTGCCGCGTTGCGATCCGATCGGAGATGATCGCCGCGTGAACGCGGCGCGAACCGAACGGGCCGGCCGAGGCATTAGTCGCCTGGTGCCAGCGCTCGAGTGGCTGCCTCGTTACGACCGGCGCTGGCTGCGCGGCGACGTGCTGGCAGGCATCGCAGTGACCGCGCTTATCGTGCCGAAGAACCTCGGGTACGCCGGCATCGCGGGGGTGCCGCTGGAGAACGGCCTCTACGCTGCCGCCGCCGGCGCGATCATCTACGCGCTCTTCTGCACGTCGCGGCAGATCTCGACGGGGCCGAGCTCGTCGCTGGCGGCGGTGGCGGGGGGTGCGGTGCTCGCGAACAGCCTCGGCGGCCAGGAGGCGGCGCAGCTCGTCGCGGCGATCACGATCGTCACCGGCGTCCTCTTTCTCCTCATGGCGTTGCTCAAGATGGGCTGGATCGCGCAGTTCCTCTCGAAGGCGGTGATCACCGGGTTCCTCGCGGGCGCCGCGATCGACGTGACGATCGGGGAGCTCCCGAAGCTGACGGGGACGTCGTCGAGCGGGGACAGCGCGTGGCGGGAGCTCGCGACGTGGATCCAGGGTCTCGACGAGATCAGCGGGACGACGCTGCTCGTCGGGCTCGTCTCGCTCGGTGTGATTCTCGGGCTGAGATTTGCCGCGCCCGTCGTGCCGGGAGCGCTCGTTCTCGTGGTCGGCGGGCTCCTCGCGTCGTCCCTGTTCGACCTCGGCGCCCACGGGGTCGCGCTCGTCGGCGACGTGCCGCGCGGCTTGCCCAGTCCGGCGCTGCCC
Source organism: Gaiellaceae bacterium (assembly GCA_036380275.1). Taxonomy (GTDB): domain Bacteria; phylum Actinomycetota; class Thermoleophilia; order Gaiellales; family Gaiellaceae; genus DASVFB01. The sequence goes on along the minus strand of DASVFB010000137.1, from coordinate 11,628 downwards.
GACTGGGATCTCGTCCGGACGCATTTTCCGACGATCGGCATCGCTTCGGCGGCGCTGCTCCTGATCGGTTTCTCGCAGACGGCCGGTGACGCGAGGGCGTTCGCGACGCGCCACCGCTACCGCATCGACGTGAATCAGGAGTCGGTCGCACAGGGGATGGCCAACGTCGGCGCCGGCGTGTTCCAGGGGATGCCCGTCTCGACGAGCCTGTCGGCGAGCTCGCTGAACGAGGCGGCGGGCGCGCGAACTCCGGTCGCGTCGCTCACCACAGGTGGCCTCGTGTTGTTGACGTTGATCGTGCTGGCGCCCGTGTTCTCGCACCTTCCGAAGGCGGTGCTCGCTGCGGTGATCATCGACGCCGTCGTGTTCGGGATGATCGACGTCGCCGAGATACGGCGGCTCCACCGCGTTGCGAGGTTTGACTTCTGGATCGCGATCGCCGCCATTCTCGGAGTGCTCTCGGTGGGCGTGCTCGCAGGCGTTGCCGTCGGAGTCGCGCTTTCACTCGCGTGGCTGATCTACGTCGCGACCTCCCCGCGGATGCCGGTGCTCGGCCGCGAGGCCGGCACACAGGTATTCCGCGAACTCGACGATCATCCCGGTGACGAAACGTTCCCGGGAATCGGCGTGGTGCGGCTCGACAGCGGACTCTTCTTTGCCACCGCCGAGGCACTCGACAGCCGCGTTCGTGCCGTCATCCAGGAGAGCGAGCCGCGATTGCACGCGCTGGTCCTCGACCTCGAAGGTGTCGACTTCGTCGACTCACAAGGAGCGGCGAAGCTGTCCGAGCTGTACGACGTCGCCGGAGCCGACGGTGTCACGCTGCGCCTTGCCCGTGCCAAACCGCAAGTCGTCGCGACTCTCGAGGCCGACGGAATCGTTGCTGCGCTCGGCGCGGATCACATCCATGGCAACGTTCACGAAGCAGTCGAGGCGCAGCTGGCGGACGACCGGAGCGTCGCCGCCGCCGCCGAGGTCGGAAAGGAGAACTCTTGAGCGAGCATGAAATTGTCGGGCGCGACGATTGGGTCGAGGCGCGCAAGGCGTTGTTGGCGAAGGAGAAGGAGTTCACCCGCCTGCGCGACGAGCTCAGCCGACAGCGACGCGAGCTGCCGTGGGAGCGCGTCGAGCAGGAATACTTGTTCGAGGGGCCGCAGGGCAAGCCGATTGACCGCTTGGTAGCTCATCGGTTCGCCGCGCGAGCGCGTGTCAGTCGCAAGCAGACGGGTTAGCCGAGCGTGAAGCGCTCATAGTGCGCGGCGAGACTGCTTCCGTCGCTCGGCGGATCGTCGACGCGAACATGTACATGACGATCGCCACGGCCGACGCCGACGGACGTCCGTGGGTATCTCCGGTCTGGTTCGCACCGCGTTCGGAGAAGGAATTCCTATGGGTTTCGTCGCCGGATGCGCGACACTCGCGCAACATCGTTGTCCGCTCCGCGATCGCAATCGTGATCTTCGACTCGACGGTGCCCGTTGGCGCCGCCGAAGCGCTGTACATCGAAGCAGTGGCGACGGAGGTCTCCAGCCGGGATCTCGACGAGGCAATCGCAACCTACTCGACACGCTCGCAGAGGCACGACGCGGGTGCCTGGGTGCCCGCGAACGTGCTCCCGCCGGCGCGGCTTCGCCTCTATCGCGCGACGGCTGGGTCGCAGTTCGTGCTCGGGCCCGGCGACGAGCGCCTGCCGGTGGGGAAAGTGACTGGCGCCGCCGGAAGCTGATCGGCAGATGCGTTAGCCGAACGTGAAGCAGTAGGCCTCGACGTCGGGAGCGAGGAAGGTGATCTCGAACGTGCGGTCGACGATCGAGCCCGGCTTGCGAATCAGTTGATAGAGCCGCTGCTGCACAACCGTTCCATTTCCCTGCTCGTCGACGTCGAGGCCGTGAGCATCGCCGGGAGGCTCTCCGTCCACGCGCACGCTGAAGGGCGCGGACGCACCTCGGTCACGCGGGCCCATGACGAGATTGACGTCGCGCGCGTGGAAGCGAAACGCGATCCGCCCATCGGCGCTATGCAACACGCTCGCTCCACGCCCGACCCTCCAATCTCCCACGAGTGTCCACTGGTTGAGCCCCAGCCGCTCCGGCGCAACACCAGACGCGAAGTTCCGAGCCTGCGCGGAGCCGAGGTACGTCTCGGGACTCTCCAGGTTCGACCAATCGGCCTGCGCCTCGAAGCCCTCGTCGGCGACCGAGACCAGGTTGCGCCCTACGTCGTCACGGCCCGCGTCGCGCAGCAGCATCTGGATGACCATCTCGCACTCCTCGTAGCCACCCTCGCCGAAGTGGTTGTGCCGGATCCGTCCTTCCGCGTCTGCGATGTAGACAGCAGGCCAGTAGTTGTTGTCGAAGGCGCGCCACACCGCGTAGTCGGGGTCGAGCGCGATCGGGTACTCGACGCGCTGGTCCTGCGCGGCCCAGCGGACGTTGTCGGCGTCGTGCTCGAACGGGAACTCGGGCGTGTGGACGCCGACGACGACCAGCCCTTGATCCCTGTACTTCTCGTGCCACGCGCGCACGTAGCCGAGCGTGCGCAGCCAGTTGATGCACGTGTACGTCCAGAAGTCGACTAGGACGACCTTCCCGCGCAGGCCTTCCGGGGTGAGCGGCTCGGAGTTGAGCCAGCCGGTCGCGCCGTCGAACCCGGGCAGGTGCGTCTCGGCATGCAGCTTGGCGAACAGGCTCATTCCTGCTGCGCCGCGGTCTCGTTGGTGCTCGTGAGATCCTCCGTTGGCTGGCGTCGGTTGAACAGTGACAGCATCAGCAGCAAGTCGTCAGGCGGCAGCGGCCTCGACGGACCAGATCAGTAGATCGAGGATTCGCACCTCGCTCATCTCGCAGCTGCGCCTCGAGAGCTCTCGTCGGACCGCTCGTACCGCCGCCCGATTGCGGTCCAGGTCGCGTTTGTAGCCGCGTACGAGCCCGAGCGCGCGCTCGCCGAACGGAGCCTGGGCCCCGAGGTCGTCGTTCTCCAGGTACTTCTGGACGACGCTGTCGAGCATGGGGATCAGCGCCGGGCGCTTTCGGTGCAGCGCCTTCGTCATCTTGGAGAAGCCGACCCCTCGGATCTCTGCGAACGAGTCGAAGAGCTGCCTCAGCGGCAGCCACGGTACCGAGCTCGCGGCTCCTGCGAGCGAAGCATCGGGAGCGATCGCCCGTAAGGCTCGCTCGATCGCCGGGCGCCGCTCGAGGATCGACGCGATCTCGGCCGCCGAGATGCGGGCGCCGCCCCGGTTCGCCAGCCTGAGATCCGACTCGCCGAACGAAACTGGATCCGAAGCGTCGCCGACGTCGTACGCCCAGTCTAGGAAGCCGAGCACGACCTTCAGCGGATCCTCGATGTCGACGCCGTTCCGTAGAACAACCGGCCGGACCGAGCTCGTCGTCACCCGGTCACCGTATGGGCAAGCCGTGCACCGCTGCCGGATCTGCTGGCGCAGGCTGGCGACGTCACTGCCCGAGGGCTAACGTCATCGCGCTATGGGAGCAGTTGATGACTACTTCGGCACCTTGGACGCCACCACGCGCTCGCTGTTCGAACGCATTCGACAGTTGGTGATGGAAGTAGTGCCCGCGGCCGAGCAGGAGACGAGTTACGGAATGGCCGCGCTGAAGTATAAGCAGCGCCCTCTGCTCGGCTTCCGGGTCGCCAAGCAGCATCTCAGCATCTTTCCCTTCAGCCCTGCGACCGTCGATGCCGTCCGCGGCCATCTTCCAGATTTCGACCTATCCAAGGGAACGATTCGTTTCACGGCCGACAATCCGCTCTCCGACGACGTTGTCCGCGAGATCGCACGACATCGCGTCGCAAAGATCGAGCGCCACTAACTCCAAACAGACCGCCGCAGTTGCACTGCGTCTGGCGCTTACGTGCCTTCGTATTCGTCGTGACGGCGCCACCACTCGTACGGCTTCGTCTGCGGATACCCCGCGGTTGAGTCCTCCCACTCCTCTTGGCGGCCCAGTGGTGTCAGGTCGAGGAAGGTCCACACGCTGCCGAGCGCCTCGACGCCCCGGGTCGTCGTGAAGTACGTGCGAAAGACGCTGTCGCCGTCCCGCAGGAAGACGCTGAGGCCGAACGTCTCGCCGTCCTGGTAGACGTCCGGCTGCGGCGTCTCCGGCCCGACGCCGAAGTCGACATTGAAGTCGCTCTCGAACGACGAGTACCACGGAATCGTCCACCCCATCCGCGTTCTGTACGGCTCGACCTTCGCCATCGGGGCGCGCGACACGAGCGCGAAGGACGTGTCGCGAGCGTGGAGGTGGGCGAGGTGTCCGATCTGGTCGACGAACATCGAGCAACCGTTGCAGCCGGCGTCCTGGTTTGGCCCGAACATGAAGTGGTAGAGGAGCAATTGCCTGCGTCCCTCGAAGAGGTCGAGCAGGCTCGCCTTGCCGTCCGGCCCGTCGAAGACGTAGTCCTTGTCCATGCGAACCATCGGCAGCCTGCGACGCCTGGCGGCGAGCGCGTCTCGTGCCCGGGTGGCTTCCTTTTCCTCGTCAAGGAGCCCGTCCCGCGCTGCTTGCCACTCCGTCGCGGAGACGATCGGGGGAAGCTTCATTGCGCTCCCATCTCCATCGACGGCGCGTCGCCCGGCTCCGTCAGTCCGGGAACGCTCGCCGGCGACACGGCGACCGAAAGTCCGAGAGCGACCAAGGCGACTGCGAACACAGGTGCGAGCCGCGGCCCGTGCGGCAGGACCTTTTCCGCGAAGATCGCAACGGCGACCACCACCATCCAGAAGAGGCTCATCACGCCGAGCATGAAAAGCACGGCCATCAGTGCGCCGGAACAGCCGACGCAGTCGAGGCCGTGCGCGAGACCGCTCCGCAAAGCGCTCCCGCCGTGTGGCGCGCTGCGGCAGCGACGGAGGCTGAGCCGCTTCAACGGCGTCAGCTCGTAGATGCCTGCGGCAATGATCACGCCGCCCGCGACGTACGGGCCGCCGCGGTTCCACGCGAGCCAGCCCAGGTCGAACGAGGTCACGAGCCGGAAGAGGGCGTAAGCCACGATGCCGTATCCCGTCCAGACCACCAGGTACCCGGTCGTGAAACGCACCGTCGGCACACGGCGGGCGAAGCGCGCGACGTGTCGGGCTGCCGGCACCGCCGAAGGCAGCATCATCGCGGCGGTCATCGTCACCCAGATTCCGAGGTACCAACCGAGCCCGCCGAGGTCGGTGCCGGGGCCCGCGTCCATCCCGCGCATCCGATCGACCGTGACCGCCCACGCGACGACCGCGCCGGCGACCAGCACGACCGGCGTTCGGCTGCGAGCCATCAGGTTCTCCGTCATCCTGGCCTCCTTTCCGGTGCTCATCACGTTTAGACGTGCTGGAGGACGAAACTCATCGGTTGCGATGAGTTTCCGGGTGGCCGTAGGTCTCATTTCTGAATCGACAAGGGAAGGATGACGAGATGCCTGAGCACAAGACAGGAACCCACGAGGAATGGCAGGCGGCCCGCGACGAGCTCGCCAGGCTCGAGGCGGAACAGGCCGAGCGAAACGAAGAGGTCAAGAAAAAGCGTCTCGATCTCCCCTGGGTACCGGTCGAGAAGCAGTACGAGTTCGACACCGAGGATGGCAAGAAGACCCTCGCCGAGCTCTTCGACGGGCGCTCACAGCTGCTCGCCTACAACGTCATGTTCGGCCCCGACTACACGCTCGGCGCGGGCCCCGGGTGCACGAGTCTGGCCGACGGGCTCGACGGCTCACTCGTCCACCTGAACCATCGCGATGTGACGCTGCTCTGCTTCTCGCGGGCGCCGATCGAGCGGCTGACCGCCTACAAGCAGCGGATGGGCTGGGAGTTCCCCTACGTCTCCACCCACAACAGCGACTTTGCGTTCGACTTCGGCCTCGCGCTGGCCGAGGAGCAGGCGCAGCAGATTCCCGAGCTCAAGGGGATGATCGACGACCCGCCCGACTGGCTCGAGGAGTGGTCGGGCCAGATCGGAGCCGAGCTGAAGGACGGTCTGCGCGAGAACCCGAGCTGGATAGCCTTCGCTCGCGAGAAGGGGACCGTCTACCACACGTACACGGTGTCGGCGCCCGACCCGTTCGTCTCGCCGTACTTCAGCTTCCTGCTCGAACGAACGCCAAGAGCCCAGCCCGACGAGCCGCGCACCTGGCGGAAGGACGAATACCCGGACTAACGCGAAAATCGTCGTAGCGCCGACGCGCGTATAGGTGCACGATTGGGGCATGCGCGACGCCGCCCAACGGCCCGTCTCCGATGCTCTGGCTGAGTTGCTCGAGCGCGCTGCGGGATTCGACGCGCTTTGCGAGTCGCTGGAATCGGTAAGACGCAGCGGTAAGGGGAGGGTCGTGCTCGTCGGCGGGGAGGCTGGGGTCGGAAAGACCGCGCTCTTACGATGGTTCTGCAGGGAACGTGGGGGATCGGCTCCGATCCTCTGGGGTGGCTGCGATCCGCTGTTCACTCCGCGGCCGCTGGGCCCGCTGCTCGCGGTTGCCGAGGAAGCCGGCGGGCCGCTCGAGGAACTCGTCACGAACGGCGCGATGCCGCACGAGCTTGCGGCGGCGCTCGTTCGTCAGCTGAGTGCGCACCCTGGAACCGTTTTCGTGCTCGAGGATGTGCACTGGGCGGACGAGGCCACGCTCGATGTGCTGAAGCTGCTCGCCCGCAGAGTCGCCGCGGTGCCGGTGCTCGTCGTCGCGAGCTTCCGTGACGATGAGCTCGACCCAGGCCACCCGTTGCGGCGCGTGCTCGGGGAGCTCGCGACGAGCGCGACGGTCCGGCGGTTGAAGCTCGATCGTCTCTCTCCCGCGGCGGTCGCCCGGCTTGCACAGCCGACTGGCGTGGATCCGGACGAGCTCTACCGCAAGACCGCAGGCAACCCTTTCTTCGTCGTCGAGGCGCTGGCCGCGGGCGTCGACGAGATACCCGAAACGGTCAGGGATGCCGTGCTCGCACGCGTTGCGCGCCTGAGTACGGCAGCCAGGTCGCTGCTCGAGGCCGTCGCGCTGGTGCCGCCGCAGGCCGAGCTTTGGCTCCTGGACGCGCTCGCGGAGAACGTCGGCTGTCTTCAGGAATGTCTCGCATCGGGGATGCTCGCGGCCGACCCCTCGGGCGTCGCGTTCCGGCACGAGCTTGCGCGTTTGGCGGTCGAGGAGTCGGTCGCGCCAAACCGGCGGGTCGGTTTGCACAGGGCCGCGCTCGCGGCGCTGTCCAACCCGGCGAGCGGCGAGCCCGACCTCGCCCGGCTTGCTCACCACGCGGAGGCGGCACGGGACGCTGACGCGGTACTCCGGTTCGCACCCGGCGCGGCCGCGCGAGCTGCCTCGCTAGGCGCTTACCGCGAGGCTGCCGCGCAGTACGCACGTGCTCTCCGCTTCGGTCATCGCCTCTCACCCCGAGAACGCGCCGACCTTCTCGAGTTGCGCGCTGGCGCCTGCTACGTGACCGATGAGTACGACCAAGGGATTGCAGCGCTACGAGAAGCGCTCGAATGCCGCACCGCGCAGGGCGACCGACTCAGGGAAGGCGACGTGCTTCGCCGGCTCTCGGATTTCCTCTGGTGCCCGGGCCGAACTGCGGAGTCGGAGCGCCGGGCACGCGAAGCCGTTGCGTTGCTCGAGACGCTGCCCGCCGGGAGCGAGCTGGCGATGGCCTACGCGAACCTCGCTTCGAATTGCCTCGCCGCGCAGAGGTCGGAGGAGGCTGCCGGCTGGGCCGCTCGTGCGCTGGAGCTTGGGGACCGTCTCGAAGACACGGAGATCTCCGTCCACGCACTCGCCACGCTCGGCGTCGCCACCCTGGGCGCCGGCGGCATCGTGAGGCTCGAGCAGAGTCTCGAGATCGCGCGGCGAGACGGGCTCGCCGAGCAGGTCGCGCGGGCATATGTTCTGCTCGCCGAGACGGCAGTCATCGCGCGCCGCCACGCGGCTGCGAGCAACTACCTCGAGGCCGGAATCGGGTATTGCAGCGAGCGAGGCCTCGATCTCTTCCTGTTCTATCTGCTCGCCTTTCGGGCACGGTTGCAGCTCGACCAGGGTCGCTGGGCCGATGCGGCCGACTCCGCTTCGGCAGTGCTTCGCGTCCAGCGCACCTCGATCACGCCGAGGATCGTCTCGCTCGTCGTGCTCGGCCTCGTGCGAGCGCGGCGCGGAGATCCGGGGCAATGGGAGCCGCTCGACGAGGCATGGCGACTGGCGGAGCCGACCGGCGAGCTGACAAGGCTCGGCCCGGTGGCGGTGGCGAGGGCGGAGGCGGCCTGGCTGGAGGGCGAGCGCAATGCGGTTGAGGCCGCGACCGAGGCAGCGTTGTCCCTCGCCGTAGAGCGCAACTCCCGGATGCTCGTGGGCGAGCTCGCCGAATGGCGTCGGCGCGCCGGCCTCGACGAGGAAGCGCCCGAAGGAGCTGCCGAGCCATACGCGCTCGAGCTCGCCGGCGACTGGGCGCGGGCGGCCGATGCCTGGGCGGCGATCGGCTGCCCCTACGAGGCAGCGCTCGCACTGGCGGCGGCCGACGACGAGAAGGCGTTGCGGCGCTCGCTCGCCGAACTGCAGCGGCTGGGCGCTCGCCCGGCTGCGGCGATCGTGGCTCGGCGGCTGCGCGAGCGTGGGGTGCGCGGTCTCCCACGAGGGCCCCGCGCTGCGACGCGCGAGAACCCGGCCGGTCTGACGGCGCGCCAACTTGAGGTACTCGAGCTGCTCGCGGAGGGGCTCACGAACTCGCAGATCGCCGATCGCCTCGTCGTTTCGCAGCGGACTGTCGACCACCACGTTGCGACGACCCTGCGAAAGCTCGCCGTCCGCACGCGCGCCGAGGCGAGCGCCCGAGCCGTGCGGCTCGGCCTCGCGGGCCAAGATAGGTAGCCAGGCTCGCCAAATGTAGGCAGGCCCGCCGATGCCGCGGCGGGTCCGCGTCCGCATCCTCGGTTGTAAGGAGAAACGCGAGCTGAGGAGGAGCGATGCCCCGCTATGTAATCGAACGCACTTTTCCCACCGGGTTGGGCATCCCCGCGACCCCGGCGGGCGCAGCCGACTGCCGCAACGTAGTCGATCGCAACGCGGAAGAGGGCGTCACGTGGCTGCAGTCGTACGTCAGCGCGAACGACAAGGCGACGTTCTGTGTCTACGAGGCGCCCAGTCCGGAGGCGATCAGGCGGGCAGCGGCCCGCAACGGACTGCCTGTCGACCGGATCACCCAGGTCCGCGTTCTCGATCCCCACTTCGATGGATGAGGAGGTTCGAATAATGCGAAAGGCACACTTTCGGATCGCGCTCGGCGCCACGCTCGTCGGCCTGGTGGCAGTCACGATTCTGCTGACGTCGATCACGTTCGCCTCGGCCGGTAACGAGCATTCGTTGACGGCCGTGGCTGCTCAGGCAACGGCCCGTTTCCACGACCTCGACCAGGCACAGCACGCAGGGTGGAACACCCTGGTCAAGGACAAGTTCGGCGTCGTTTGCATCGACAACCAGCCGGTCGGCGGTATGGGCGTCCACTGGGCGAATGGACCGCTCCTGGGCGATGCCGTTCTCGATCCGACCCGGCCCGAGGCGCTCGTCTACGCCCCGAACGCAGCCGGAAAGCCGAAGCTGGCCGCGCTCGAATACATCGTCTTCGCGTCCGCGTGGACGGCTGCCGGGCACACGGGTCCACCCGAGCTCTTCGGGCAGCCGTTCTTCTTCTCGCCGGACGGGAACCGCTTCGGGATCCCGGCCTTCTGGGCGCTCCACGTCTGGATCTGGCACCCGAACCCGGCCGGGACATTCCAGCCGTGGAATCCGCGGGTGCACTGCACCTAAACACGCTGACGGTAGGGGCGGCGGCTCGGCCGCCGCCCCTACTCGAATTGGGGTTTCAACCTCCTCGACACAGTCACCGTCGAGCCCGTCACTGCGATCGGGCGCGAGCCCGGCCATGCCGCCAAGTTCCAACTCGTCAAGACCCTCACTCGCGGTCGCCCGGCCATATAGCCGCAAACGTCAGACGCGATCGTTCGGCCTGCACCGAAGCGCCGGGCGCGTACGCTCTGGCCATGCCCCGACTGGACACGGCATACGTCGCGGGACTGTTCGCCGACCGATCCCGAGTCGCCATGATCGACGTCCTCATGGACAGCCGCGAGCATGCCGTTGGGGCGCTGGCGAGGGCTGCGGGCATCGCGGCCTCGACGGCGACCGAGCACCTGAGCCGACTGGAGGGCGGAGGCGTCGTCGTGGTACGCCGCACCGGTCGGCAGCGTCTTGTTCAGCTGGCTGGTCCGTCGGTCGCTGCTGCGTACGAGGCGCTGGCGGAACTCTCGCACGAGCGCGAGGCGACCGGCCTGCGCGGGTGGACGCGCCGCGATCAGCTCCGCGCCGCAAGGACGTGCTACGACCACCTCGCGGGCCGGCTCGGCGTGGCGATCGCGGACGCGGCGCTCGCGGCGGGCGCGGTCGAGCGAGACTTCTCGCTCGGGCGGTGCGCGCGAGCGTGGTTCGGAGAGCTCGGAGTGGACCTCGACGCCCTCCCGCGTCGGCGCCGGCCGCTTCTTCGCGTCTGCACCGACTGGACCGAGCGACGCGAGCACCTGGCCGGTGCGCTGGGCGCAGCAATCTGCTCCGCCGTGCTTGACGCGGGCTGGGCGGTCAGACAACCGTCGTCGCGAGCGGTCCGGCTGACCCCGCGCGGCGAGACGGAGCTCGGCAGCCTCGGAATCGCACTCACCGATACATCACCCGTGCGGCGGCGCGCCTAGCCCCTTACCCGTGCCCGGCCGCGTTGTCCGCATCTCGATTGCGCCGGTGAAGTCGCTCGGCCTCGTCCACCCGGACGAGGTGATGCTCGAACAAGGCGGGGTGATCGGCGACCGGCGCTTCTGGCTCCGCGACGAGCAGGGTGCCCTGTATGCAGGCAAGCGAGACGGGAGGATGATGCGCATCCGCCCCGAGTGGGACGAGGAGACGCATCGTCTGGCGCTCACGTTTCCTGACGGCGAACGTGTGGAGGGGATCGTCGAGCTTGGCGAGCCCGTCGACGCGCAGCTCTATCGGCTCCCGCGACCGTCGCGCTGCGTGATCGGTCCGTGGCAACAAGCGATCTCGCAGTTTGTCGGTCGGCCGCTGGAGCTCCTCTGGGCCGACGACGGCGCCGTCGACCGGACGCCGGAGGGCGGCACGGTGTCGCTCGTCTCGCGCGCCTCGCTCGAGCGGCTCCGCCAAGAGGCCGGAGCCATCGACGAGGTCGACGGGCGACGGTTTCGGATGCTGTTCGAGATCGACGGCGTCGACGCGCACGAGGAGGATGCCTGGATCGGAACCGAGGTTCGGATCGGCGAGGCGACGATCCTCATCAACGGTGACATCGGACGCTGCGTGGTCACCTCTCGCGACCCCGACACAGGCGTCATCGACCTACCGACGCTCGTCACGCTCGCCTCGTATCGGCCGGAGGGAGCGACCGAGCAGCTTCCGTTTGGCGTCTACGGGTCCGTGGTGTCTCCCGGTCGCGTGCGTATCGAAGACAGAACGGGTCTCCTGCTCGAACCGCTCACAAACTAACCAGGTGACAAGTCAAAAGGGTGCTCGCGGATGAACCGCACCAGCTCGATCTCGTTCTTGGTCAACTCTGGCGGACCTTGCGCGTCCTCGATCTGCGACCGCAGATGTTCC